>JBAWFF010000420.1:0-13565 GCA_049591635.1 Acetobacteraceae bacterium
CGGTGGGCCGCATCCTGCGCGCGCTCATCCAGCGCGGCCGCGTCATCGCGGTTCCGCTGTTGCGCCGTAAGCCGGGCGGTCGGCGCTTCCGCCTGATCGGCCCGCGGCGTCACGCCCGCCGCCTGCCTAAGGGGCTGAAGCCCACCCGACCCGGCGAACTCGTCCAGATCGACACCCTGTTCGTCAATCTCGACCCGCAGACCTCGATTAAGCACTTCACCGCCTATGACCCGGTGGCGAAGTGGACGTTCGGCCAAGTCGCCAAGACGCTTTCCGCCGCCGCCGCCACCCGCCTGCTCGACAAGCTCATCGCCAGCGCGCCGTTCCCGGTAACCGGCATCCAAGTGGACGGCGGCGCCGAGTTCATGGCCGAGTTCGAGCAGGCCTGCGCCACCAAGGGTCTTACCCTGTTCGTCCTGCCGCCCAAGCGCCCGCAACTCAACGGCGCCGTCGAACGTGCTCAGTCCACTTGGCGATACGAGTTCTACGCCTGCAACGAACTGCCCACCCGGATGGCCGAATTGCAGCCACTCGTCGATCGCTTCGCCCATCACTTCAACCACCTCAGGCCACATCAGGCCCTTGGCGACCTCACCCCAGCCGAGTATCTCCACACCCGCAGCCAACGAGACCCCGCCGCGTCTCATATGTGCTGAACCAGGACACAGCCTTGACGCGGCCGCCGCCGCGCCGAGACAATCCAGCGATCAGATCAGGCTTGACGATCAAGACAGTCGCTCCCCTTGCGGGAGGGGGTAGGGGGAGAGGTTATCGGATAGGGCGCTTGGTATCAGTTGCCCGGCGTCGCCGACATGCAAGGCCGCTCGCTCATCCTCGCCCACCACCTCCGCAGGCCCGGGAATGGCGCCAAGAGTTCCGCTGCCTCGGGCGCCTTGTGGAAGTAGGCGAACATCGGCGCGGCGTGAAGATCGGCCAACGTGAGCGCGGGGCCGGCGAGCCAGATTTCATTCGCCATCAGGTCGTCCAGCGCGCGCAAGCAGGTCGCCGCCCGGGGTAGCGCGGCCGCGATACGAGCCTCGTCGGCGCGCTTGCGCTTGGCGGGATTGGACACGCGCTCGACATAGACATCCCAGACCAGCGTGCGGTACGCATAGGCATCCATCACGCTGATCACTTGGTTCATGCGCGCCCGGTGGCGCGGGTGGCTGGGCTGAAGCGCTGGACCGGCGAACGCCTCATCGACGTACCGCTCGATGGCGCTACTCTCGTAGAGGCGGAAACCATCATGTTCGAACGCCGGGATGCGACCGAACGGATGCCGAGGGAGATAGTCTGCCGGCACCCCGCCGGCGGCGAAAACATCGACCTCGACGAGGTCATAGGCGACCTCCTTCTCCTCGAGCGCGAGCCGCACGGCGCGGACGTAGACGCTGTAGCGGCCGCCATAGACTGTCGGCTTCGCCACGTGATCAGATCCCCCATTCAGCCATGCGCGGCGCGGAGCCGCCGGACTTCCAGCACCTGCCAGGCGAGCAATATCGGGACGCCGACCGCGACGTCGCGGGCGCGGCGGATCAGCGACACGGCGAGCGACAATTCCACCGGGATGCCGAACAGCGCGCCGAGACCGGCGTAGCTCGCCTCCTGGATGCCGGCGCTGACCGGCACCAGGAACGCCGCGGCGGCGATGCCGGAGAGCAGCGCCTCAATCGCCAACGCCTCGTCGAAGTCGATCGGCACGCCCAAGACGCGGTATGCGATATACGTGGCAACACCGCTGGCCAGCCAGCCGAGGAGGTGCAGCGCGAAGCTGCCGAAGAGCCGCCCGGGGTGGCGATAAAGCGCCGTCATCTCGGCGTGCAGCGCGGCCAACCCTGCCCTCGCGGTGCCGACCCGGCGGCCGGCGATGCGCTCGGCGATGCGCTCAAACAGCGGAGCGGCGCCGCTTTGCAGCCAGACGAACACGATCACGCCGACGATGGCGAGGCCGAGGCCGATCTCGATCGGCATGGCGGCGTGCGTGGCGGCGGGAACACGGGCGATCAGGATCGACAGGCCGACGCCGACGAAAGCAAGCTCGGCGAGGAACTCGGCGGTTACGTCGACAATGGTGGTCGCGGTCGCGACCGGCCAGGACAGCCCGTGCAGCATCACCGCGCGGGCGCCGAAGAAGAACCCGCCCACCTGCGAGAACGGCAGGCAGTTGGCCGAGGCGTCGCGGACCATGCGGCCCCAGGTGAACAGGAAGGGGCGCCGGATGTCGCGGGCGCGCGCGATCTGGTCCCACGCCAGGCCGAGGGGGACGAAGATCACGAGCTGCCAGAAGCAGATCAGCGCGAACCCTGACCACCCGGCGCGGCCGACGGCGCCGGTGACGTTGCCGAAGCCGAAGGAGCCGACCAGCGCCGTCGCGAGCGTAAGGCCGAGAAGGGCGAGGACGATGGAGAGCTTCTTCACCCGCCGCCTCTACACCAGCGCGCTCGTCAGCGGCTATACACGCACGGCAATGCGGGGATGGACGTGGACCCGACACTGGTGACGGGCGCGACCGGGTTCGTCGGCTCGGCCGTGGCGCGCGCGCTGGCCGCGCGCGGCCACCGGCTGCGCCTGCTGGTGCGCCCGACGAGCGATCGGCGGAACCTGGTCGGCCTCGATAATGCCGAGCCGGTCATCGGCGACCTGACCGATCCGGCGAGCCTGGCCCGCGCGGCGGAGGGGTGCCGGTTCGTCTTCCACGTCGCCGCCGACTATCGCATCTGGGTGCCCGACCCCGACGCCATGCTGCGCGCCAATGTCGAGGGCACCGTGGCGATGCTGCGCGCCGCGTTGGCGGCGGGGGCGGAGCGGATCGTGTACTGTAGCTCGGTCGCTGCCCTTGGGCTGCGGACCGATGGCCGGCCGGGGGACGAGACGACGCCGGTCGATCCGGACGCGATAGTCGGCGCATACAAGCGGTCGAAATACATGGCCGAGCAGGCCGCGCTCGATCTCGCGCGCCAGGGCACGCCGGTGGTGATCGTCAATCCAGCCGCCCCGGTCGGGCCGCGCGACATCCGCCCGACGCCGACCGGACGGATGATCCTCGACGCGGCGGCGGGACGGATGCCGGCCTATCTCGACACCGGGCTGAACGTCGTTCACGTCGATGACGTGGCCGAAGGGCACCTGCTGGCGCTCGAACGCGGACGCCTCGGGGAGAAATACGTCCTGGGCGGCGAGAACCTCGATCTGCGTGACCTGCTGGGCCTGGTGGCGGCGGCCGCCGGGCGCCGCCCGCCGTTTATCCGGCTGACGAACGGGATGGTCTGGCCGGTGGCGGCGGCGATGGAGGCGATGGCGCGGATCGTCCCGTTCGAGCCGCCGGTCACGCGGGACCATCTGCGGATGGCGCGCAAGAAGATGTTCTATTCGTCGGCGAAGGCGATGGGCGAGCTTGGCTACCGCCCGCGGCCGGCGGCCGAGGCGGTGCGCGACGCGGTCGCGTGGTTCCGAACCACCGGCATGTTGCGCCGATGATCGTTATCGCGGCGCTGGCGCTGCTGATATGGCTGTATCTGCTGTTCGGGCATGGACGCTTCTGGCAAGGCGGCCCGGTACTGGAGCCGGCGCCGGCGGGGTCGGCGCCGTCCGTCGCGATCGTGGTGCCGGCACGCGACGAGGCGGAGACGATCGAAGCGGCGCTGCGCTCGCTTCTGGCGCAGGACTATCCGGGACCGTTCGGGGTGATCCTGGTCGATGACGAGAGCACTGATGGGACCGGCGCATTCGCCCGTGCGGTCAAGGATGCGCGGTTGACCGTCATCGCCGGACAGCCGCGCCCGTCCGGCTGGAGCGGGAAACTATGGGCGGTGGCGCAAGGGGTCGAGGCGGCCGAAGGCGCCGATATGATCCTGTTGACCGACGCCGACATCGTGCATGACCGGCGCCATCTCTCGGCGCTGGTGGCGCGCGCGGACGGCTGCGATCTGGTCTCCGAGATGGTGGAACTGTCGTGCGCGAGTTGGCCGGAAGCGGCGCTGATTCCGGCGTTCGTGTTCTTCTTCCAGCTGCTGTATCCGTTCGCTTGGGTGAATGATCCGCTGCGCGCGACCGCGGCGGCGGCTGGCGGGACTATCCTGGTGCGACGCCGCGCGCTGCGCCGGATCGGCGGCATCCAGGCGGTGCGCGGGGCGCTGATCGACGACGTGGCGCTGGCGGCCGCGGTGAAGCACGGGGGGCGGATATGGCTGGGTCACAGCGTGCTGGCGCGCTCGGCGCGGGCGTATCCGCGTGTCGGCGATATCTGGCGGATGATCGCGCGCACGGCCTATGTGCAGCTTCGCTATTCGCCGCTCCTGCTGCTCGGTTGCGTGCTCGCGATGGCGTTGACCTGGATGGTGCCGCCGCTCGCCGCGATCGCAGGGCGCGGCGCGGCGCGCGCGATGGGAGCGGCTGCGTGGGCGGCGATGGCGTGGGCGTATCTGCCGACGTTGCGGCGCTTGCGGCTGTCCCCGCTCTGGGCGCCGTTCCTGCCGCTGGTCGCGTTGTTCTACACGGCGGCAACGATCGGCTCGGCGTTCAATCATCATTTCGGCCGCGGCGTGACCTGGAAGAGCCGCGCCTACTCGGGGGGCGCATGAACGTCGAGACGTGGTCGGGAAAAGACCGGGGCGATGAGAACTTTCCCGTCGGCTCCCGGTTGATCCGCCGCGCGCTGCGTCCGCATGTCCACGCGTTCTATGCGTTCGCGCGCAACGCCGACGATATCGCCGATAGCGCCGATCTCGAAGCGGCGGACAAGGTGGCGCGGCTGGACGTGATGGAGGACGTGCTGCTGGGGCGGTCGGACGCGGGCGCGCCGTCGGCGCTTGCCTTGCGCGCGAGCCTTGCCGCGACCGGCGTCACCGCGCGCCATTCGTGCGATCTGCTGGTGGCGTTCCGCCGGGACGCGATCAAGCGGCGCTACGCGAATTGGGCGGAGCTGTACGATTACTGCCGGTTCTCGGCGATGCCGGTGGGGCGGCACGTGCTCGATCTGCATGGCGAGGATGCGGCGACCCATGTGCCCTCGGATGCGCTGTGCGTATCGTTGCAGATCTTGAATCACTTGCAGGATGGGGCGAAGGATTTGGCAACGCTCGATCGCTGCTACCTGCCGGTCGATATGCTGACGCGGCACGGCGCCTCCGTGGACGACCTGCGCGCGACGTCGGCGAGCCCCGCACTGCGCGGCGTGTTCAACGTGCTGCTTGGCGAGGTGGAGACGTTGAATCGTGCCGCCGGCGAGCTGCCGCGGCGCACGCGCGACCGGCGGCTGCGGCTCGAGACGGCGGTCATCGTGGGATTGGCACGGCGGTTGGAGCGGCGGTTGCGGACGGGTGATCCGGTCGCCGGACGCGTCGCGCTGAGCAAGATGGATGCCGGCGCGAGCCTGTTGGCCTCGCTCCGGTTGCTGACATGAGCGCGCCGCTCGGTTGCGCGCCCGCCGATCTCGCCGCCGTGGAGACGGTGGTGCGCGGCGCCGGTAGCTCGTTCTATCGCGGGATGCGTGTGCTGCCGCCGGACCGGCGGCACGCGATGTATGCGATCTATGCGTTCTGCCGGCTGGTCGACGACATCGCCGACGAGGACGGCGATATCGCCGACAAGCGCGCGCGGCTCGCGCGGTGGCGGGAACGGATCGACGGGCTGTATCGCGGCGAGGCGGATGGCCCCGTCACGCGCGTCCTGCGGGCCGCGACGGCGCGATTTGCGTTGCGGCGGGACGATTTCATCGCCGTGATCGACGGGATGGAGATGGATGCCGAAACGGCGATCGTCGCCCCCGACCTCGCGACGCTCGATTTGTATTGCGACCGCGTGGCGGGCGCCGTCGGGCGGCTGTCGGTGCGCGCGTTCGGCGACGCCTCTCCGGCGGCCGATCGGGTGGCGTTGGCGCTGGGCCGCGCGTTGCAGCTGACGAACATCCTGCGCGACGTGGACGAGGATGCCGCACGGGGGCGGTTGTATCTGCCACGCGAATACCTCGATGAAGCGGGGGTGCCGCCCGACACCGATGCCGCGCTTGCCTCGCCCCGCCTTGGCGTGGTGTGCGCGCGGGTGGCGGGGCTGGCGCATGGCTATTTCGACGAAGCCGAAGCCGCGATGCGCGACTGCGACCGCCGCGCGATGCGGCCGGCACGGTTGATGGGCGCGACCTATGCGGCGATCCTGACCCGGCTGGAACGGCGCGGATGGGAGCGGATGGCCGAGCGGGTCAGCCTGCCGAAGACGCGGAAGCTGTGGCTGGCGCTGCGGTATGGGTTGGGTTGAATTATCCGCGTGCTGGAGTGCGGCGGATCATTTCGATGAGGTACGCACATGAACGAGAAGCCGAGCAGTGGTGGGGACGCCTGGGTTGATCCCGACGACGCGCCGGAACTGACGCCGGAGCACTTCGACCGAGCCGATTGGTACATCGGAGAGACCTTGATTCGCCGTGGCCGTCCGCCCACGGGCAATGCGAAACGGCTAGTGTCCCTGCGAATCGACCAAGACGTGCTGCAACGGCTTCGCGATCTTGGGCCAGGCTGGCAGACGCGCGCGAATGACGCGCTGCGGGCGTTCGTGGATCAAGTCGCGAAGACATAAGAGCCATGCTCGCGAGATTTCCCCGCTACCCTCTCACCTTCGGTCCCACCCCGATCGAGAGGCTATCGCGGCTCACCGCCCATCTGGGCGGCGGTGTTGAGATCTTCGCCAAGCGGGAGGACTGCAACTCCGGCCTCGCGTTCGGCGGCAACAAGCTTCGCAAGCTCGAATACATCGTGCCCGACGCGATCGCCAGCGGCGCCGACACGTTGGTCTCGATCGGCGGCGTGCAGTCGAACCATACGCGCATGGTCGCCGCGGTGGCGGCGAAGATCGGCATGAAGTGCCGCCTCATTCAGGAAAGCTGGGTGCCGCACGAGGATGCGGTCTACGACCGCGTGGGCAACATCCTGCTGTCGCGCATCATGGGCGCCGAAACCCAACTGGTCGACGAGGGCTTCGACATCGGCATCCGCGACAGCTGGAAAGCGGCGCTGGAGGACGTGAAGGCCAAGGGCGGCAAGCCGTACGCCATCCCGGCCGGCGCATCCGTCCACAAGTTCGGCGGCCTCGGCTATGTCGGGTTCGCCGAGGAGGTCCGTACGCAGGAGAAGGAGCTCGGCATCCGGTTCGACTATATTGTCGTCTGTACAGTAACCGGCTCCACCCACGCCGGCATGGTCGTTGGCTTCGCCAAGGACGGACGCCAGCGCAACGTCATCGGCATCGACGCTTCATGCACGCCGGCACAGACGCGGGCCCAGGTGCTCGATATCGCGCGCAACACCTCGGCGCTCGTCGGGGGCAAGGACATCACCGATGACGATGTCGTCCTGAAGGAGGATTATGCCTACCCGGTCTACGGCGTCCCCTCGAAGGAGACGATCGAGGCGATCCGTGTCTCGGCCCGGCTGGAGGGCATGATCACCGACCCGGTCTACGAGGGAAAGTCGATGCAGGGCATGATCGACCTCGTTCGGAAGGGGTTCTTTCCGAAGGGCTCGAAAATTCTCTACGCGCATCTCGGCGGTGCGCCGGCGCTCAACGGCTACAGCTACACGTTCCGCAACGGCTGAGACCGCTCGACTAGGGCGACTGGCTGAGCGAGATCGTCACCCGCCGGCTCTCCTGCTTCGTTCCGATCGACGGGACCGACCCCTCCGCCGCCTGCTGGATCCGATCCGCCGACACGCCGTCGGCCTGCAAGGCATCGGTGACGACCTGGGCGCGCAGTTCGGTCAGGTACACGTTCGCCTTGGAACCGCCTGTGGTATCGGCGAAGCCGGTGACGTGGAGCGTGGCGTGCGGATTAGCCGCCGCCGCCTTCGCCGCGGCTTGGATCACCGAGGTGGCGGACTTGTCGATCGCCGCCGACCATTCCTGGAAGAACACGATGAAATTCGGCCCTCGCGCCGTTCCGGCGGCGTTCGCCGGCGGCGCACCGACGCACAGGCCGAGGGCGAGCAACAGGACGATCGGTATGGCACGCATGGAGTGTCGCCTCGCGTTCAACGGTTCCGGGGCGAGTTAGCTTGGCCGGCGGAAGATTGCAATCGCGAAGCGAGTCGCGCCCGCTTGCCTTCCCGCGACCCCCATGCCACGTCCATCGCGGCACTGAAGGGAGAGCGTGATGCAACGCGAGGTCATGGTGGTATCGGCCGTTCGCACCGCGATCGGCGACTTCGGCGGCGGGCTGAAGGACGTGCCGCCGACCGACATGGGCGCCCAGGTGGTGCGCGAGGCGCTCGCGCGCGCCGACGTGTCGGGCGACGAGGTCGGGCACGTGGTGTTCGGCAATGTCATCCACACCGAGGCCAAGGACATGTACCTGGCCCGCGTCTGCGCGATCAACGCGGGGGTGACGAAGGACGCACCGGCGCTGACGCTGAACCGGCTGTGCGGGTCGGGGCTGCAAGCGATCGTGTCGGCCTCGCAGAGCATCCTGTTGGGCGACACCGACATCGCGATCGGCGCGGGCGCCGAGAGCATGAGCCGGGCGGCCTATCTCGCCCAAGGCGTGCGCTGGGGCGCGCGGATGGGCGACACGGCGATGATCGACATGATGCTGGCCGCGCTGCACGACCCGTTCGAGAACATCCATATGGGCGAGACGGCGGAGAATCTGGCGGAATCGCACCAGATCACGCGCGCCCAGCAGGATGCGCTGGCGGTGCAATCGCATCAGCGGGCGGCGCGGGCGGCCAAGGAGGGACGGTTCAAGGAACAGATCCTGCCGATCCGCCTGAAGACGCGGAAGGGCGAGACGGTGTTCGACACCGACGAGCATGTGCGCGCCGATGCGTCCGTCGAGGACCTCGGCAAGTTGCGGGCGGTGTTTCGCAAGGACGGCACGGTGACGGCGGGGAATGCCTCGGGCATCAACGACGGCGCCGCCGCCGTGGTACTGATGGAGGGAAGTGTCGCGGCGAAGCGGGGGGCGAAGCCGCTGGGGCGGCTGGTTGCCTATGCGCACGCGGGGGTCGATCCCAAGATCATGGGCATCGGTCCGGTGCCGGCGACGCGCTCGGCGCTGGCGCGGGCGGGCTTGAAGCTGTCCGACATGGACGTGATCGAATCGAACGAGGCGTTCGCGGCGCAAGCGTGCGCGGTGGCGAAGGATCTCGGGTTCGATCCGGAGAAGACGAACCCGAACGGGTCGGGAATCTCGCTCGGCCACCCGGTGGGCGCGACCGGGGCGATGCTGACGGTGAAGGCGCTGTACGAGTTGAAGCGCATCGGCGGGCGGTATGCGCTGGTGACGATGTGCATCGGCGGCGGCCAGGGGATCGCGGCGATTTTCGAGCGGGCGTGACCCCTTACCCGGCGCGCAAGGGCGCGCCGACCTCTCCCGGAGGGAGAGGTGAGAAAGCGTTTCACCTCTCCCTCTGGGAGAGGTCGACTCGCGAAGCGAGCGGGTGAGGGGTCAGTCCGCGCCGCGCTGGTGCGCCGGGCCGTGGTCGGTGAGGTTGAGCGCGGTGTTGATCAGCGCGAGGTGGGAGAACGCCTGCGGGAAATTGCCGATCAGGCGTTGGGTTTCGGGGTCGTATTCCTCCGACAGCAGGCCGACATCGTTGGCGAGCGCGAGCAGGCGCTGAAACATCGCCTGCGCGTCGTCATAGCGGCCTTGCATGGCCAGGTTGTCGGCGAACCAGAAGCTGCAGGCGAGGAACACGCCCTCGCTGCCGGTCTGGCCATCCTCGGTCTCGTGCGGCAGATAGCGACGCACGAAACCATCGTGCATCAGCTCGCGCTCGATGGCGGCGACGGTGCTTCGCATCCTCGGGTCGGTGGCGGGGAGGAAGCCGACCAGCGGGATCATGAGCACGCTCGCGTCGAGCGCGTCCGATCCGAAGCTCTGCACGAAACTCTGCTTGGCGGTGCTGAAGCCCTCTCGGCAGACCGTCGCGTGAATTTCGTCACGCAGGCTGATCCAGGCATCTAGGCGGTCGACCTTCCCGCGGCCCTCGGCGCTCTTGACGATGCGGTCGAGCGCGACCCAGGCCATCACCTTGGAGAAGGTGAATTGCTGTCGCGGACCGCGCACCTCCCAGATGCTTTCGTCGGGTTCCTTCCATAGCGTCATCAGGTGCTCGACGATCGCGCATTCCAGGTCCCACGTCTCGCGCGGCGGCGCGAGGCCGCCGCGGCTGCTCTCGTACAGCGCGTCCACCACCTCGCCGAAGATGTCGATCTGCAACTGGGTGTGCGCGGCGTTGCCGATCCGCACCGGCTTGGCGCCCTGATAGCCGGCGAGCCACGGCGCCTCCCACTCGGTCAACCGCCGTTCCCCGGCCAGGCCGTAGATGGTCTGGATCTGGCCCGGGCTGCCGGCGACGCTGCGGCGCAGCCATTCGCTCCAGGCCCGCGCCTCCTCGCGGTAGCCTGCTTGCATCAGCGCGAGCAGGACGAAGGTGGCGTCACGCAGCCAGCAATAGCGATAGTCCCAGTTGCGCGCGCCGCCGAGTTGTTCGGGCAGCGACGTGGTGGGCGCGGCGACGATGCCGCCGGTCGGCGCGAAGGTGAGCGCCTTCAAGGTCAGCAGTGAACGCTGCACTTGATCCCGCCACGGCCCCTGGTAGGTGCCGCGCCGGCACCAACTGTCCCAGAACGCATGGGTGGAATTGAGCGCGGCCTCCGGATCGGGGACCGCCGGCGCCGGCAAGTGCGAGGGGCCATGAGCGAGGATGAAGACTTCCTCGGCGCCGGCGCCGATCGTGAACTCCGCCGCCGTGGTGAAATCGCGGCCCTCGACGGGCACCGTGCTCTGGAGGACAACGAGCGACGGACCGGCGATGGCGCGGATTCCGAAGGCGGTCCGCAAGCGGGTCACCCACGGGATGACCTCACCGTACTCGAAGCGCAACGCCAGTTCGAAGCACATCGGGACGCTGCCGCGCAGCCCGCGCACGATCCGCACGATCGAGGAGTTGGCGCCGCCGATCGGCATGAAGTCGATCAGCCGGGCGGCGCCCTCGTCGGTCTCGAAATCGGTCTCCAGGATCATCGTGCCGGGGCGGTAGCGCCGGGTGATGCGGGCGCCGTGGTCGGCCGCGCCGATGCGCCAGTGGCCGGCTTTCGGGGTATCGAGCAGGGCGGCGAAGCACGAGGCGCTATCGAAGCGCGGCCAGCACAGCCAATCGATCGAGCCTTGCCGGCTGACCAGGGCGGCGGTCGTGCAATCGCCGATGAGCGCGTATTCCTCGATGCGTGGGGGTTGGAATCCGGGATCGGTCACCTCAGCCCGCCCGGCCATAAGCACGGGCGCCGGTGTTATCGGGGCACCAGCAGGTCGTGCCGATGCTCACTCGTGACTGCATCGGACACACGAACGCGCCGGCATAGCAGGTCGTCGCCACGCTGGCCGCCGGCGGCTGGTAGGGAGGTGGCATGTAGGGAGGGGGTGGCGGCGTGTAGTACTCCGGTGGCGGGGCATAATAGGCGGGCGGCGGATAATAGATCGGCGGCGGATAATAGACCGGCGGATAGTAGAAGGGCGCGACACCAATGAACACGCGCGCCGACGCCGGCGGCGCGTGTGCGAACGCCGCCAGGGCGATGCCCGCGCACAACGCCATTGTCCGGCCCCGATCCATCATCGCTCCCTCCTTGCCAATCGCAACCCGGTTGAAACACGCACAACGTCCGTTTCGCGCGTTGGGTTTGCCACCGGGAGCTGTGGGAAGCGACCGACGGCCAACTCCTCGAGGCCGGGAGGCGGCAAGCCCAGGCGGGCGGCGTAGATCCAGCTGTTAGCAAGAACGCGCTGAACGAACCGGCGGGTTTCGGAAATTGGGATGGAGTCGATGAACAAGACCGGATCGGCCTCGTCGTCGCTCTTCGCCACGGCGTCGGCGAAGCCGGCCGCGCCGGCATTGTAGCTGCCGAGAAGGCGGATGAGATCGCCGTGGATCGAGGGCCGCGCGGCCAGCCTCAGCAGCAGGCGCTGGCCAAGGCCGAGATTGAGGGCTGGATCGTGCAGCGCCGCCGGCTTCAGGCGCGGGTTTCCGCTGACCGCGCGCGCCGTGACCGCCATGATCTGCATCAAGCCGTGTGCTCCCGCTCGGGAAACCGCCGTCGGGTCGAAATTCGACTCGGTGCGGGTCAACCCATAGACGAGCGCCCGATCGACGACGAACCCCCCGACCGGATCCAGCCGCGGGACGGGAAATAGCAGTGCGTCATGCGGGATGCCATCGGCCGCTTGCACGAGACTGGCGAGCTGGGCCGCGAGGTCGGTCAGATGGGCGCCGGCGGCGGCGAGCAGGAGGGCCCGGCGCAGCGGGGCGTTGTCGGCGACCTGTGGCCAGAGCGCGCGCAGCTCCGCCTCGGCGCTCTCCTTCTGTCCGACTTGCAGCAGCGCGAAGGCCAGCCGGCCCCGGGGCATCGCGGCCAGCGCATCGACGTCGGCCTGCGAGAGGACCTCGTGGCCGAGGATCAGGCCGGTGCCCCAACCGAGAATCCGCCGGGCGATCAAGCCGTGAAAGGTGCGTCGCTCGACCGCCGCGCGACGTAGCCAGTCGTAATAGTCGGCGACGTGATGCTGACGCAGCGCGGCGCGCGCCGCCCAGTAGGCGCACGCCGCCCGCACGGCGGCCGGTCCAGCGCCCGCGCCCTGCTCGAACGATCCGAGCGCGCGCGCGAAATTTCCCTGTCGCCACGCCGACAGTCCTGTCTTCAGGGCAGCGCGAGCCCGCCGCGTCTCGCCCGCGCTTGCCCCGTCGCCGACGTCGTCGGCTTCCGCATCGGATCGCTCCGCCGCCGGCAGCGCCGCCGGCGCGCGATCGGGCGGCAATGACGCGTGATGCGGCAAGCGTCGAGCGAGCAACGCGCGGATGGCAGGCGCTTCGGCTTGTGTTCCGTACCGCGCCAGCCAGGCTTCGAGTTCGGCGGGTTCGGCGTGATGGAAACGCCCGAGGAGGCGATCGGCAAGGATCGGCCCAGCCAGAACTTGGGTGGTAAGCGTCGCGTTCAGCCGCGCCGCCGCCGCCATCCGCCCGTCCGCCTGATCGGCGAAGACGCGGCGCGCCACCGCCGCCTCGGCCGGGCTGAGCGGGGTGGGCAGCGTCACCTCGGCCGAGCTTCCGGGCGACGCTATCCGCGGTACGGCGAAAGCGGTCTGCTCCGGATCGGAGGCGTCGTTCGACCACGCCGGGTGGCCGGACGCCGAGAACGCCAACATCAGCAGAGCCGCAAGTCCCGCCATGAAGAACCGGGCGGATGCGCGGCAGGGGGTAGCATCCGTCCCTCGCATCGGGAGGGCCCTAAACAACAGGGCATCCATGCGCAATGCAGGAGATTTGGCAAAAGTCGCATCAATTCTGGCGGAAATGCGGACGTCAGGGTGTTACGGGGCGTTATGGCCTCACTTTGGCGTGAGTTCTTGGTCAATACGACGCCGGAGCAGGCGTAACTCGGCCCAGGCAACCCGGCGTGCATCGGGATCCGAACGAACCTGGGCGGGCGCCGCCATCGGCAGGCAGGCGAGAGGTGCTGCGCGCCCTGGCACGACGGCGTCGGTGAATCGCCCGCGCGCCGGCCGCCGCTCCGCGCCGAGC
>JBAWFF010000421.1:0-6350 GCA_049591635.1 Acetobacteraceae bacterium
GTCCGGGCGCGCTTCGCCTGCGCGCGGCGCTGGCTTCGGGTGAACTGGGCGAGGTGCAGGCGGCGGCGATCACCGTCCCGTGGTGGCGCCCGCAAGCCTATTACGACCAGCCCGGCCGCGGCACGCGCGCGCAGGACGGCGGCGGCGTGCTGATGACGCAAGCGATCCATACGCTCGACCTGTTCCACTGGTTGCTGCCGGTGCGCGAGGTCGTCGCCGCGATTATCCGCACCACCGCGGTGCACCGGATGGAAACCGAGGACTGGGCCGCCGCCCTGCTGCGCCTGGAGAACGGCGCCCCGGCGACGCTTTCCGCCACCACCGCGTCGTATCCGGGCAGCGGGGAGTGCATCGAGGTGATCGGCACGAAGGGCACCGCCCGGCTGGCATCGGACGGGCTGCGCCTCGCGTTCCTCGACGGGCGAACGGAGGCGGTTCCGGAGGACGGCGGCTCGGGCAGTGGCGCCAATGTCATGGGCTTCTCGCACGCGGGACACCGCGCGGTGCTCGCCGACTTCCTCGATGCCATCGAGCAGGAGCGCGATCCGCTGGTGACCGGCGAGGCGGCGCTGGCGACCCAGCGGCTGATCGAGGCGATACTGGCGAAGACGGGATCAATGAAATAATGGATTGCATCTGATTTATCGGCTGCATTAGGCTGCTGGCGGACGCAAGGCAGTGAGGTACGTCATGTTCCTCCGCGCATTCTTGGCAGCCGTTTCAGGCGCCGCGTTCCTCGCCCTCGCGGCGTACCCCACTCCGGCCACGGCGGACGCGGTCGGAGGCCCGGTTCTCGGCCCGGCGCTCTCGTACCTGCTGCTCGGCACGCCGGGCGCCCCGGGCTACGTCGGCGCGGACCCCGAGGTGTTCGTCGCGCTGAACCCGCAGCCGCTGCCGCCGGGTCTGCTGCCGCCGAGTATTTCGCTCGACCTGAGCAATCCGTTCGCCCCGGTCTACACTAACCCGACGCTTAACGTCTCCGGCGACTACAGCGCCGTGTTCGGGATCGCCAACGGCGTCTGTTCGGTGCCGTACGGCCCTCCCGCGGCCGGCGATCCGGGCCACTTCGCCTTTGAGCCGCCGGACCCGTGCATGCCGTTCCGGATCAATCTCGACGTGATCGGGCCGACCGGTCCCGTCACCTCGGGCGAGTTGATCGCGCTCAACCCGCAGCCGTTGCCGCCCGGTCGGTTCAGCCTGGCGGAACTCAATTTCAGCCAGGGCGGTCTCCCCGATTCGATGATGACCTTCAGCCTCGATTTCATCCCGCCCGGCGGGGGCGCCCCCATCCCGTTCAGCTTCACCCCGATCCCCGAACCGGCCGGGCTCATGATCCTGGGTCTCGGCCTCGCCGCGCTCGCGATTGGCCGGGCTGGACGGTCCAGCGCCGTCCGCTAATTTCGCTCCGGGCAAACCGGAGCAGGTCATTGGCATCCGACCAGGACGGCCGCGTGGGCGGCAAGGTGGCGATCGTGACCGGCGCGGGATCGCGCGCGGACGGCATCGGCAACGGACGCGCCGCGTCCATCCTGCTGGCCCGCAACGGCGCCAAGGTCGCGCTGATCGACGAGAACCCGGAATGGGTCGCCCGCACCCAAGCGATGATCGAGGCCGAAGGCGGAACCTGCCAGGTGGTCGCCGGCGACGTGACCGTGCCGGCCGACTGCGCCCGGATCGTCGCCGAGACCGTGCGCGCCTGGGGCCAGCTCGACGTGCTGGTCAACAATGTCGGCATCGGCGGGCCACCCGGCTCGGCGGTCGAGGTGGACCTGGAGGCGTGGGATCGCGCGCTGCGCGTCAATGTCACCTCGATGATGCTGATGGCCCGCTTCGCGATCCCGGAGATGGCGCGCAACCATTCAGGCGCCATCATCAACATCGCCTCCTACGCCGGCCTGTTCGGCGGCCATCCGGGCTTGCTCTATCCCACCTCGAAGGGCGCCGTCGTCAACATGACCCGCGCGATGGCGGCCCATCACGCCGCGCAAGGCATCCGCGTGAACGCGGTCGCCCCCGGCATGGTCTACACGCCGATGGTCTACGCCGACGGCATGAGCGAGGCGGCCCGCGAGGCCCGACGCAACCGCTCGCTCCTGAAGACCGAGGGAAGCGGCTGGGACGTGGGCAACGCGGTGCTGTACCTCGCGAGCGAGGACGCGCGCTGGGTCACCGGCATCGTCCTGCCGGTCGACGCCGGCGCCTCCGCCGCGCCGTCGGCCTATCCGGCGCGATGATTGGGAGGGGGAGCATGAAGCGCCCGCGGTAGTGGGTCAGTTTAAACTCCTGCCTACTTAAAATAGGAACGCAGTCCGCGCTCACCATTCTGGCGACGGGAGACCAAGATCAAGCTTTGATCCGAGATGCCGACTGAACGCTGCCTTGAGGCGATCTTCCCAGCCGCCTTTTTTGTATTTGAATGCGTACATTCGGATCCGCCGTCGGTCTTTCATCGTTAGTGAGAGCGCGCCTGTCGCCTTATCGGTTTTCTCTTGCAGACCGACCAGCAAACTCTGCCAGCCGCCATCTTTCTTAGTACTTGGTTCCTGACGGAAGAGCGCCGCCATTTCGGCTCTATCCAGAATCACGTCCACTAAGCTGCCTCCCTAAGCGCCTATGTTGCAGAACTACCACACTTGTACTTTCCGCCGGTTGGATTCATATCCGGTCAGAACGTGGGAGGTCGGTTATGCTGTGGCAAGATCGTATTGAAAACTACGGCCGGGAGACTGGCTTTCCGAAGTGCCTTTTCGTCGGCCCAGATGGGCGGGCTGTCGGAACCTGGATCATGGGAAACGACTACAGAGTAAAATCGACCTACTATGGCGGATATCCTGCGGGATATCTCCGGCGCATAAAGGCGTTGTTCCCGGATAAAAATCGCACGCTGCATCTTTTCAGTGGCCAAGTTGATCTGACCGCTTTCCCCGGAGATACGGTCGATATCAATCCTGCATTGAAGCCGACCTATGTGGATGATGCGCAGACCCTATTGAGCGTGCCACTGGAGACTTACGATCTCGTGTTGGCCGATCCGCCCTACAGCGTGGAAGACGCCGACCATTATCAGACGACGATGATAAAGCGTAACGTCGTGATGCGAGCCCTACAGAGGCTTCCGATCGGCGCGCATATCGTTTGGTTGGATCAGGTTCTCCCAATGTACCGCAAAGATGCATTCGAGCAGGAAGCCGCAATCGGAATGTGGAAGTCCACCAACCACCGCTTTCGCGGGATCACCATTTTCTGCCGTAGGGATGCTGCGGTCTCGCACAATGTCGCGGCGGCTTCCCGACGAAGGGTCGCTCACAGCGTTGAGCAGTTCGCATTGGAAGAAGCGGATTAGCTCCGCGCCTCCCAATCCTCCAGCACGTTCACCATATCCGCCAGTTCCCAAAGCTTCGCCGTGACGCCCGCCGCCATCGCCGGGGTGCATCGAAGCGTCTGATGAATGCGGACGAAATTGTAGTGCATGGTGTGGATGGCGACGGAATGCGAGTGGTTCTCGACCTTCTTTGAGAAGGCATTCGTCAGGCGCGTGAAGCGGCGTGACCCCATGCGAAGCGTCAGGTTGGCGCGCTCCGCGTAGCTAGTGCTGACGTGCGCTGGATCGGGGCGGCCTTCCACGCGGCGTTGCTCGGCGCCGATGCACTCGCCGGGGCTGTAGCGACCTTGGCCGGGCGTATCGCCGTAAATCTTGACCAGCATGGCGTAGTCGATATCGGCGCCGAAGGACTGTTCCACGGCTTCCAGGTAGGGCTTGTGGCCGTCACTGGTGAGCTGGACCCGGTTGGCGAGGCGGAGCGCCAGGTCGCCGATGAACGCCTGGGCCGCGTAGGCATCGCGGGAGCCGGCGTAGAAGGACGGGATCAGCTTGGTATCGGCGTCGATCGCCATCCATGTCCAACAGTCCCCGGCGCCCTGTGGCGCGGCCTTGGCCGTCTTGGCGTTCTTCGCCTTGGCGTAGACGAACGCCCAAATCTCATCGACCTGGACGCGCTTGCACGTCAGGTTTCGGAGGGCGCGGTCCTGGTACTCGGAGAAAGCTTCGCCCGCGTCCTCTAGCAGCTTGACGATGGTGTTCTTGCTGGCGCCCGTGGTGCGGCTGATCGCCCGGAGCGACATGCCTTCGACCATCAATCCGAGGATTTGGGCGCGGGCTTCGCAGGAGAGCTTGTTCATGGCGGGCATGATATGACCCTATATGCTTGGCGCCAAGCACAAACTATCGTGCCCACTCCTGCATATCCTGCATATTTTTATTGCTCCTGCCTAGCCTGCCGATCTATGTTGATCCTGCGCTACCTGCCTATATGCGCAACTCCTGCATCAACTACGAGGGCCATATGACGACTCCGATTGAGGGAATATTCGAAACCCACCAACGGGTAATCGAAGAGGGCTATACCCTTCCGTCCGGGCAGCAATTTAACTCGTACGCCGTATCGAATTTGCGGGGAGGTGTCGGAAAATCCTCAATAGCCTTCAATCTTGCATATGAAATTTCGAGACACGACCCGGTTCTAATAACCGACGTTTGTCCACAGTGTAATATGACTGAGATTCTTCTGGGAGATTTTCGACCAAAGGTTTCGATCTACACAGCGCTACAACCGCTAATCTCTGGTCCAGCATTTGGAGATCGAGGCGTCGAGGAAATTTCGTATCGGGTGTCTCGCTATTGCGATGAATTCAAGGGAGGGAAAGGTGCATGGATGATCTCTGGAAGCCCTGAGTTATTTGCCTTTCCATCTACCCTCTACGGCCAACTTAACGTCGCCTATTCACAGCGCAACGAGACAGCTGCTGCCGGTCTTCTACATTCGCTGAAAACGGTCCTAGGCGCTGAAGCTAAGGGAACAGAAAGCAAAAAGGTTCTAGTTGATACCAGCCCGTTCTACGCGGGAGCCACTCACCTGGCGTGGTGCGCAGTCGAGGCCCTGATCGTGCCGGTGCGGGTCGATGAACATTCCATCGAATCTCTTGAATTGACCTTTGACCTTCTTTCCGACGAATCGCGAGATTTCCAGCAGTGGAATAGCCGGGCCGGTGGTCTTCCAACGCCCAAGGTCGCGGCCATTGTCATGACGATGGTCGGCTCCAAGAGCCAGAAACGCGCAACTCCAGACAGCGCATCCAGGATGTATATCGAGCGCGCCTTGGCGCTATCCGAAAAATATTCCCATTTGTTCAATCACTCAAATGATCCAGCCAAAGCATTTGTTCTGACAGACGACTTTCATTCCGCTGGACGCATTAGCGGGTACAAACACATTCCTATCTCCGAGCTGAAAATACGGAGCTTCCACACGATCGAAGGACGCCGCCGACTACAAGTGAACGCTTCCGTTTCACGCTATCAACGGCAGTTGAAATACCTGGCGTCAATGATCTAGCTGCGGTCTTTCCATCGCTTCTGCGCCGCTCTTTTAGCAACCTCCGCACGCCTCTCCGGCGTCATCGCCGCCGAGCGAGCGGCAGCGCCCTTGCGTCCCATCTCGGCTGCCGCCGCATCCTTCCCATCGTCCACCGCGTCAGGGACGCGCCCGGTCAGGATATCGACCATGAGCTTGCCGAGCTGAACGGGATCGCGGGGGCGTGGGGTGCGCTTCATCGTCATGCACGGAATATGGCACGGGCGCGCGCCGCTTGCATCCCGAATCGAATAGGAATTCATTCAGGAGCGTTCAAACTGACCCACTACCGCGCCCGCCTTTAGCTTCCCCTCCCCTTGCGGGAGGGGCTAGAGTGCGTTCGCATCAGGTTGAAGCCGAGGACGCGCAAAGGCACGGCGTCATTGCGAGCCGAAGGCGAAGCAATCCAGGCCCACGCGCGAGGAGTGGCCCTGGATTGCTTCGCTGCGCTCGCAATGACGAGGCTGGTGATTAGGGGTCGTCACAGGCTGGAGGAGCAAGGGCGCGACATGCGCGGTTCGCTGACGCGGCTGGAACTGGCGGTCGCCCGGATCGAGGCGATGCTGGCGGCCACGATCCCGCATCTGGCGACGAAGGCACAGGTAGCCGAGTTGGGCGCCGAACTCCGCGCGGAACTCGCGGAAAAGCCGAGCAAGGCCTATCTCTGGCTCGTCCTCGGCGTCCTCGTCACCGCCATCCTCGGTTCCTTCGGCGCCGGCCTTGCCGCGGTGTCGATCCTCCATTGAGCGTCACGCCTCCGCCACCCGCAGTCGGCTGAGCAGGTCCTCGGCGATCAATCCCGGCCCGGCGATCGCGCCCGCGCGGCCGTGCAGGAACACGCCGGCGCATGCCGCCTCCCACGGTGGCATTCCTTGCGCCAGCAGGCCGCCGATGGTGCCCGCCAGCACGTCGCCGGAGCCGGCGGTCGCGAGCCAGGGC
>JBAWFF010000422.1:0-6882 GCA_049591635.1 Acetobacteraceae bacterium
ATGTGAAGGGATATCGCGAGGAGGGCACGACGACGACGCCCTTCAACATGCTCGTGGTGAACGGCATGAGCCGCTATGACATCGCGATCGAAGCGCTGCATCGCACCGCGCGGCTGCGTACCCAGGCCGGCGACGTGATCGCGAGGTATGAGGCGAAGCTCACCGCGCATCGCGACCATATCACGGCGCACGGCGAGGATATGCCGGAGATTACCGAGTGGCGGTGGGCGTAGCGTCATTCGTTCATTGCCTTTCGATCCCATAACGGCATACACTCGCATTGCAAGCTCGCGCAGGGGGACCAGGATGAAGACGCTGCTGCTCGCCGGCACCGCCGTGATCGCCGCATCCGCTGCCTCCGGCGCGGCGCTGGCGGCCACGACCGGGGTGACCGGTGGCGGACAGCCGTTCGGCAACTTGCAGCCCTCCCTTGCCGTGACCGAGGTGACGCCGAGCGCGGGCTTGTACCCGAGCCGAGATACCGGCGGGGCCGTGAGTGACACGCTCGGCTTCATCTATGATTTCGCCGGTAATTTCGCCCCGGGCGGCACCCTGCCGACAGATGGCGAGCTGCTTTCCATCACTTCGAATACCGCCCTGTTCAGCCTCTTCGGCACGACCTATGGCGGCGACGGCGTCACGACATTCGGGGTGCCGAACCTTCAGGGCACGGTTGGCATCGGCGTGGGCACTGGGCCGGGTCTCTCGCCACGAGTCCTCGGCGCCGCGACCGGCTCTCCGATCGTCACCCTGAGCACGTCGCAGATCCCGCCGCACGTCCACACACTGCCGGGCGGCGGCGTGACCGGGGTGACCGGGGGCGGCGCGCCGTTCAGCAACATGCAGCCCTCGCTCCCGATGCAGTCCCTGATCGCGGTTTCCGGCGTCTACCCGAGCCGGGGAGGCGGCGGCGGAAGCGCGGCTTTTCTCGGCCAGGTGGCGACGTTCGCGGGTAATTTCGTCCCTTCCGGCTGGATGGCCGCCGACGGCCAACTGCTCCCCATCGTCTCCAACACGGCGCTGTTTTCCCTTATCGGAACGACCTATGGCGGCAACGGCGTAACCGATTTCGCGCTGCCCGACCTGCAAGGCCGGGTCGCCGTGGGCGCCGACTTAACCATTCCGCCCGGGACGAGATTCGGACAGGAGTCCACCACCCTCACGGTCGCGCAGCTGCCGCCGCACGACCATACCCTGCCGGGCGGCGGCGTCACCGGTGTGACGGGAGGCGGGCAGCCGTTCACCAACGATCAGCCGTCCCTGGCGCTGAACTACCTGATCGCGTTGAACGGGATCTATCCTTCGCACGACGGCGGCGGCGGCTTCGATCCGAACCTCCCGACGCTTGGGGAGATCACCGAGTTCGCCGGCAATTTCGCGCCGAGCGGGTGGGCGTTCGCGGACGGGCAACTGCTCTCCATCGCCGCGAACACGGCGCTGTTTTCCCTGCTCGGCACGCAATACGGCGGCAACGGCGTGACCACATTCGCCTTGCCCGACCTGGACGGGCGCGCCCTGATCGACGCCGGCTCGCTTGACGGAACCGACTATGCCATCGGCGGGGTGTACGGCAGCGACGATACCACGCTGACGGTGGCCAATCTGCCGGCGCATGATCACACCCTTCCGGTGACCTCGACGCCGGTGCCGGAACCCGCGAGCCTGCTGCTGCTGGGCGTGGGCCTTGCCGGCACCTTAGCGGCGCGCCGGCGCGCCAGGCCCGATTAGCCGCACGACGCCCAAAAGCCGCGCGAGCGTCCCGGCGTCGGCTTGGCCGTTCACCGTCTCCGGCCGCCAATGCCGCTGGAACGCCCGCAGCACCGTCGCCAGCGCCGGATCGAGCGGGCCGGCGGGGACGACGTCGTAGCCGATATCCGACAGCGCCCGGCGCACGTCGCGCAGGTTGGCGGCGTCGCGCACCGCGCTCCCGGTGCCGAGGTCGGGCACGCCTGCCGGCCACATGCCGACGCCGTTGGCGGCGAACCCCTCCCAGTCGAATTTCTCGCCCGGGTCCTCCTTGCGATCCGGCGCCACGTCGCTGTGGGCAACGACATTGCGCTGTGGGATGGGATGGCGCGACAGAATCTCGAGACACAGATCGCACACGACGGCGAGTTGCATGACCGGAAAATCGCGATAGCCCCATTCATGGCCCGGATTGACGATCTCGATCCCGATCGAGCGATCGTTCAGCCCCGTGTGGCCGCGCCAGAACGACACCCCGGCATGGGCGGCGCGGCGGCTCTCCGCCACCAGGCGGAACACCGCGCCGTCCTCGTCCACCACGTAGTGCGAGGAGACTTTCGCCTCGCGATCGCGCAGCCGGTCCAGCGCCGCTTGCGCCGACGTCATCCCAGTATAGTGCAGGACCAGCGTGTCGATCGGCGTGCCGGCGGGGCGTGGGTCATGGTTCGGGCTGGGAAGGTCGCGGATCCGGACCAGGCTCACAGATGGCGCTCACGCTTGATCCGGTCCCAGGCGGCGTTGATCCGGGCAACCTTGTCGCCGGCGCGGGCGATGAACTCGGCCGGCACGCCGCGCGAGGCCAGGCTGTCGGGATGGTTCTCGCGCATCAGCCGCTTCCAGGCGGCGTGCAATTCCGCCCCGGTCGCCGAGCGCGGGACGCCAAGCAGGAGGTAGGGATCGCCCTCCTCGGTGCCATGCGGCTGGCGGGGCGCGGCGCCGCGGGCGCGGTCCCAGGAAGGCTGGTCAAGCCGGAAGGCGGCGTGGACCTGCGAGAGGAACTCGTGCTCGCTCCGGTTCACCGGCCCGTCGGCGCGGGCAAGGATGAACAGCGAGGTAAGCACGTCCTCCAGCAGCCCGAGATTGTCGGAGAAACTCTCGCCCAGCTGGGTCGCGTAGCCGCGGAAACCATCCGCGGATTCCCGCGCCTGGTCGAACAGCCGGGCGATGTCGGCCATTGCCTCGGGCGGGATGCGGAACTGGCGTTTGAAGGCGTCGATCTCGGGCCGCCCCACCGGGCCGTCGCACTTGGCGAGCTTGGCCGCCAGCACCACGACGCAGATGGCGAAGACCTGATCCTTGCGCCCGAGCCGCGCCGCGATCCGTGCCGGGCTGAACACGCCGTTCGCCCCGCCGCCGAACGGCAGGTGCATGTTCGGCATCGCCCCGCTGTCCGCGGCATGGCCCAGCGCGGCGCCGAACACCGCGCCCGCCGGGCCGCCCATGAGCAGCCCGGCGGCGCCGCCGATGATCTTGCCCCAATAGCCCATGCGCGGCGAAGTATCACGCCCCGGGCGGCGGCGGCAAAGGAGACGGTTGCCGAGTTGCAGCGAGCCTTGGGAATCGTCACTCAACCCAAGGCGGAAAGTCCCTTTCGTTCGACGAGATCGAGAAGCTTGAGCGCGGGGCCGGAGGGCTCCTTACCGCCCTGCTCCCAGGCGGCGACGGTCGCCTTGCCCACGTTCAGAACCGCGGCAAAGACAGCCTGGCTTACGTTGGCTTCCTTGCGAATACGCCGAATCTCGGCGGCCGAGTAATGGCGCACGGGAGACAAGCACAGAACATCGAAGCGCCGCATGGTTAGCGTGTCGATTGCCCCAGCGTCGCGGAGATCCCGCGCGGCCTCGTGGACTTCAGTTAGAATCCGGCTCGTCTTCGTCTGCATCGCGCGCCACCTCCATCAGAGTACCCTTGGCAACCAGCTGATCCAGCTTTTCTGGCGAAGTCGCCTCTCCCGCTTCCGGGAGAGGTCGCCGCGCGCCTGCGCGGCGGGTGAGGGTGGCGCGGGGCCGAATCGAGGGAAACCGCGGTGTTCCTGGTCCCCTTCACCCAACCCTCTCCCCCGCAAGCGCGGGTGGAAAGGGGAACCGCGCGTCCTTCAGCCATATGCGATACCCTTGCGGGGCCGTAGGTAGCACGCGATCTGGCCGGTGAGGATGGGCTTCCGGGAGGAGGTCCAGATGCGGCGGACAGAGGTGTTGCAGAGCGAGAAGCCGAGTTGCGGGCCTTATCGGTCAGCGTGATCCAACGTGCTCCGCACCGCCTCGATGGCCGGAAGGGGGCGCCACAGGACGGTCATCTCCTGGATCAGGCCGGCATCGCCGAGGCGCCAATAGTCCATGCCGTCCAGCGCGTTCGCCCCGACGGTAACCCGGAAGAATGACGAAACATGCTCGGGGCCTTGCATGACTTCGTGGAAATCGAAGGCGTCGACGACACCGAGAAGCGCCTTCACGACCGGCCTGACCGCTGCCTTGCCCCTAATCGGTTCAGCGACGAGCGGCGTCTTGAGGATGATGTCGTCGACCATGTGCGTCAGCATGGCCTCCAGATCCTTGCGCCGCATCGCGGCGGTGAACGCGTCGATATGGGTCAGATTCATGGTACGTGTCCTATTCAATTGAAGTGAAAGCGGGAACCGCGATGCCGAGGTCCTCGGCCACGCGTCGGGCGGTTGCTTCCCGCCGTGCCGTGATGTCCGCCACGGATCGGCGCGCCTGCGCCAGTATCGCCGCCGGGGCGGTCTCGGGCGTGCCGCTGTCGAAGGGTGGCTCCGGCGCGTACACCATGTGAAGCTGGATGGCCCGCGCGGCGTCGTCGCCGCGCAACTCGGCCGCGAGACGCAGCGCGCCGTCGATCCCGGCGGTGACGCCGGCGGCAAAGACCCAGTTCCCGTCCGTGACCACCCGTTCGTTGACGGGAATCGCCCCGAAGAACGCCAGCAGGTGAAACGAAGCCCAGTGCGTGGTCGCCCGGCGTCCGCGGAGCAGGCCGGCCGCGCCACAGAGCAGGGCGCCGGTGCAGACGGAGAACACGCTGTGCGCGCCCGCCGCCTGCCGGCTGATCCAGCCGAGCACCGCCGCGTCCGCCATCAGGGCTTCCTGGCCGAAGCCGCCCGGCACATGCAGCACATCGAGTTGTGGGGCATCGGCCAGGGCCGCATCCGGGGTCAGCCGCAATCCCTTCAGATCGCGAACGGGGTCGGTCGTCTTGGCGTAGATGCGATAGGTCGCGTTCGGGATGCGCGACAGCACCTCGAACGGTCCGGTCAGATCGATCTGATCGACTCCCTCGAACAGCAGGGAGCCGATTTGCAGGTGGGTGTCGTGCGCGATCACAGGGTTTCTCCGGGGCGCGTCCAGGGGTGGACAAGACGACTCCTACTCGGGCACGCTCTGGCGGAAATGCCAAAGTCCCCTCGCTTTCCGCCAAACGCGTCGCGCGTCATCGAACTGCTCGCCTTCCCGTCGGTGCAGCTGCTCGACGTCACCGGGCCGCTTCAGGTGTTCGCAACCGCCAACGATCTGCTCGCCGACGCGGGCGGAGTGCCGCCCTATGCGCCGCTGGTCGTGGCGCGGGGCGGGCAAGGCGTTACCGCCTCGGCGGGCCTGACGCTCGCGACGGCGCAGCTCCCGCCGGTCGAAGCGGCATTGGACACCCTGCTGATTGCCGGCGGCCCGGGCGTCGAGCCGGCGATCGCGGACCCGGCGCTGCTCGATTGGGTGCGCGAGCGGGCCGGGCGGGCACGCCGCGTCGCCTCCGTCTGCACCGGGGCGTTCCTGCTGGCCGCCTCGGGCGTGCTGGATGGCAGGCGGGCGACAACCCATTGGTCAAGCTGCGCCGAGCTTGCCCGGCGCTTTCCCGCCGTGCGTGTCGAGCCTGATCCGATCTTCGTGCGCGACGGCCCGGTGTGGACCTCGGCGGGGGTGACGGCCGGCATCGATCTCGCGTTGGCGCTCGTGGAACAGGATTTGGGCCGTACCGCGGCGCTGGCGGTGGCTCGCTACTTGGTAGTGTTCCTCAAGCGTCCGGGCGGCCAAGCGCAGTTCAGCGCCGCCCTATCGCTGCAAGCGGCGGAGGATAAGTTCGGTGCGCTCCATGACTGGATCACCGCGCATCTGGCCGACGACATCTCGCTACCGATGCTGGCCAGCCAGGCCGGGATGAGCGAGCGCAGCTTCAGCCGCCACTATGCGGCGGCGACCGGGCTGACGCCGGGCCGGGCGGTGGAGCGGTTGCGGGTGGAAGCGGCGCGGCGGCTGCTGTCGGAGTCACGCCTGCCGGTCAAGCGAATCTCGCGGCGTTGCGGCTTCGGCTCGGAGGAAACGATGCGCCGCGGCTTCCTGCGCCTGCTCGCGGTCACGCCACAGGACTACCGCGCCCGGTTCAGCTCCTAGCTAGCAGCCTGTCGGGTTTGAGGGTTGCGGGATGGGGGGTGAGCGATGCTTGCGGGCGGTTAGGCCGCTTGCAGGCGGACGATCCGCCGACAGTTGTAGGCGAGCGCGGTCAGGGTCCACTCGGCGGCGACGTTCTCGATGCCGCGTAGGTGAAAGCGGACGAAGCCCATCGCGCTCTTGATGATACCGAACACCGGTTCGACGGTCTGCTTGGGTTTCTTGTAGCGGTTCTTGGCATCTTCGGTCTCCAGCTTGGCTTTCATCGCAAGGCGCCAAGGTTGCTTGATCGGCCGCGGTGTCCTTGGCATCGGCGGCGGCCGGAAGTCGTAGGGCCGATGCGGCTGGGTCCGCCCGATCGCCACCAGCGGCTCGATGCCATGGCTTGCAACCCGACCACCGCCGGGTCGCTGGCGAAGCCGGTATCGGCCAGCACCGTCGTGGGCAGGCCAACGGTGGTTTGCATCGCCAGAATGGTGGCGGCAAAGCTCGGCGCGCGGCGGTGGTCGCCACCAGGTTGGTCGCCAGGATCAGCTGCGAGCCGTCGGCGCGGACCACCGCCTGTGCATTGTAGGCTTGCCGGTATTCGTGGTGCTTCGCGTCATGGCCCGGGCGGGCAGCCGCGGCTGCCGCCTGCGCTTCGGCCTCCAGCCGCTGGCAGGCCGCATCGAGCTTGGCCTTCAGCGCCTCGCGCCGCGCCAACTCCGCCGGCAATGCCTGCGGATCATGGCCCTCGGCATCGGCC
>JBAWFF010000423.1:0-2397 GCA_049591635.1 Acetobacteraceae bacterium
GCCTTCGGCGGCGGCGCGGACCACCACATCCGCCTCTGCTACGCGCGTAGTCCGGAGCAGTTGGACACGGCGCTGGCGCGGCTCGCGCCGTTCATCGCCGGCTACGAGGAAGCCTGAGCCGACAGACTCCGCATCACCTCCTCGGGAATGTCGAAATTCGCATAGACGTTCTGCACGTCGTCGTTCTCGTCGAGCGCGTCGATCAGGCGCAGGACCGCCCCCGCGCGGTCCTCATCCAGTGTGACGACGGTCGTGGGACGCCAATCGAGTCGCGCGCTCTCCGGCTCGCCAAAGCGCGCTTCCAGCGCATCGCGCACGGCGAACAGATCGTCGACAGCGCAGGTGACCTCATGGCCATCCGCGTCGCTTTCGGCGTTCTCCGCCCCGGCTTCGATCGCGGCCTCAAGCATCGCGTCCGGCGTCGCGGCGGTAGCCGGATAGCGGATCGCGCCGAGGCGGGCGAACAGGAAGCTGACAGCGTTGGTCTCCCCCAGCGCGCCGCCGTGCTTGGAGAAGGCCGAGCGGACGTCCGATGCCGTCCGATTTCGGTTGTCGGTCAGCGCCTCGACGATGATCGCGACGCCGGCGGGTCCATACCCTTCATAGCGAACCTCCACATACTCCTCGGCCCCGCCGGCCCCGCTCGCCTTCTTGATCGCGCGTTCGACCGTGTCCTTCGGCATATTGGCCTGCCGCGCCGTCACCACCGCCGCGCGCAGCCTCGGGTTGGAGGCCGGGTCGGGCAGGCCGTGGCGCGCGGCGACGGTGATCTCGCGGATCATCCGGGCGAACTGGCGGGCGCGCCTTGCATCCTGCGCGCCCTTGCGGTGCATGATGTTCTTGAACTGCGAATGGCCGGCCATGGGCGCCTCGGTCTGGAAAGGGAGTCACGATGTTCATCGCCATGAACCGCTTCAAGGTCCAGCCCGGCTCGGAGGCGGATTTCGAGCAGGTCTGGACCGGCCGCGACACGCATCTGCGCGGGGTTCCGGGCTTCGTCGAGTTCCACCTCGTCCGCGGTCCGGCGAGTGAGGACCACGTGCTCTACGCCTCGCACACGATCTGGCGCTCGCACGCTGATTTCGAGGCATGGACGCAATCGGAGGCTTTCCGGGCGGCGCATCGCAACGCCGGGCAGAACAAACCGCTCTATCTGGGGCACCCGGAGTTCGAGGGCTTCGAGGTGCTCCAGACGATCAAGGCGTAAGGAACCCGACCAGCCGCTCCGCCTCGGCGACGATCGGATCGGCGATCGCGGCGGCGCGGGCGGCGCCGTCGCGCAGGATCCTATCGATCTGCGCGGGATCGGCGAGCAGGCGGTCGGTTTCGCGCGCGATCGGGGCGAGCGTCGCGACCAGCAACTCGGTCAGCGCCTCCTTGAAGGCGCCGAACCCCTTGCCGGCGTGTTCGCGCAGCACGCCCGCCTGATCGGTGCCCGCGAGCGCGGCATAGATGCCCACGAGATTACGCGCCTCGGGCCGCTTCTCCAGCCCGTGCGGCTCCGCCGGCAACGGTTCGGGATCGGTCTTGGCGCGGCGTATCTTCAGCGCGATCGCGTCCGCGCTATCGTTGAGATTGATACGGCTCTGATCGGACGGGTCGGTCTTCGACATTTTCCTCGTGCCGTCGCGCAGGCTCATCACCCGCGGCGCCGGCCCCAGGATAAGCGGGTTGATCGGCGGGAAGAACGCCGAGTTGTAGTCGTGATTGAACTTCTGCGCAATGTCGTTGGCGAGTTCGAGGTGCTGGCGCTGGTCCTCGCCGACCGGCACATGCGTCGCATGGTACGTCAGAATGTCGGCGGCCATCAGGTTGGGATACACATAGAGCCCCGCCGAGGCATTCTCGCGGTCCTTGCCCGCCTTCTCCTTGAACTGCGTCATCCGGTTCAGCCAGCCGATGCGGGCGACGCAGTTGCATATCCAGGCAAGCCGGACATGCGCGTGTACCTGCGATTGCAGGAACAGAACGTGCCGCTCGGGGTCGATGCCGCAGGCAAGCAGTACGGCCGCCATCTCCCGCGTCTGGCGGGCGAGCATCGCCGGCTCCTGCCAATCCGTGATGGCGTGCAGGTCCACGACGCACCACAGGCACTCGTAGCTGTCCTGGAGCGCGACCCAGTTGCGAAACGCGCCGAGATAGTTGCCGAGATGGGCGATGCCGGAGGGCTGGACGCCGGAGAGGATGCGGGGCATGGGCGGCTTTCAGGGGAGCGGCGGAGTGATGGCCGATCGGCCCGTTCGGGGCAAGGCCGGACGGCGCAGCACCCGCGACATCTGGCGCAGGTCAAAGGCGCCCAGCGCCTGACCGGCGACGCCATAAGCCAGCAGCCCGACGGCGATCAGGGCCGCCAATGCCGCCAGCCGCGACAGGCCGTGCGGCTGCGCGATCCCGAAC
>JBAWFF010000424.1:0-6374 GCA_049591635.1 Acetobacteraceae bacterium
TCGTCGGGCTTGATGCGGAACACGCCGGCACCTGCGTTGCCGAACAGTGGCTTGACAATGATCTCGCGGTGCTCGGCGCGGAAGGCACGGATCGCCTCGAGATCCCAGGTGATCATCGTCGGCGGCATCAACTCGGGGAACCGCGTCACCAGTATCTTCTCGGGCGCGTTGCGGACCGAAGCCGGATCGTTCACCACCACCGTGTCCGGCTGGATGTGCTCCAGCATGTGGGTCGCGGTGATATAGGCCATGTCGAAGGGCGGGTCCTGGCGCATCAGCACCACGTCGAACGTGCCGAGATCGACCCGCGACGCCTCTCCGAAGCTCCAGTGGCTGCCCTGTACGCGTTGTACCGTCACCGGTCGGGCGAGCGCCGTCAGACGTTCGACCCGCCGCCCGCCATGCCGCGCCGCGCCTTCGCGCAGCGACATGTTGCGGACCTCATAGTGCCACACCGCGTGCCCGCGCGCCTGGGCCTCCAGCATCAACGCAAAGGTGGAGTCCGCGTCGATGTTGATGCTCTCGATCGGGTCCATCTGGACCGCGACTTTCAGCGCCATTGGCGTCCTCCCGCATGCGTGGACGCCCCCTCTAGCGCGGGATCGTCGCCGGCGCGAGGTCGCGCTCCGGCGATCCCTACAGCTTGACGATGCCGGCCAGGATGGCGACCGCGATGGCGATCATGCCGCCGAGGCGCACGGTCATTCGCAGGGTCTGGCGCTCGATCGCGCCCTCCAGGTCGCGGCGGAGGCTGGCGATGGCGTGCTCCAGGTCGTGACGGACACCAGCGATGGCGTTCTCCAGGTCGTGACGGACACCAGCGATGGCGTTCTCCAATTCACGGCGCGCCGTCTCCAAGGCGGTGCGGGTCGCCCGCTCGGACACTTCAAGGTCGCTGCGGGTCACCAGCTCCGCCATGATAAACTCCCTCGCCGCCTCGGCATGGCCCTCGGCCTGCTCGGCCGGCATGCCGGCACCTCGCAGCCGCTTGGCGTATCCCAACGTATCGAAGGCATAAGCCATCCGTCCGGATTCCGATATGGAGTTCAGGCGGGGAGGCTACAACCATGCGGTGAAGGAGCGGTAAACCGCCGGCCACCGCCCTACATTCCCCTAATGCGAGATCGCCTCGAGCGCGAGGTTGCGGGTGCGGACGCCGAAGATGGCGATGACGAGGATAACGATCAGCATGCACACGGCGATGAACGCGAACACCGCCGTGGTGTTGTTGCCGCCGCCCAACCCTAGGAAGGTCGCGATCGCCAGGCCCGAGATCGCCGCCGACAGCCGGCTCCACGAGTAGGAAAAGCCGACGGCGCGGGCGCGGATGCGGGTCGGGAACAGCTCGGCCTGGTAGTTGTGGAACGCATAGGACATCCAGTTGTTCGACAGCGTGATCAGCACGCCCAGGACGATCAGCGGCCCGACCATCGTCTGACGGGAGAACAGCAGCCCGAACACCGCGATCCCGATCGCGGCGCAGACGATCTGCCATTTCCGCTCCATCCGGTCGGCGACGAGCAGCCCGAGCAGCGGAGCGACGGGATTGGCGACGGCGATGATGAACGCCCATTCCAGGCTGTGGGTCACGGTGATGCCCTGGGCGATCAGGAGGGTCGGAACCCACGCGGCGAAGCCGTAATAGCCGAAGGTCTGGAAGAAGTTGAAGATCGACAGTACGGCGGTCCGCCCGCCGTAGGGCGGCTGGAACACTTCGGCGTAGTCGGCCTTGCCGACTTCCAGGATCGCCTCGCCAGGCGGCGGCAGGGGCGCGCCCGTCTCCGCGACGACCTGGGCCTCGATGCGGCTCAAGACCGTCTCGGCTTCCGCCAGCCTCCCTTGACGCGCAAGCCACCGGGGACTTTCGGGCAGGCTCTGGCGTATCCACCATACGAAGATCGCGCCGACGGCGCCGATCACCATGACCCAGCGCCAGTTCTGCGGCCCGAGCAACCAGGGCGAGGCGATCAAGGCGACGATCGGGACCGTGCAGAATGTGATGAACTGGCTCCAGGCGAAGCCACGCCCCCGGGCACGCGCGGGGATCAGCTCGGAGACGTAGGTATCGATCGTCACTAGCTCCACCCCGATGCCGATGCCGGCGATGAAGCGGAAGATGTCGATCCAGAATCCGGTCGGCATGGCTGCCATGATCAGCGTGAAAACCGAATACCAAAGCAGCGAATAGGTGAAGATCACCCGCCGTCCGTAATGATCAGCGACCCAGGCGAACGCGACGGTGCCCACGAACAGACCGGCGAACAGCGCGAACACGAAGGTGCCGGCGCCCGGCGAGTGGATCGCCTTCAGCGCGGAGAACGGCCCGAGCGAGGCATCGCTGAACATCCCGTCCTTGGCCATCCCCGGCACCACGTAGGCAGTGAGGAACAGGTCGTAGAACTCGAAGCAGCCGCCGAGCGAGATCAGGGTGATGAGCCGCCAGATGGTGCGGCTGGCTGGCAGCCGGTCGATGCGCGCGGCGAACTCCGCCGCCGGGGTGTTGGCCATTTATGCGTTCTCCCTCGGCACCGGCGGACTCGCCTCCTGCCTCGTTACGGTCGCCGTCCCTCTGACGCCCTGACGCCGCGCCGCGTCAAGTCCGATCCCTTGCCGAGACCTCGTCGGCGAACCATTTGCACGGCCATGCAGACACAACCATACGCATTACCCGACCCCGTGGGCTGGCACGGGACGACGATCCTGTGCGTCCGCCGGGACGGGCATGTGGCCATGGCCGGAGACGGCCAGGTCAGCCTTGGCCAGACCGTCATCAAGGGCAATGCCCGCAAGGTGCGCCGGATCGGCCCCGGCGATACCATCCTGTCGGGCTTCGCCGGCGCCACCGCCGACGCCTTCACGTTGCTAGAGCGGCTGGAGGCCAAGCTGGAGCGGTACCCCAACCAGCTCGAACGCGCCTGCGTCGAGCTGGCGAAGGATTGGCGGACCGATCGCTACTTGCGTCGGCTGGAAGCCATGATGGCGGTCGCCGACCGCGACCGCAGCTTCACGCTGACCGGCAATGGCGACGTGCTCGAACCCGACGACGGGGTGATCGGCATCGGCTCGGGCGGCAACTACGCGCTCGCCGCCGCGCGGGCGCTGCTGACCGTCGATGGACTTTCGGCCGAGGACATCGCCCGCCGGGCGATGAAGATCGCCGCCGATATCTGCGTCTACACCAACGAGAACGTCATCATCGAGACACTGTAGAGATGGAAGCACCAACCTATTCGCCGCGCGAGATCGTCTCCGAACTCGATCGCTTCATCGTCGGCCAGGGCGACGCCAAGCGCGCCGTCGCGGTGGCGCTGCGCAACCGCTGGCGCCGCCAGCAACTCCCCGAGGAGATGCGCGAGGAGGTGGTGCCGAAGAACATCCTGATGATCGGTCCCACCGGCGTCGGCAAGACCGAGATCGCGCGCCGGCTAGCGAAGCTCGCGCAGGCGCCGTTCCTCAAGGTCGAGGCGACCAAGTTCACCGAAGTCGGCTATGTCGGGCGCGACGTCGAGAGCATCGTGCGCGACCTCGTCGAGGCCAGCATCGCCATGCTGCGCGAGACCTCGCGCAAGGACGTGCAAGCGAAGGCCGAACTCGCCGCCGAGGAACGCCTGATCACCGCGCTGGTCGGCGAGGGCGCGGCGGCGGACACCCGCTCCAAGTTCCGCCGGATGCTGCGCAACGGCGAGTTCGACGACAAGGAGATCGAGGTCTCGGTCGCCGAGGCGCCGAACCTGCCGATCGGGCAATTCGACATGCCGGGAATGCCGCCCGGACAGGTCATCAACATCGGCGAGATGATGAAGGGCATGTTCGGCAAGCCCCAGCAGCTGCGCAAGATGACCGGACGCGCCGCGCGCGCCGCGCTGGAGCGCGAGGAAGCCGACAAGCTGCTCGACAACGAGCGGCTCGCCAAGGAGGCGGTCGCGCACGCCGAGAACAATGGCATCGTCTTCCTCGACGAGATCGACAAGATCGCGCGCTCGAGTGAAAACGGGATCCGTGGCGGCGACGTCTCGCGCGAGGGCGTGCAGCGCGATCTGCTGCCGCTGATCGAGGGCACCACGGTCAACACCAAGTACGGGCCGGTGAAGACCGATCATGTGCTGTTCATCGCCTCCGGCGCATTCCACCTCGCCAAGCCCGCCGACCTGCTGCCGGAGTTGCAGGGACGGCTGCCGATCCGCGTCGAGTTGGCCTCGCTGTCGCGCGACGACCTGCGACGCATCCTCACCGAGCCCGAGCACTCGCTGGTCAAGCAATACGCCGCGCTGATGGGCACCGAGGACGTGACGCTCAGCTTCTCCGATGACGCGGTGGACGCGCTCGCCGACCTCGCGGCCGACATCAACGACCGGGTGGAAAATATCGGCGCGCGCCGTCTGCATACGGTTCTGGAGCGGCTGCTGGAGGATATCAGCTTCACCGCCACCGACCGTGCGGGAGAAACCATCGTCGTGGACGCCGCCTACGTGAACGAGAAGGTGGCGCCGCTGGCACGCAAGGGCGACCTGAGCCGGTTCATCCTGTAGCGAGGCTTGCGCCTCGCTGGCGCCGCTGGCCAAGTTGGCGGCGGCGACGGAGGAGGCGGCGATGAGCGGGCGACAGACGGCGATCGTGACTGGGGCAGGAAGCGGCATCGGGCGGGCGATGGCGCTCGGCCTGTTGCGCGAGGGCCTGGACGTGGCCGGGGTCGATCGCGAGGCCGGCTGGCTCGATGAGTTGGCGGGCGCGGCGCGTGGACTTGCCGGACGGTTCGTACCGGTTCGCGCCGACCTTGGCGAGTCAGGCGCCTGCGCGGCCGCCGTGAACGCGGCGGAGCACGCGCTCGGCCGGATCGACGTGCTGGTGAACAATGCCGGGGTGGGTCAAGCCTCGGTACGCTCCGATCAGCGCCGCAACCCGATCCGCTTTTGGGAGGTCACGCCCGAGCAGTGGGCGCGCTTCGTCGCGGTCAACGCCACCGCGCCGCTGATGATGGCGCGCGCGGTGGCGCCGGCGATGATGCGCGCCGGCAAGGGACGGATCGTCACCGTCACCACCAGCCTCGGCAGCATGATCCGCGCCGGCTACGCTCTGTACGGCGCGAGCAAGGCGGCGGCCGAGGCGGCGGCGGCGGTGATGGCGGCCGATCTCGCTGGGACCGGGGTCACGGTGAACGTGCTGGTGCCCGGCGGCATGACCGACACGCGCATCATCGGCGAGGGCGAGGTCGCCGATCGCACCCGGCTGATTCGTCCCGAGGCGATGGTGGCGCCGCTGCTGTATCTGATCTCCGACGAGGCTTCCGGGGTGACGGGACGGCGGTTCCTCGCGGTGCATTGGGACGCGTCGCTGCCGGCGGCCCAGGCGGCCGAGACATGCGGCGCACCGATTGCCTGGACCAGCATCGCGACGATGCCGATCGAGACGGATTGAAGGGTCCGCCGGCTCAGGTCGCCGCGGCGGCAGTCATTTCCGGGGAACCTCTTCCGAGGATCAGCTCGGGGACGGGCATAATAGTGATTGTATTGTTACTGTGATACGATAGCATAGGTACAGAGCCGTATTGGGACGCTCGTGCGCGAAGTCATCGGGCTGATCTACGAAACAATCGGGACGCCCGAGGCGTGGAACGACGTGCTCGCGCGGATGGCCGAGGGCCTGGGCGCATCCGCCGCCCTGTTCTTCAAGCCGGTTCCGGGCGCACCGGAATTGCTCGCGCAGAGAAACATCATTCCGGCGCTGCTGGACGAATACCTCGCGTACTACCACGCGAAGGACATCCTGGTTCGCAGCAGCATCGGGCGGGAACGCGAACTCGCCGGGCGTGCATTGCGTGTCGAGGACCTGATGGCGGAGGCCAGTTTCCGCCATTCGGAGTTCTTCAACGATTTCCTGCGACGGCACGCGATCGCCGACGTGCTTTCCTCGCCCATCGTCGATCCGGCGGCGCCGTCCGCGCCGCCGCCAATCCTCGGCTTCTATCGGCCGCCCCATGCCCGCCGCTTCTCCGAAGCGGAGGCGCGGCGGATGCAAGCGCACCTGCCGCATATCGAGCGTGCGCTTCGGCTTCGCAATTCACTCACGGGACAAGTGCCCGCATGGACAGGGACGTTGATCGAGCAGCTTCCGGCCGGCGTGTTCGTCATCGACGGGCGTGGGCGGGTGATCCACGCCAACGGCGCCGCGCGCGCGATCGTCGATGAACGCGACGGGCTGAGTCTCTCCGATGGGACGCTCCATTCGGGGGGGGGGAGCGCTCTCGATGCCGCCTTCGCCGCCGCGCTGTCAGTCTCCCCCGTCGGCCGCGATTTGTTGGTGGCGCGCCGATCCGGCGCGGCGTGGCTGGTCAGCGTCTGCCCGCTGTCGCGCCCGGAGGCCGAGCGCCACTGGGC
>JBAWFF010000425.1:0-10130 GCA_049591635.1 Acetobacteraceae bacterium
GCCCAGTGGCGATCCAACGCCGCGCGAATCTCCATGTCCGCCATCGCGACGCTCCATTCCTCCCATTCTCCGTCATGGTTGGCGAAGGCCGACCATCCACGCCTTTCATTCCAATGAACTTGCAAGAAAAAAAGGCGTGGATACAAGCGACAAGCGCGGGCATGACGGGATTTACCGAGCGCGGGGGCTTTTCCGCGGCCTGTCAGCGCGCGGCGCGCTTCCCGCCCTTCTCGCCGTCCACCTCCATCTTCTCGGGATGGAAGGCGGGATTGTCGACCATCTTGAACGCGCCCTTGTCCTTCCACGGGCCTTTGGTATCGACCGCGCCGTTCTCGCCCTCGCCGGTCGAATCGTTGAAGAACTGATCCACCAACCCCGGCGTCGGCGCGATCTCGCCGATCTTCAGCGGCGGCTTGCCCATCCCGTCGAGCGCCAGCATGAACGCTTTCATATGGGTGATCTCGCGCGTCATCAGGAATTGCAGCGCGTCCTTGCTCCCGGAATCGTCACAGAAATCAATTAGCCGCTCGTAGACGATCTTGGCCCGCGCCTCGGCGGCGATGTTGCTGCGAAGATCGACGTCCATCTCGCCGGTGATCTTGAGGTAGTCGGCGGTCCAGGCGCTGCCCGCCGAGTTGTAGAGGTTGACCCCGCCGCCGCCGGCGATGGCGACCAACGGATCGGCGTCCGCCGCCTCGCGGTCCGTCTTGGTCGGCTTCAGATGCATCCGCGCCAACGTGCCAATGATCTCCAGATGGCTCAGTTCCTCGGTGCCGATATCCATCAGCATGTCCTTCAGCGCCGGATCGTCGCAATTGATCCCTTGCACGGAATACTGCATGGCGGCGGCGAGTTCGCCGTTGGCGCCCCCGAACTGCTCAAGCAGCATCTTGCCAAAGCGCGGCTCCGGATCGCCGACCTTGACGGTGTACATGAGCTTCTTGACATGATGGTACATATGGTTGCTCCCCGATCGCCCAAGGGCGGGCATGGGGAAGGAACGGCACCCGCGACGAAAGGTTCCATCAGGCCTCGGCGGCGGCGCGGTTCGCCGCGGCCTCCTCGGCGCTGCCGATCCCGCCATGCGCCGCCGACCAGGCGACCGGGTTCTCGAGGAACCGCCGCACCTCGGCCAGCGCGGATTCCGAGAAATATGGCCGGTCGCGGCAGGCGTCGAGCACGTCCCACCACGTGCATAAGTGATGCAAAGTGATGCCCATGCGATCGAGCGTCTCGAAGCCGCCGGGGAAGACACCGTAGAAGAACACGACGAACGTATGATCGCAGATCGCCCCGGCGTCGCGCAGCGCCTTGGCGAAGCGCACCTTCGACTGCCCATCGGTGGTCAAGTCCTCGACCAGCAGGGTCCGCTTGCCCACCGGCACGTCGCCCTCGATCAGCGCGTTCTGCCCGAACCCCTTGGGTTTCTTACGGACATACGCCATCGGCGCGAGCATCCGGTCCGCGATCCAGGCGGCGAACGGGATGCCGGCGGTCTCTCCGCCCGCCACCGCCTCGATGGTTTCGAACCCCACCTCCCGGTTGATCTTCTCGACGCCGAGTTCGCAGATCTTGGCGCGCGCGCGGGGGAAATAGATGATGCGGCGGCAGTCAATGTAGACCGGCGACTTCCAGCCGGAGGTGAACGTGTAGGGCTCCTCGGGGCGGAAGTTGACCGCCTTGATCTCGAGCAGGATGCGCGCGGTCGCCAGCGCCGCGTCGCGGTCCCACTGGCTCAGCGCGGATTTCGGGGCTTTGCTCATCGTTCTGTCCTTGGCTATGGGGCACCGTCATGGTCAACCAGCTCCGCGACTGGCACGATTTCTATATCCTGATCGCGACGGCATCCGCCACGCTGATCGGGCTCATGTTCGTCGCCGCCTCGGTCGGCGCGAGCTATTTCAATGCCGAGCGGGAGGTTCCCCTGCGGGCCTTCCTGACCCCGACGGTGGTGCACTTCAGCGTCATCCTGATCAGCTGCCTCGCGAGCATGGCGCCCTCGCTGAGCGGCGCCTCGCTTGGCGCCCCGCTGGCGGTCATCGGCGCCGTCGGCATCGGCTTTACCTGCCGCGCCGTGCTGAACCTGCGCCGTCGCGGCATCACCCGGACGATCGACCTGGAGGATCGATGTTGCTACGTCGTGATACCGATAGCGATCTATCTCGCGCTGATCGCGACCGGCGTCATCCTGCCGATGCTGCCGGATCTCAGTCTCGACATGCTGGCCGTCGTACTCGTGGCACTGTTGCTGCTTGGTATCCACAATGCCTGGGACATGACGCTGTGGATCGTGCTGAACACGGAAAACGGGAGCGCTTCGGTTGACGCGGCCCGCCCCGACTCCGATCGTGCGCCCCCTTGAGAATCGGGAGTGTCTGACATGGCGCAGCGGTATCGGATCGCGGTGATCCCGGGCGACGGGATCGGCAAGGAGACGGTGCCGGAATCGCTCAAGGTGCTCGATGCCGCCGCGCGCCGGTTCGGCTTCGAGCTTGATCTGCGCCACTACGACTGGTCGTGCGAGACCTACAAGAAGACCGGCGCGATGATGCCCGCCGACGGCATGGAGCGGTTGGCCGAAGCCGACTCCATCCTGCTCGGCGCGGTCGGCTGGCCCGGCGTGCCCGACCATATCTCCTTGTGGGGCCTGCTCATTCCGATCAGGCGTGGCTTCGATCAGTATGTGAATCTTCGCCCCTGCCGGCTGATGCCGGGCGTGCGCACGCCGCTCGCCGATCGCACCGAATCCGACATCGACTTCTACGTGGTGCGCGAGAACACCGAGGGCGAATACTCCTCGGTCGGCGGACGCATGTTCGAGGGCACCGAGCGGGAGTTCGTCAGCCAGCAATCCGTGCTCACCCGCTTCGGCACCGACCGCGTGCTGCGCTACGCCTTCGAACTCGCGCGCACGCGCCCAAAGAAACACCTGACATCGGCCACCAAGTCGAACGGCATTACCTTCACCATGCCGTACTGGGACGAGCGTTTCGCCCTGATGGGCAAGTCCTACCCCGACATCCGCACCGACCAGTTCCACATCGACATCCTCTGTGCCCACTTCGTCCAGCACCCGGACTGGTTCGATGTCGTGGTCGGCTCCAACCTGTTCGGTGACATCCTCAGCGACCTCGGCCCGGCGGTCGCCGGCTCCATCGGGATCGCGCCGTCGGCCAACATCAACCCTGAACGCGCCCACCCGTCGATGTTCGAGCCGGTGCACGGTTCCGCCCCCGACATCGCCGGACGCCATATCTGCAATCCGATCGGCCAGATCTGGTCGGCGGGTCTGATGCTGGAGCATCTGGGCGAGCAGGAAGCCGGCCAGGCGATCGTCGGCGCGATCGAGCGGCTGCTGCGCGAAGGTGGGCCGCGTACCCGTGACATGGGCGGGCAGGCGAGCACCGCCGATGTCGGAACCGCGCTCGCGCAAGCGGTCGCCGCGCGCTGAGCCCCTACCCGCTGCTCGCCGGTGCCGGCTTCATCGCCGGGGCGATGAACGCAATGGCCGGAGGCGGCTCGTTCGTCACGTTTCCGGCGCTGGTGTTTTCCGGGGTGCCGTCGATCAACGCCAACGTCTCGAGCACCGTCGCCCTGTTTCCCGGCAGCTTCGCGAGTGCCTGGGCGTACCGCGACGAGTTCAGCGCGACCGAGGGATTGTCCGTCAAGGCGCTCCTGCCGGTCAGCCTGGCGGGCGGACTGGTAGGCGCGCTGCTGCTGCTGTTCACCCCGGTTCACACGTTCGATGCGGTGGTCCCCTGGCTGCTGCTGCTCGGCACCCTGGCCTTCGCCTTCGGGCGGCAGGCGGGCGACGCCTTGCGGCGGGTCGTGCAAATCGGCCCGGCGGCGTTGCGGGTCGCGCAATTCGTGCTGTCGATCTACGGCGGCTATTTCGGTGGCGCGGTCGGGCTGATGATGATGGCGGTCTGGAGCCTGTTCGGGGTCCGCGACATCCATTCGATGAACGCCGCCAAGACGCTCTTGGTCGGGGCGACCAACACGATCGCCGTCGTGTGCTTCATCATCGCCGGCACGGTGTGGTGGACGCCCGCGCTGGTGATGCTGGCGGGCGGGGTGGCCGGCGGCTACGGCGGCGCGCGGCTGGGGCGGCGGCTGAACCCGAGCCACATTCGGATCGGGATCACGATGGTGAACACGGCGATGACCGTGGTGTTCTTTCTGCGGTAGGCTCCGGGGATGCGTGCTGTCCCGGTTGCCCTGCTGGTTCTCCTTCTTGGTTGCGCAGGATGCGCCACGGCTCCGACATCCGCCCCTCGGAGCCAGGCCACGCGATCGCCCGGGCCGTCGACGATCGCGCTGACGTCCACGATCGACGCGATCTCGGTGCCGTTCGTCCCACCGCCGCCGGTCCTTTCGCCGGAGGCGGCGGAGGCGGAGGCGGGACGCCTGCGTGCGGCGCTCGCGCACGAGGTTCACCCCCTTGTCCACCAGACTCCGGCCAGCGAGAGCCGCCTCATCGGCCTCGCCCAAGCCATGCTGGCGGCGCACCACGACACGGTCGACCGCGCGCAAATCCTCGTGGTGGTGGACCGAAATCCGCATGTGCAGCAAATATCGCTGGTGCTGGCGCAGCCCGACGCGCCCTGGCAGGTGCTCGGCACGACGCACGTCTCCACCGGCCAGCCGAACCGGCACGGCTACTACATCACGCCGACCGGGGTGTTCACCCATGACAGCTCGATCCTCGATTACCGGGCCCAGGGCACCTACAACGAGAACCACATCCGCGGGCTCGGCGTGAAGGGGATGCGGGTGTGGGATTTCGGCTGGCAGACGGCCTCCAAGGGTTGGCTGCGGACTGGCGAGACGGGAGAGATGCGGTTGCTGATGCACGCCACCGACCCGACCTACCTGGCCCAGCGCATCGGCCGTCCGGCTTCCGAGGGCTGCGTCCGCATCCCGGCGGAGATGAACCATTTCCTGGACCGGCACGGCATCCTGGACGCCGATTACGAGCGCACCGCGACCTACGACGTCGCTTATCGCGCGATCCTTCCCGCCAACCGCACGCCCACGCCGCTGGCGGGCGACAAGCTGGTGACCGTCGATTCCTCCGGCGGCTGACCGGCAAGGGAGACTTGCGTCATGCGCTTCGCCATCGGTGATGTCATCGTCGATGTCATCGTCGATATCGATGACTTCCGATTGCCCCTGCTCGGGTTCCTGCCGGAACTCGACGTGGCCGGGCTCCTGGCGCATCGCGACCTGCTGGAACCCGAGTTCCTCGACCTCGCGGCAAGCGTGCTCAAGTTCGCGATCCAGTCATTCGTGATACGGCTGAACGGGCGGACGATCCTCGTCGATTCCTGTGTCGGGGAGGCAAAGGGGCGCCCCGACCTGCCGGAGTTTCACCAGCGGCGAGCGACCGGCTTCCTGCGCCGTCTGGATGTGGCGGGGGTCAAGCGCGAGCAGGTCGATACCGTGTTCTGCACCCATCTGCACGTCGATCACGTCGGCTGGAACACCCGGCTGGCGGATGGGCGCTGGGTTCCGACGTTCCCGAATGCCCGCCATCTGTTCGGGCGCCGCGAATTGGCCGACTGGATGGCCCAGCGCGCCGGCGGCACCATCCCGGCGTTGCACCGCGCCTCGCTGGAGGACAGCGTGATCCCGATCGTCGAGGCTGGCTTGGTGGATCTGGTGGACGATGCCGCCGAACTAGCGCCGGGGTTGGTGCTCACGCCGCTTCCGGGACACACGCCGGGGCAGATGGGCCTGCGCATCGACCGCCGCGATTCTCGGGCGATCTTCTGCGGCGATGCGATTCACAGCCCGGCGCAAGTGTTTCAGCCCGATGTCTCGACCGCCGTCTGTGTCGACCGTCCTGCCGCCGCCACGACGCGAAGGGCGATCCTGGAGGAAGCGGCCGAGAAGGGCCGGATGGTTGTACCAGCGCATTTCCGCGGCCGGCGATGCTGCCAGATCCGCCGACACGGCGGCGGCTTCGAGCCGATTTTCATCGACGCGCCCGCCTGAGAGCCCGCGGGCTCATTCTTCCCCTCTCCACCCGCCCTTGCGGGGGGAGAGGTTGGGAGAGGGGGCACGCCGTGCAGCTGATGCCGGGCGCGGCACCTACCCTCACCCGCTCGCTACGCGAGTCGACCTCTCCCGCGAGCGGGAGAGGTGATTTGCCAAACGCGATAAGTAGGGGGAGGAGTTCAACCAATCAGTACTTGCGGCAGTTCATCTGGACCCCGGTCGGCAACCGGGCAATCCGCCTTGCCGCCTCGCCCCGCGCCGCGGTAAGGTGTGGGTTCTTGCGAGCCGTTCGCAACAGGAGCGCGCCCCTGATGGGTAACGATGCCGTCAGCCTCATCGCCCGCCGCTGCGAGCGCGCGGTCGTTACAGCGTACCGCGAGCTGCGCCAGCATGGCACGTGCGATCTGGGCGCGTTCCAGGCGTGCACCACGCTCTATCGCATCCATCACCCCGAATCCTCCGTCGATGAGGCGCGGCGATTGGTGGCGGAGTGGATCGACCATCATCTGGTGCGCGGCGATAAGGGCCCGACGCCCGGATGCGATTGCGGCTAGGCGTCGTTTCCCACGATGGCGTGATTACCGCTGGCTCGAAATGGCGCGGCAGCGCGCCTAACTCTGCGCTATTGAACCCAAAGCGCAAGGAAGCCCCATGTCTCCCTCGTCGAACGCCGACGACGCGACTGACCAGGTCGCGCATCTCCGCGCGCAGGTCGAAGCCCTGATGAACGAGCGCGTGACGCCGGCGCTCGCGGATGCGGCGAGCCGCGCCGAGAGCGCGTTGTGCGCCATGCGCGGCCAGGCCGATACCGTGTCCGGCTACGTAAAGGACCAGCCGCTTCCGGCCGTGCTGGCCGCCGCCGTGGTCGGCTTTATCGCCGGACGGGTGTTCCGCTGAGCCTGCGTCCGTTCACGCGCCCGGTTCACCTGGCGCAGATCGCCGCCCAGGCCGAGACGCTGCGATGGCGCAGGCGAGGCCGCCGCATCGTCATGCAGGCCACGTTCGCGATCATCGCACTGCCGTTCCTGGTCGTTTTCCTCGCTTTCCTCGAATTGGCCTTCTGGAAATTCGTCGCGCGCCACTTCCAGCCCGAGGAAGCGGCGTTGCTCGTCGCCGGCGGCAACCTGCTGGTCGCCTTGTTGATGCTGGGGCTCGCGACGATGCGCGGCAGCGAGGATCGCGTCTCCCTGGAGGCGTTGGAGGTACGCCGCCGCGCTCTCGACAGCGTCCAGAAGAGCGTGACCTACACCGCCCTGGTCGGGCCGATCACGGTGTTCCTGCTGAACCTGCTGCGCCGCCCGCGCCGGCGCGACTGAGGCCCCGATCGCCAGGCGCCGCGAGGCGCAGCGCGTAGTCGATCGCCTCGATCAGGCTTTCCTCGTTGGCCTGCCCGGTGCCGGCGATGTCGAAGGCGGTGCCGTGATCGACCGAGGTGCGGATGATCGGCAAACCGAGCGTCACGTTCACCCCCGAGAGCGCGCGCCAGGTTCCGGTCGCGGGGTCGATGTCGAAGCCCAGCAGCTTCACCGGGATGTGTCCCTGGTCGTGATAAATCGCCACCACGGCGTCGAACTGCCCGCCGCGCAGCTTCACGAATACGGTGTCTCCGGGCACCGGTCCGGTCACGTCGAACCCCTCCGCCACGTAGGCGGCGACCACTGGCGCGGTCACGTCGAGATCCTGGCGCCCGAACAGACCGCCCTCCCCGGCGTGGGGGTTGAGCGCGGCGATGGCGATGCGCGGCCGCGCGAACCCGAGATCGCGCAGCGCGGCGTGGGTCAGGTCGATCACCCGGCGCAGCCGCGCCTCCGTCAGCAGGCGCGGCACGTCGGCGAGCGGCACGTGGGTACTGACGTGGCTTACCCGCATGTTGCCGTGTGCGAGCAGCATCACGGACCCTTTCACGCCGGTCAGCGTGGCGAGCAGTTCCGTGTGTCCCGCGAAATGATGTCCGGCGAGATTGAGCGCCTCCTTGTTCAGTGGCGCGGTGACGATGGCGTCGATGCGCCCCGCCCGCGCCAGCCTTACCGCGCGCTCGACGGCGAGATAGGCGAAGCGCCCCGCCTCCGCCGACACCTCGCCGCAGCGTACCGGCATTCTCTCCTCGCCGGCCGCCAGGAACGCCAGGGGCGGCCAATCGGCATCCTCGGCGACCTCCGCGGTCTCCGTCTTGTCGCCGAGGACGGCGCGCGCCGCGGCGAGCGCGGAGCGGTGGCCGACGATCAGCAGGCCCAAATCGCCCGCCTCGATACGCGGCGCTAGGCGCCGGCACGCCTTCACGATGATCTCCGGTCCGATCCCCGCCGGGTCGCCCATCGTGATGGCGAGGGTTCGGCTCATGCGAAGTCTCCCGAAAGCGCCAGCAGGCGCGAAAGCAGGCCCGGATCGCCGAATGCCCCCGACTTGGACACCACGCGCACCTCGTCCCAGGCGCCGCCGCACAGCACCGATGTCGGCACGCCGGGCATCACTTGCCCGTCGACGTCCAATCGCACCGCCCCGAGCGCGATGCACACTGTCCTCAGCGTCTCCCCGCCCGACACCAGCAACGTGCCGGGCGGGTCCAAACGCGACAGCAGTGCGGCGAAGCAGCGCTCGATATGGCGCGAGGCGTCAGGACGCGACAGATGCGACGGCACCACCGCGGCCACCGCCACCGCGCCGTCGCGGACAAGCAGGCGCGCGATCCGGGCGGCTTCGTCGGCATCGCCGCGATCGATTCGCCGGACCCGCGCCCAGGCGGCGGAGAGCTGCGCGAACGAGGCGGCGTGATCAGACCCGATCAGCGCCAGGACCGGGCCGGGCAATGGCGGACAGGGGACCGGGCTCGGTCCTGCCAGCGCCCCGGCGAGCCCGCCGGTGCCGCACCACAAGAGCGGCCCCGACAGGCACCGCGCCTCGGCGACCACTTGATCCAGATCGAGGTCATCCTCGGCATCCCACAAGCTGGCTCCCTCGGGCGCGGCATCGCCGGGTCGGCACAGCGTGACATCGAGGCCGAGTTCGGTGAGGCAGGCCGCCAGATCGGGGCCGGTTGTGCGCCAACCGGCGCCGTCACGAACCAGCTGGCGCCCGGCGCGCGTCACCCGCCCGTGCGCCGGGAAGGCGGGGGCGATGACGCAATGGGCGAAACCATCGACGCAGGCGGCGATCTCGGCGGCGACATGGCCGCGCAGCAGGCTGTCGATCTTCTTGAACACGGGCTCCGCGTCGTCCAGCACCGGCGACAGCCGCCGCGTGAGCGAGACCGCGTCCTCGGCATCCAACTCCCGCGTGCCGGCGTCGATCGCGGCGGGAAACGGCAGGCCGCGTGGCGGTCCCCAGAATGTCGGTATCACGCCTTCCACCGCGACGAATCGCGCGGCGCAGTCCAGCGCGCCGGTGAGATCGTCGGCCAGGATGCGAAGCCGGCTCACCCGCGCCGTGTTCGCCCGAGCGCCGCCGCGCCGGCGAAGCGCGCCCGCCCGCCCAGGGCCTCCTCGACACGCAGCGCCTCGTTCCATTTCGCCATGCGCTCGCCGCGGGCGAAGCTGCCGACCTTGAGCTGGCCGACGCCCCATCCGACGGCCAGATGCACGATCGTGGTGTCCTCGGTCTCCCCCGAACGGGCGGAGACGATGCCCGCCATGCCGCTTGCGCGCGCCGCGTCCCAAGCCGCGCGCGTCTCGGTCAGGGTGCCGCGCTGGTTCGGCTTCAACAGCACGGCGTTCACCGCGCCGCGCACCGCCGCCTCACGCACCCGGCTTGCCTCAGAGACCAGGAAATCGTCCCCGACCACCTGGACCTTTCCACCCATTTCGGCGGTGAAGGCGGCGAAGCCCATGTCGTCATCCTCGGACAACGGATCCTCGATCGAAACGATGGGATAGGCGCGCACCCATTTGCCCAGCAGGCGGATCATCCCCTCGGTGTCCAGTTCGCGCTTCTCCAGCGCGAGGCGATACTTGCCGCCGTGCCCCAATTCGCTGGCCGCGACGTCGAGCGCGATGCCGACCTGCGCGGGCGCCTTGAATCCCGCCCGCTCGATCGCCCGCGCCAGCGTCTCCAGCGCCGCCTCGTTGGTGGTGAACGATGGCCACCACCCGCCTTCGTCGGCGACGCCGGCTCGGTGGCCCGCCTCGGCCATCAGC
>JBAWFF010000426.1:0-1722 GCA_049591635.1 Acetobacteraceae bacterium
ACCCGCGCACCCCAGGACGCCGCCCGATGGCGGAGGAGAACCCACTCGGCGCCTGGTACGTGAAGACCACGATCGAGGGCGCGGCATCGGGCAAGCTCAAGGGCAAGAAGGTGGCGCTGAAGGACAATATCTGCCTCGCCGGCGTGCCGATGATGAACGGCGCCTCGACGATGGAGGGCTATATGCCCGACGTGGACGCCACCGTGGTGACCCGCATCCTCGACGCCGGCGGCACCATCGTGGGGAAGACGGTGTGCGAGTATTTCTGCTTCTCCGGCAGCAGCCACACCAGCGCGACCGGGCCGGTGCACAACCCGCGCCGCCAAGGGTACTCGGCAGGTGGCTCGTCGTCGGGCAGCGGTGCCGTGGTCGCCTCAGGCGAGGTGCCGATGGCGCTCGGCGGCGATCAGGGCGGGTCGATCCGGATGCCGGCGTCGTTCTGCGGCATCTACGGCATGAAACCGACCTTCGGGCTGGTGCCGTACAGCGGCATCATGCCGATCGAGCTGACGATCGACCACACCGGCCCGATGACCGACACGGTGGAGGACAACGCATTGCTGCTGGAGGTGCTGGCGGGGCCCGACGGCCTCGATCCCCGCCAGCACGGGGCAACGGCGAAGCCGTACCGGGACGCGCTGAAAGGTGGGGCGGCCAGCCTGCGCATCGCCGTGGTCGAGGAAGGTTTCGGGCATCCGCAATCGATGGCCGCGTCCGACACGCTGGTGCGCGAAGCGGCGGACCGGTTCCGCGGCCTGGGTGCGTCGGTGGAAACGGTGTCGATCCCCCTGCACCGCGCGGGCGCCGCCGTCTGGCTGCCGATCGCCGCCGAGGGGGCGACGGTGCAGATGATGCACGGCAACGGCTTCGGCTTTAACTGGCAGGGGCTCTACGTCACCTCGCTGATGAACTTCCACAGCGCGTGGCGCACGCGGGCCGACGAATTGTCGGAATCGCTCAAGAGCACGATGCTGCTCGGCCACTACATGACCACGACCCACCGCGGCCATTATTACGGCAAGGCCCAGAACCTCGTACGCCGGCTGCGCGCGGCGTACGACGCCGTGCTGTCGCGCTATGACCTGCTGCTGATGCCGACCCTGCCGATGACGGCGACGCCGCTGCCGCCCGCCGACGCGCCGACCGAGCTGATCATCCAGCGGGCGTTCGAGGTGCTGCCCAACACCGCGCCGTTCGACTGCACGCATCATCCGTCGATGAGCCTGCCGTGCGGCCTGGTGGACGGGCTGCCGGTCGGCATGATGCTGACCGGGCGGATGTTCGACGAGGAGACGATCTATCGCGCCGCCGCAGCTTTCGAATCGGGCGTGGACTGGACGACGCTCAAGCAGTGAGGGGGAGCCCCGCGATGTCGCGCGCGGCTGCCCTCGCCCGAACGGCTCCATCGCGCGCCATGTCGGCGCATAGCCCGGTATACGCCGTGGGATCGAGCAGCGCATCGATCGCCGAAGGTTCGAGATGATCGGTGACACGCTCGTCGTCGGCCAGTAGCGCGGCGAACGGGCGGCCTTTGACGAACGCCGCCTGCGCGGCCTTATAGACGACGTCATGGGCATGTTGGCGGCCGATCGTCGCGCCGAGGTTGAGCATCACCGCCTCGGCCATGATCAGCCCGCCGCCGAGATCGAGATTGGCTCGCATCCGCCTCGGGTCGAGCCGCAGGCCGCGCATGGTCTCTCCCAGCCGGCTGAGCACGTCACC
>JBAWFF010000427.1:0-4782 GCA_049591635.1 Acetobacteraceae bacterium
GCGGCCGCGCAGGCGGCCTCGATCACCACCGCATGGTTGCCCATGCCGAGATAATCGTTGGACGACCAGACCAGGATCTCGGTCCCGTCCGCCTTTCGGTAGAGCGGGAACGTGCTCGCCTGCTTCAGGAGCGGCGTGAAGCGGCGGTAGCGGCCCTGGGCGCGGATGTCGTCCAGTGCGCGGCGGCATAAATCCTGGAACGGGTGCATGGCCCCGCGTTCTAACGCATCACGACCGCACCGCCAGCCCCACTCCGGTTAACGTCACGGCAAGGGCGACGAGCTGGCGCGGCCCGAGCGGATCGCCGAGAAGCGCCGCCGAGGACAGCACGCCGACCAAGGGCGAGAGCAGCACCGAGGTCGCCGCGACCGAGGCGGGCAGCAAGCGCAGCGCGCGGAACCAGGTCAGGTAGGCGACGGTCATGGGCAAGATCGCGACATAGAGGAAGCCGCTCCAGGCGAGCGGGGTCACGTGGCCCCAGTCGGGATGCTCGAAGAGGGCCAGGATCAGGACCGGGATCGAGCCCAGCCCGATCTGCCACATGACCCCGGTGACCGTCGGCATCGCCAGCGGCCGGCGCTTGGCGATGACGGTCCCGAGGGCGAACAGGATGGCTGCGAGGAAGCCGCAGGCTATGCCCAGCAGGGCGGTCCCACTGGCGTGCACCTGATCGGCCCCGACCAGCAGCGCGACGCCGCCGAGGGCGAGCACCATGCCGATGACGCGCGCCGCGGTCGGGCGCTCGCCTAGCAGCGGCCAGGCGAGGAGCGCCGCCCAGATCGGCAGCGTGTAGGTGATGACGACGGCCTCGCTGGCCCGCAGCCACACCAGAGCGAGGGTGGTGAAGACGGTGAATGCGCCGAAGTTCAGCGTCGCATAGACGACCAGCAAGCCGATCTGGCCGCGCGGCACCGCCAGCCGCTCCTTGCGCGCGAGCGCCAGGATGATGGCGAAGACCAGCGCCAGCCCGCCCGCGAGCGTGCGCGCGGTGAACGGTGGCACCTCGGAGAGGATGAATTTCATGATGGGCCAGTTGAGGCCCCAGGAGCAGGCGGTCACCAACAGCAACGCCAGTCCCTCGGCCCGGCCCCCTAGCAGCTTCGGAGCGGGGATGATCCGCTCGGCGGCCGGCGACATGGCGTGGGGACCTAGACTCCGCCCGCGATCAGCCATGCCGGATCGAAGAAGCGGTCGGCGGTGCCGTCATAGGGCAGGCGGGTGATGTCCCAGTGGCGGATGAACCGCGCGTACGCCGACCACACCGGCGGGCCGCCGCCGATAAAGATGATTCGGCCGGGATAGCGCGTGATCACCTCCGCCGGCGCCTCGGTGGAGCGGATGACCACGACGGTCCGATCCTGGCGGGCGAAATCCGGGATCGAGGCGCAGGTGCGCGGACCGGCGAGGAGCACGTGGCCGCGCGTGAGTTCAAAGAACCGCTCGACGTCGGCGACATACTCCGGACCCTTCTCGCCCTCCCACGGCATTCGGCCGCCCAGGCCGAGCTGGCCGTGCCGGCCGATGGCACAGACCGATCTTATGTCCGGCATGGTGCCTCCCGTGTTCACGGGCCAGTATGGCAGGATCGCCGAGGGGCGCCACGCCAAGGGAAGGGTATCGGACATGCGGCTGTTTGATCTCAACGGGAAGGTCGCCGTCGTCACCGGCGGCAATGGCGGCATCGGGCTGGGGATGGCGGAGGGGCTGGCCGAGGCGGGCGCGTCCGTCGTCCTGGCCGGGCGCGATGCCGAGAAGGCGCGCGCCGCGGTTGGCCGGATCGAGGCGCTGGGCGCGCGGTCCCGGTTCGTCGCCGCCGACGTGACCAAGCGCGAGGCGTGCCAGGCCCTGGTGGCGGAGACCCTCGCGGCATTCGGCCGGCTCGACATCCTGGTGAACAACGCCGGCACGTCGGTCCGCAAGATGCCGCAGGACTTCACCGAGGTCGAATGGCACCACGTCATGGACACCAACCTCACCAGCGCCTTCCTGTGCGCGCAGGCGGTCTATCCGGCGATGAAGGCGGCGGGCGGGGGCAAGATCATCAATATCGGGTCGATGATGTCGCTGTTCGGGGCGCCCTACGCGACGCCGTACGCGGCGAGCAAGGGCGGCATCGTGCAGATGGCGCGCGCGCTGGCGACCGCGTGGGCCGCCGACAACATCCAAGTGAACTCGGTGCTGCCGGGCTGGATCGACACCGACCTGACAAGGCGGGCGCGCGAGCAGGTGGAGGGGTTGCACGCCCGCGTCGAGGCCCGCGCCCCGGCCGGGCGCTGGGGGGTGCCGGCGGACATGGCGGGCGTCGCCGTGTTCCTGGCGAGCGCGGCGTCGGACTTCGTCACCGGGGCGGCGATCCCGGTGGATGGCGGGTATTCGGTGGCGTGAACGCTACCCCGTCCGGCTCACCTCCACCACGAAATCGGCGAGCGCGAGCGAGGCGGTCAAGCCGGGGCTTTCGATCCCGAACAGGTTGATGAGCCCGGCGACGCCGTGTGTCTGCGGGCCCTGGATGACGAAATCCTGCGCGGCGACCGACGGCGGCACGATCTTCGGGCGGATGCCCGAGTAGCCGGGTTGGATCGCGCCGTCCGGCAGGTCGGGCCAGTAGCGCCGGACGGCGGCGTAGAACTTCCCGGCCCGAGCGGGATCAACCGTGTAGTCGATGTCGTCGATCCACTCGACGTCGGGGCCGAAGCGCGCCTGGCCGCCGAGGTCGATGCTGAGATGCACGCCCAGGCCGCCCGCGACCGGGACCGGATAGATCAGCCGGGAGAACGGCGAGCGGCCGGTGAGGGTGAAGTAATTGCCCTTGGCATAGTAGGCGGTCGGAACGCGCTCGGGCGGCATTCCGGCGATTGCCCGCGCCACATCCGGCGCGTGCAGGCCGGCGGAATTGACCAGCAGGCGGCAGCGCAGGGTGATCGGCTCCGCGCCCCCCACGTCCACCTCGATGCCGCCGCCCCGGGCGCGCGCGGCCAGGACGGGACTGTGGAAGACGCAGACGGCGCCCGCGTTCTCCGCGTCGCCCTGCAAGGCCAGCATGTAGGCGTGGCTGTCGATGATGCCGGTGACGGAGGACAGCAGAGCGCTGGTGCAATGCAGGTTCGGCTCCAGCGCCAGCGCCTCGGCGTGGCCGAGGACGCGCATCCCCTCGACGCCATTGGCCTCCGCGCGCGCCTTGATGCCGGAGAGCTTCGCATCCTCCTCGGCGCTGGTCGCGACGATGAGCTTGCCGCAATTGCGGTGCGCGACGCCGTGCTCGACGCAATAGGGGTACAGCGCACGCCGCCCGGCGACGCAGAAGCGGGCCATGAAGCTGTTGGCGGGGTAGTAGATGCCGGCATGAATCACCTCGCTGTTGCGCGAGGACGTCTCGGTGCCGATGCCTTCGGCCGCCTCCAGCACGATCACCTCGCGCCCGGCGAGCGCGAGCGCGCGGGCGACCGCGAGGCCGACGACGCCGGCGCCGATCACGATGGCCTCAACCGATTCCACTTGCCTCTCCGCTCGTTGGCGCGATTGTCGGGGCGCGGCGGAGGAATGCAATGCTGACATTGCGGGCGGGCGACGGATCAATGGTGATCGCCCCGGAGATGGGCGGGGCGATCGTCGGCTGGCGGCTGGGTCCGCACCCGGTGCTGCGCCACCCGCTGGTCGATCCCTTGGTATGGGGCAGCGTGCGCGGGATGGCGGCGTTTCCGCTGGTGCCGTACTCCAACCGGATCGCCGACGCGCGCTTCAGCTTCGCCGGGCACGAATACCGGCTCGCCCGCAACTTCGGCGACGAACCGCACAGCATCCACGGCGTGGGTTGGACCAGCATCTGGGATGTGGCCCGGGTCTCGGACTCGGCCGCGCGGCTGACGCTCGCCTACGACGCGCGCGGCGCGGCGGCGGCCGGCTGGCCCTTTCCCTTCACGTCGGACCTGGATTTCGCGCTCGCACCGGATGCCCTGACGGTGCGGATCGCGATGACCAACCGCCACGACCAACCGGCGCCGGCCGGTCTGGGGCTGCATCCCTTCTTCCCCCGCACCGCCGAGGCGACCCTGCGGTTCAAGGCGGGCGGCGTGTGGCGCAACGGGGCGGACCATCTGCCGAGCGCGCACGTGCCCGTGCCTCCCGAATGGAGCCACGAACCCGCCCGCCGCGTCGGCACGGCGGCGCTCGACAACCTGTTCACCGGCTGGGAGGGCGAGGCGGAGATCACGCTGGCGCCGTCGCCGATCACGGTGCGTCTGTCGGCGTCCGCGTTGTTCCGCCGGCTGGTGGTGTTCGTGCCCGAGGGCAAGCCGTATTTCGCGACCGAGCCTGTCAGTCATCGGACCGACGCGATCAATCACATGGACGAGGACACCGGATTGCGGGTGCTCGCGCCCGGCGCGACGGTGGAGGGTGAAATCCGGTTCGCCCTTCGATAACTCCGCGGCTTTCCTTCCAGCGCCCACCGCGCGACACTGCGCCAACGCCAGTACAGGAATCCCCATGCTCGATGTCGCCTTCGCCGCACCCGCGCTGCCGTCCTCCGGTGCCCTCGTTTTGCTGATCGGCGAGGACGCCAGGCCGTCCGGTTTGTGGGCACGGGCCGACGAGGCGACCGATGGGGCGGTCGCGCGGGCGTTCGAGGCGGCCGAGTTCAAGGGCGCCAAGGGCAAGAGCTGCACCATCCTGGCGCCGGGCGCCGGGTTGTCGCGGATCGTCGCGGTCGGTCTCGGCAAGGCCGCGGACCTCAGCTCGCGCGTGCTGGAGGAGGCGGGCGGTCACGCCGCGGCGGCACTGGGG
>JBAWFF010000428.1:0-9421 GCA_049591635.1 Acetobacteraceae bacterium
GCGCTGGGGACGGTGCCGCCGGCGGCGTCTCCACTCGCCGCGCGCGACGCCGGTTCGGCGAAGCGGCGCGGGCGGCTGGTTCATGCCCTGTTGCAGCATCTGCCGGCACTGGCCCCGGAGCGGCGTCATTCGGCGGCGCTGGCGTGGCTTGATCGGCCCGGCAACGAACTGGCCCCGGGCGAGGCCGGGCGGCTCGCCGCGCGGGTGATGGCGCTGCTCGCCCATCCCGACCTCGCACCACTGTTCGGGCCGGACAGCCGGGCCGAGGTGCCGCTGTCGGGGATGGTCCGCGGCCAGGTGGTCGGCGGATTGGTGGACCGGCTGGCGGTGCTGGCCGATCGCGTGCTGGTCGCCGACTACAAGACCAATCGCCGCCCACCCGCCGATGTCGCCGCGACGCCGGTGATGTATCTGCGCCAGATGGCGGCCTATCGCGCCGTGCTTGCCGCCATCTTCCCGGATCGGCCGATCGAGTGCGTGCTGGTGTGGACCGAGGACGCGCGTCCGGTCTGGCTGCCCGGCGCCCTGCTCGACGCGCACGGGTTGATCGGATCAGCCGGCGCGCCCATTTTCGAGGCAACAAACCCGTGAGGATCAAGCAATGAGCGCGAACACCAAGCCGGTGACTGACGACAGCTTCGATGCCGACGTGCTGAAGGCCGGCGGCCCAGTGCTGGTCGATTTCTGGGCCGAGTGGTGCGGCCCCTGCAAGATGATCGGCCCGGCGCTGGAGGAGTTGGCGGGCGAGTTCGCCGGCAAGCTCACGGTCGCCAAGGTCAATATCGACGAGAACCCGATGACGCCGAACACCTACGCGGTGCGCGGCATCCCGACCCTGATCCTGTTCAAGGACGGCAAGCCGGCGTCCACGCAGGTCGGCGCGCTGCCGAAGAGCCGGCTGAAGGAGTGGATCGCGGGCAATTTGTGATCCTTGCACCGCGTATTCGCCCGGGAGGATGCTAACCGCCCGACGGGGAGCGGCTTGTGGACGGACCAGGCGGTGAACGGAGACTCGCGGCTATCCTGGCCGCCGACGTCGTCGACTACTCCCGCCATTTAGGCGCTGACGAAGCCGGCACGCTCGAACGCTTACGGACGATGCGCCGCGAGGTGGTCGATCCGCTGATGACGGAGCACCGCGGGCGGGTCTTCAAGACCATGGGCGATGGACTGCTGGCCGAGTTCTCCAGCGCGGTCGCGGCGCTGCGGTGCGCGATCGCGATCCAGGAGCGGTTGCGCGCCGAGGCATCGACGTTGCGGTTGCGCATCGGTCTGCATCAGGGCGACATCGTCATCGAGGGCGACGATCTGCTGGGCGACGGGGTGAACATTGCCGCCCGCATCCAGCCTTTGGCCGAGCCGGGTGGCATCTGTATCTCCGCCCGGGTGCGCGAGGACGCGGCCGGCAAGCTCGCGCTCGATGTCGAGGATATGGGCGAGCCGGACCTGAAGAATATCGCGCGGAAGGTCCGCATCTTCCGCGTCCGGCTCGCGACCGAGCCGAGGCCGCCGCTCGCGCTGCCGGATCGCCCGTCACTCGCGGTGCTGCCGTTCACCAATCTGAGCGGCGACCCGGAGCAGGAGTATTTCGCCGACGGCGTGGTGGAGGACATCATCACCGCCCTGTCGCGCGTCGGTTGGTTCTTCGTCATCGCCCGCAACTCCAGCTTCACCTACAAGGGCCGCGCGGTCGACATCAAGCAGGTGGGACGCGAGCTGGGCGTTCGCTACGTGCTGGAGGGCAGCGTTCGCAAGGCGGGTGGCCGCATCCGCATCAGCGGCCAGTTGATCGACGCCGCCACCAGCCATCACGTCTGGGCGGACCACTTCGACGGCGACCTCGCCGATGTCTTCGATCTGCAAGACCGCATCACGGAGAGCGTGGTCGGTGCGATCGAGCCGAGCCTGCGGACCGCCGAGATCGGTCGGGCGAGGGCGAAGCCGACGGAAAGTCTGGACGCTTACGATCTGTACCTTCGCGCGCTGCCGCATTTTGATTCCCGTACAAGGGACGGCAACGACCAGGCCTTGGTCCTGTTGAATCGGGCGATCGCGATCGACGCCACGTACGCGCTGGCCAGGGCGGCTCTCGCTCTCGCCTACCTTCAACGGAGCGTGCAAGGCTGGGCTGAACCTGGCGAGACACCCGCCGCGATCGCGCTGGCACGCGCGGCCGTGACGGCAAGTCCTGATGATCCCGCCACACTGCGATGTGCCGGACATGCTTTGGCGTCGCTCGCTGGTGAATACGACCAATCACTGGTGCTGCTACAGCGTGCCGCCCGGCTCAATCCGAACTCCGCCGATATTGCAGCTACCACCGGCTACCTGCAGTACTACGTCGGACAGCCTGCGCGAGCCGCCGAGAGCTTCCAGCGCGCGATACGGCTGAGCCCGCTCGATCCCCGTATGTTGCAGATATTCGCGGGACTCGGCATGGCTAGTCTGATGGCTGGGGAGAACGATGAGGCGCTGAACTTCCTCCAATCCTCTATTAACGCCGGCCCTGATTGGGCGCCTACTCTGCGGGCCCTAATCTTCGCGTTCGTTCGCCTGGGCCGGATCGAGGAAGCACGCGAGACCGCGCGGCGGTTGCTGGAGGTCGATCCTGGTTATCGGATCGGCACGGGTCACCTCACCGCGCCCAAAGGCGCCTTCCGCGACGAGTTCGTGAGCGCTCTGCGGCTTGCCGGCTTGCCCGACTAGGGACCGGCGAGTCGAGATCACCCGGTTCGCGAACACCAAGCCGGCGACCGACGAAAGCTTCGAGACGGACGTGCTGAAGGCCGGCGGCCCGGTGCTGGTCGATTTCTGCGCGGGGTGGTGCGGCCCCTGCAGGATGATCGGCCCGGCGCTGGAGGAAGCTGGCGGGCGAGTTCGCCGGCAAGCTCACGGTCGCCAGGGTCAATATCGACGAGAATCCGATGACGCCGAACACCTACGCGGTGCGCGGCATCCCGACCCTGATCCTGTTCAAGGACGGCAAGCCGGCGTCTACGCAGGTCGGCGCGCTGCCGAAGAGCCGCCTGAAGGAGTGGATCGCGGGGAATTTGTGAGCGTGGCTGCATCCGGCGCCTTTCTCATATTAGCGGCCGAAATTGCTGACTCCTCGAACCCCTCCCCCTACCCCCTACCCCCTCCCGCAAGGGGAGGGGGGACTTAACGGGAGTCCCACCTTGTAACTTGGATCCGTCGTCATCGTGTAATCTCGACGGTGCGGTGGCGGGCGGGAGACCGATACCCCTGAGGGACACCGAGCCCGTAGGGGAGCCTGGTTCTCCGCCCGTCGTTCCATCGAACCCGAACAGTCGCTTGGGCGGAGCTGGCCAAGGTTCCGCCTGCGGAAGCAGGTGGAATGCCAGCGGAGGGCGCCAGCGAAGCCCGATTGCGCAAGGACGGGATAGGATGGACGCCATCGTTGTTGGTATCGACGTCTCGAAGGACCGGCTGGACGTGGCGGTGCGGCCTTCCGGTGAGATCTTCGCGGTCGCCCGCGACACGGCCGGGCTTAGCGAGTTGCTCGACCGCCTGAAACCGCTTGCACCGATGGCGATTGGGCTCGAAGCGACCGGCGGCTACGAAACCGTTGTCGCCGCGACCCTCGTCGGCGCCAGCCTGCCGGTGGTAGTGGTCAATCCCGCCCAGGTGCGGGCCTTCGCCCGGGCTTTGGGCAAGCGCGCCAAGACCGACCCGCTGGACGCCAGCGTGATCGCCCACTTCGTCGAGGCGACCAAGCCGGCGGTGCGGCCTCTGCTTGATGCCGACACCAGGCATCTGGCCGAGCTGGTCGCGCGGCGCGATCAGATCATCGACATGATGGTCGCCGAGCGTCAGCGCCAGAAACGCCTGACCGCCAAGCGTCTGCAAAAGAGCATCGCGCGTCTGCTCGCCGCTTTGCGGAAGGAACTCTCGGCTCTGGAAACCGACATCGACGACGCCGTGCGCGGCTCGCCGGCCTGGCGCGAGAAAGAAGACCTGCTGGCCTCTGTCCCAGGCGTCGGCAAGGTCGTCGCGCGCACGCTGATCGCCGAGTTGCCGGAGATCGGCACGCTCGATCGGCGCCGGATCGCGGCCCTCGCCGGTCTGGCGCCGTGGACCCGCCAGTCCGGCCAGTGGAAGGGCAAGAGCTGCATCGGCGGCGGCCGGGCAAGGGTACGCTCGGCCCTGTTCATGGCTGCCATGGTCGGCGCCCGCCACAACCGCGTGCTCAAGGCGTTCCGCGACAAGTTGGTCGCCGCCGGCAAGCCCAGGATCGTCGCCCTCGTCGCCACCGCCCGCAAGCTGCTGACCATCCTCAACGCGATCGTGCGGGACGGAAAGAAATGGAAGGAGGCCGAGCATGGCGCGGCGTCGAACTGATCCCGAGCCATCTTCGCGCGGCGGCGGCCGGGTCAAGGCCGAAGCCGCCAACGGCGGTGGCGCGACAGCGCCAGCCTTGATGCGGCCGCCGCGGCGCCGAGACAATCCAGCGATCAGATCAGGCTTGACGATCAAGACAGTCGCTCCCCTTGCGGGAGGGGGCTAGGGGGAGGGGTGAGGCGGACGATTCCAGTCGGCGCGAAACCGCTAGGAGCCTGTCCGAGAATTCGCTAGCCGACGCGGGCGGTTGTTCGATTCAATGCGGTGCATGAGCAAGGGCTTTCGCGTGTGGGATGTGGATCAATCGTGGCTGTTGCCGCCTTCGGTGCATGAGTTTGTGCCGCCTGGCCACTTGGCGCATTTCGTGCGGGACACGGTGCGTGAGGCACTCGACCTGTCTGCGATCACCGGGGTTTACAAGGCTGAGCAGGGCCAGCCGCCTTACCATCCCGGCATGCTGGTCGCGCTGCTGCTGTATGGCTACAGCCGGGGCATCTACTCCAGCCGTCAACTCGCCCGGTCCTGTGAGGAGCGAGTGGACGTAATGGCGGTCACCGGACTGAACCGGCCCGACTTTCGCACCATCAGCGACTTCCGCAAGCGGCACCTGACGGCTTTGTCGGACCTGTTCGTGCAAGTGCTGCGGCTCTGCCAGGCGGCCGGCCTGGTCAAGCTGGGGCACGTTGCCGTGGATGGCACCAAGCCGCGAGCCAATGCGAGCCGGCATAAGGCGATGAGCTACAAGCACATGGTTCAGCAGGAACCGAAGCTGGCCACCGAGGTGAAGTCCTGGCTGGACCAAGCCGATGCCGCCGATGCCGCCGAGGATGCTCAGCACGGCGCGGACCGGCGCGGCGACGAAATGCCGAACTGGATGGCCGACAAGCAGCGCCGGCTCGAACGCATCCGCGCCGCCAAGGCGCAACTGGAAGCCGAAGCCAAGGCCGGGCCGGATGCCTCCGACCCGGACGGACCCGGCCCCTCGTCCGGCATGCAGGAGCGCGGCGCGCGCACGAACAAGCCCGCCGACATGCCGCCGGACAAGGCACAGCGCAATTTCACCGACCCCGACAGCCGCATCATGCCGAGCGGCGGCGGGTTCGTCGCCGGCTACAACGGCCAGATCGCGGTCGATGCCGCGCACCAGGTCATCGTCGCGCATCGGCTGGCGACCAACCCGGCTGACTACTCGGCGCTGATTCCGCTGGTGGACCAGGCCTGCACGAACCTCGGTCGCAAGCCGCGCGAGGTCTCGGGCGACGCGGGCTTCGCCACCGAAGCCAACCTGGCCGCCATGGCCGAGCGGCGCATCGCCGCCTATCTCTCGCCCGGCCGCATCCGTCACGGCGGGACCGATCCCATCGCTGGACGCGTGCTCAAACGCAGGCCGCTGATGCAGGGTATGGCCGATACCATCCGGCGCGCCGGGCGACGAAGCCGATACCGACTGCGAAAGCAGGTCGTCGAACCCGTCTTTGGTCACATCAAGCAGGCCAGAGGGTTTCGGCAGTTCCTCCTTCGCGGTCTCACCAACGTTCGGGGCGAGTGGGCCATGCTCTGCATCGCCCACAACATCCTCAAACTGCACAGAGCCGCAGCATCACCAGCGACGCAGCACGCAATCCGTCAGTCGAACCAATCAGTCTTGGCCATTGCCGGACAGGCTCCTAGAACGGCACGAGCGGCTCACTTTTTTGTGATCCGGGTAGCCATTATCAAGTTGACACAGAATTAACGTCCCATTATGGATGGCCGTCGTATTACGGAGGCGCCACCATGAAATCCCTCGGTCTCGTCTGTGCCACGACACTGCTGATGATCGGGCAGGCCTATGCTGGCCCCTCTAATCAGCCCCCGCCGGTTGGCAACGTCATCTACTCCCTCACCGGCCAGACGATCAGCGGCGCATACCAGTTGGGCACGGCCGAGTTCGTCGCCGGCTCGGCGAATACCAATCTGGCGTTCGCGTTCCGCGAGGATCCCGCGTTCCTCCTGCTCTCGGACGTTTCGATGGTTGATCTGACCACCGCTGGTCCGAACCTCGTGCTGAATGGGGATTTCTCCCTCGGTCCGGTCGGATCGTCCGCCCCGACTGACTGGGCGTACCTGAACACCTTCGGTGCCACGTTCGGCGGCGTGGTACAATCCGGATGTGGGCTCAGCGGCAATAATTGCTACGACGATGGTGCCGTCCAGGCGTATGACGCGATCAACCAAGTGATCCCGACCACCATCGGCGACACGTATCAGGTGAGCTTCTACTACGCGGATACTTCGCCCAGTGACACGCTCTATCAGCCAATCAGCACCAATGGCAACGACACCGGCACCGGCGGGAATGGGCGCGACATGTTCGTCTACGCCGGCGCCGGTGTCCCGGTGCGCGCTCCCGAACCCGCTTCGCTCGCACTACTCGGCATGGGCCTTCTCGGGCTCGGCATGATCCGCCGCCGCAAGGCCTGACAAAACACCAGCGTCACTGATCGCCCAACCAGGGTGCTCTCGGCGAAAAGCCGGGAGCGCCCTTTCCGTTGCGGTCATGGGCGTTCTTCCGCCCCAGCGGCTCCGCATGTACACTGGGCCTTCACCGCCCGCCAGCGACGACACGGAGACCCATCATGACCACCTACACCTGGGAACACATCCACCTCCGCAGCCCGGACCCGGAGGCAACGGCGCGCTGGTATCAGGGAATGCTCGGAGCCGAAATCATCCGAACGAAGCAGCCGGGCGGACCGGAGCGCCTCGACCTCCTGCTCGGCGGCAACCAGAAGGTGTTCATCGCCCCGGCCAGCCCCACCGCCGCGCCCGGCCCGGCGCCCGACGCTCCCTACATGGGTCTCGAGCATATCGGCCTGACCGTCCCCGACATCGACGCCGCGGTGATCGAACTGAAGGACAAGGGCGTCCGCTTCACGATGGACCCCACCACCGTCCGCCCCGGCGTGCGGATCGCTTTCCTCCGCGGCCCGGAGAACGTTTCGATCGAACTGATCCAGCGCGGCTGATTTGCTCACCTCTCCCGCTTTTCGCGGGAGAGGTCGCCGCGCCCTTGCGCGGCGGGTGAGGGTCCGTCCGCCACCTCCACATCCAGCAGCGGTCCGTATTGCTGACTGCCGAAGATGTCGCCGTCACCCGGACTGCCGCTCGGCACGCTCCGGCTGATGGTGAACTTGATCGCCAGTGCCGGGTCGAATTGCACGTGATCGGTGATCCGCTCCGCCGGGATGCGGAAGATGCGGCTTACCGCGTCCGGCGACAGCGCACCGCTCCGGCACACAAGATCGTAGCTTGCCCGATCGACGAAAATCACGTCGAACGTGATCCGGTCCACGCCGGCATTCTTGCTGCGGATCGTCTTCGCCAGTTCCGACAGAAGCTTCACGCCCCCACCTCCACCAGCCCGGTTTCGAACAGCGCCATCGGATCGTCGACCCGCATCGTGTGATTGAGCGTCCAGCGATACGCCGGGCTCGCCGCCAGCACCTCGTCGAGCGCGAAGGCAACGCCGCCGGCGGTGCCCTTCACGTTCGGCAGCCGGGCGTAGAACATCTGCCGCAGCCCGATCATGCAGACCTCCTCGGCCATCTCGCGCGTCGGCGCGACCGATTGCACCACGATGCACAGCTCGTGTCCCGGTTTGTCCCGCAGCGGCTCCAGCGCGCCCATCACCCCGTCGCGCCCGTAGACCGTATAATGCAGCTCGTAGCCGTCCGCGCCGAACCGTTCGCGCGCCTGCGCCCGTGCCCAGGCAATCACAGCGTCGATATTGGCGATGGTGTACGGGTCGCGCACGCCGACCATGCCGACGAACCGCTCCCCCAGCTTGCCGGCGCCTTCCAGTTTCACCCGCAACTCCGCCGCCGGGACGAAGCGCGGGCCGGTGACCCGGCAGGTCCGCTCGTCGTACTGCTCGTAGACGCACTCGCTCATGTCGAGATGGCCGCCGAGGACATGCTCGTAGTACGGATTGCTCCGCTCGTACATCGCGTGGCCGGCGACCGATGCGGTGGTGCAGCGCTGCTCGGCCAGCAGTGCCGTCACCTTCACGTCTTCCATCGTGATCTCGCCGAGCACGGATTCCTTCCCCGCATACGGCTCGGCGCAAAACGACGCGCATTCCAGGACCTTCCCGTAGTAGTAGGCGAGCCCTTCCGGGAATCCCGCCCGCAGTGCCGGGGCGGCGAAGATCGCGCAATCGCTGCTGCGCCCGCCGATGATGACATCGGCCCCCTGCTCCAGCAGCGCCAGGAACGGATGCACGCCGGCCACCGCGACCACGCGGTTGGTTGCCGCCAAGGTCGCGCCGTCGAGTGTCGCGCGCCCGTCCAGCCCCTCGATCGTCTCGCCCGCCGCCATACGCCCGGCGATCAGCGCTTTCGGCACCTCGGAATGAAACCAGCCGAGGCGGAACTTGGGCAGCCCGTGCTTGCGCGCCAGTTCCTGGATGATCCGCACGAACAGGTTGACGCGGCTGTTGGTCCCGGTGTCGCCCGCCGAGCCGATAATCATGGGAACGCCCAGCCGGCGCGCGCCCAGCAGCATCTGTTCCAGGTCATGCGTCTGCCACGCCAGCGGGCTCGACGACACATCCGCGCCCAGCGGGCCGGGACCGATGTCGCACGACCCGGAATCGGCGCAGATCAGGTCGGGCTCGCAGGTCAGGCCGACCGCGAAGCTGCCGGTCTTGATCGGCGCGAAACCGAGATGCCCGTTCGGGCACACGATGCGAAGCGTCCGATTGGCCGAGCGGCGATGTTGTATGGAGACGGTCACGCTGGTTTCCCTCGCATCAATCACGCCGCCACGAGAAAGCACGCCTCTTGCGGAACCGACCAGAACACGGTGGCGCCCACCGCCAGGTCCTCCTTCGCCAACCCACGCGCGCAGATCGTCAGGCCGTCGGCAACCACCTCATATTGCATCCAGTCGCCGAGATAGGTCGCGCTGGTCAGCGTCGCGACGAACGCCCCTGGCTCGGGGTGCGCCGACAGAAGCACGCCGGGCGGGCGGAAGCACACGCTGGCCGGCCCGTCGGGCGCGGCGCCGCGCACGCCCAACC
>JBAWFF010000429.1:0-6554 GCA_049591635.1 Acetobacteraceae bacterium
GCGCTGGGCTGGGCGCCAGGAGAAGCTCGAACGCCCAGACCTCCATCCAGGCGCAATACGACAACGCCTTTGCCCAGTGCATGTACAGCCTTGGCAACGCCGTGCCGGCCGTGGGACCGATGGTCGTCCAACCTCGAACGCCGAGATAGGAGACAACCATGCCTGCTAGGAGCGGCCTGGTTTCGGCGAGCGTCCTCGCCATGATCCTTCTGGGCGTGTTCAGCGGCGCGGTGGTGGGCCTTGTACTGTCCAGCGGGCTAACGAACCAGATTGTGTTGGCCATCGTCACGGCGTTCGTGGCTGCAGTCCTGGCCCTGCTCGTCGGTCATCGGCTCCTCGGATCACAGGCCCAGCCTTCCTCGCGGTCCCCGGCGGTCCTCTGGAATGTCGTTATCGCTTCGTTGATCGGTGGACTTGCCGGGCATGAACTCAGTGTCGATTTAAGGAGCCCGCCGGCATCGGCCTTGGTGGGTGCTCTGTCCGGATTGCTCGCATCGATTCTAATCGCTTCCTTTGTCGTCACGGTGTTCTTGCTGAACGCTCGACAGCCGGGTGACTGACAACGCCGCCGCCTCCACGGCGCGGACGCGCGCCGCCATGTCGGGCTCCTGCGCGCGCAGCACCTGGCGGATCAGGCTGGCCTCGCGCGAGTTGATGCGCGCGGGGCTTTCCAGGAACACAAGCGCGCGCAAGGCGGGATCGGCGCGCGGGATGGCCTGGAGCATTTCCTGGTCGTTGGCGACCAGGTCCAATCGTCCCACCGCGCGCAACACTTCGTCATTGAGCTGGGCGAACGCCGCGCTCCACACTTCGATCAGGGCGCGGCTGCCCGGATGGCCAAGATTGAAGAAGCCGACGCCGGCATTCACCGCCCAATCAGGTGCGCGCTCGTGACCAGGCGTGAGGATCGCGATCTCCTCTGTCCATCACGGCCAGATGGAGGCGGCGCGCGCGATCGGGCTGAATTCCCGGCGTCTGATCTGGGTTATCTTCTCGCAGGCGACGCGGCGCTTCCTGCCGCCGTCGATCAAGAGCGTCACCGACACGGTGAAGGGCAGCGCGCTGGTATCGCTGGTCGGCATCGTCGATCTGATGCTTTCCATCCGGTAGGTGATCGGGCGGACCTATGATCCGATGCCGTTCTACGGCATCCTCGGCACGCTGATCTACCTCGCCATCAACTACAGCCTGTCGAGCGCGAGCCGGCATCTCGAGGCCCGCTTCGCCTATGTTTGGTGGGTGAGGTGCTGGGCGTCGTCCGTCGCCTGGCCGATGGCGGCATCACCATGCTGGTCGTCACCCACGAGATGGGCTCCGCGCGCGAGGTGAGCGATCAGGGGTGCCTTCATGGACAACGGCCGCATCGTGCAGCGCGGCGATCCGGAATCGGTGCTTCGCGACCCATCCGGAGACCGGTTGCGAGCCTTCCTGTCGCGGGTGAGTTGAGCTGCTATTCCGCCGGCTGCACGGCTTTGGCCCAGAAGGAACGCCGCGCGCCGTGAAGGAGGAGCGGGATCGCGCAGAACACCACCGTGCCGACGATCACCAGCCCGACATACGTCGTGGGCGAGCCGATCGACAGCTGGTCGGGCGGAAAGAACGCGACGAGGAAGCTGAACAGCACGCCCAGGAACCCGATTCCCGCGACCGCCCACATACCGATGAGGCCGCCCGGCACCGTGAACGGCCGGGCGAGGCTCGGCTCGGAGTAGCGTAGCCTGATCGCGGCGGCGTACATGAACATGTAGGCGATCAGGTAGAGCGCGACCGTCATCGCCGAGATCAGGAAGAACACCACTGTAACGTTCTTTATGACGAAATACAGGCAGGAGATCACCGTTACGATAACACCCTGGAGCAGCAGGATGTGCGTCGGCATACCATGCTTGTTCGTCGCCTGGAGCGCCGGAGGCAGATCGCCATTCTGAGCGGTCGCGAGCAACCCCCGGCTGGGGCTGCCGAGCCATGCGAAAACGCCGCTCAGCGCGCCGATCCCGACGAGCAAGGATAGCGCCGGCACCAGCCAGCCGATGTGCCAGACGTCGACGATGACGGCGCTGAAAGTATCAAAGACGCCAGACTGCAAGGATATCTTGCCGTAGGGCAGGATCGCGGCGATCGGGATGGCGCCCAGCGCGAAGATGATGAGAGAGATGACCGCGCCCAGCCCGACGGCGGCCGGATAGCCCCGGCTCGGCGTCTTCATCTCGGTGACGTGCACCGCCTGCACTTCGACGCCGGCGAACAGGAGTACGATCCCAGCCAGGAACGCGATCGTTCCGAATCCGGTGATCGCCGGCCAGAACCGCGCGTGCCCGGCCTGCGACAACGCCGGGGTGGTGAGGTGGTGCCAACCGATCGGGTGCCCCGCAGCGACCCAATAGGCGAGCAGCCCGAGCAGGACGATGCCGGGAACGATCGTCCCCAGGATGAACGTCCAGTTGGCGACCTTGGCGAAGACCTGCACGCCCCGCAGGACGACGGCGGTCGCCAGCCAGTAGGCGACGATGCAGAACAATCCCACGAACATTCCGTTCATCGCCAAAGCGGGGCGGCCGACCGTATAGGCGAGTGCCGCCGCCGCGAACGTCAGCGTCACCGGAAACCAGACGACGTTCTGGATCCACTGGAGCCAGATGGCGAGGAATCCCCAGCGCGTGCCGAACGCCTCCCCGACCCAGGCATAGATGCCGCCCTTCCGGTCGGCGAACGCCCCGCCCAACTCGGCCGAGACGAGCGATGCCGGTACGAGGTAGAAGATGACCGTGAACGCCAGATAGGCGAACATCGTCATCTCTTCCTTGGCGAGCAGCGGCAGGCCGCGCAAACTCGTCACCACCGCGGCGGCGGTCATGAGCCCGATCGAGGTCGCGCTCAGATAGGCTTTACGGTCCTTGGTCGGCGCCACGCGTATTCTCCTCCGTGCTTGCCGATCAGGTCGGCAGGCTTTCCTTCGGCAGCGCGTGATGCGTGAAGGTCGTGCCCTCGGCGGGCGTCAGCGGCTTGGTCGGCGGATGCTTTTGCAGATGCTCGATCGAGAGCCGGATGTCGTTCAGCAACAAATCGGCCATGTCGCGGCTGAAGCCGTGCCGGATCAGTAGGCGCATCACGACCATATCGGTGATGTTGGGGAGCATCGTGTAGGCCGCCGCCTGCCATCCGCGCACGCGCAGCCGATCGGAGAGATCGAACAGCGAATAGCCCGGATCGAGGCCGTCCTTGATCATCCAGGAGACGGCCGGGATGCCCTTGCGGCTGTCGCCATCGAATGCCAGCTCGAACGGGCCGAGCTTACGCATCTCTCGTCCGATATATTGCGCCGTTTCGTAGCCGTTCTGCTGGATGCGGCGGTAGCCCTCCCGCCCGAGCCGCAGAAACAGATAGTATTGCGAGATGATCTGCCCGCCCGGGCGCGAGAAGTTCAGCGCGAAGGTGGGCATGTTCCCGCCGAGGTAGTTGACGTAGAAGATCAGGTCTTCCGGCAGGTCGGCGTGTTCGCGCCATATGACCCAGCCCACGCCAAGCGGCGCGAGGCCGAATTTGTGGCCCGACGCGTTGATCGAGCGGACTCGCAGAATGCGGAAATCCCACATCAGGTCGGGCTCCACGAACGGCGCCACGAACCCGCCGGACGCGGCATCGACGTGCATCGGAATGTCGAGGCCCTCGTCGCGGGCGAGGCAGTCCAACGCATTGGCGACTTCAAGGACCGGCTCGTACTGGCAGGTGAAGGTCACCCCGAACGTCGGCATCACGCCGATGGTGTTGTGGTCGACCCGCCGCAAGACCTCCTCGGGCGTCATTCCAAGCCGCCCGCGTTCCAGCGGGATCTCGCGAAGTTCGACGTCGAAGTATCGGGCGAATTTATGCCAGCACACCTGCACCGGCCCGGTCACGATGTTGGGCCTGTCTGTCGGCTTGCCGGCCGCCCGCATCCGCTCGCGCCACTTCCATTTCAGCGCCAGCCCACCCAGCATGCAGGCCTCGCTTGATCCCGTGGTCGAGCAGCCGATCGTATCGGCGGCCTCCGGGGAGTGCCACAGATCGGCGAGCATGTGGACGCAGCGGTTCTCCAGCTCCGCCGTCGCCGGGTATTCGTCCTTGTCGATCATGTTCTTGTCGATGGACATGTCCATCAACTGGTGCACCTCGGGATCCATCCATGTCTGGCAGAATGTCGCGAGGTTTTGGCGGGCGTTGCCGTCGAGGAAGAGTTCGTCGCGCACCAGCGCGTGCGCGACGTCGGACCGCAACTCGCCATCCGGCATCCGATACTTGGGAACGGAGGTGTCGGCCGCGTGCGTTCCGTAGATGTCGGCGTCAAGCCCGCCGCGGATATCGTCTCGCTCATGGAGCGGCATGCACGCCTCCTCGGGGCCGGAACTTGTCGGCCGCGAGTGACATCTTGGGAGTTACTCAACAATTCCTGGTTTTATTTTCGCCGATTTCCAATTATACTCAAGACGTGAAGCGCCTCCGCCTGCACGGCCCCGACGCGCGCCGCCATGTCGGGCTCCTGGGCGCGCAGCACTTGGCGGATCAGGCTGGCCTCACGGGCGTTGATGCGCGACGGGCTCTCCAGCAAAACCTGCGCGGCCAATGCCGGATCGTCGCGCAGGATGGCCTGCAGCATGTCCTGATCGTTGGCGACCAGATCCCACCGTCCTGCCGCCCGCAACGCCGCGTCATCGAGGCGGGCGAACGCCGCGCTCCACGCTTCGATCAGGGTGCGCCCGCCTGGGTGGCCGAGATTGAAGAAGCCGACGCCGGCATTCACCGCCCAATCAGCCGCGCCCTCGTCGCCCAGCGTGAGGATCGCGGCGTGCTCGGACTTGCCGGCGAGATAGGCTCGGATGTCCCAATCCGGCGCGGCCACCACCGCATCGGCGTCCAGATAGAGTACCCACCCGGCATAGCCCTGCTCGAGATATTCGGCGAGCAACGCGATACGGTTGAACGTCGCCTGCCACGGATGAAACCCGCGCTTGATGCCGACGAACGCGGCATAGGCGATTCCGTGCCGTTCGCAGAACGCCCGGTTGGCGCGCGAGGACGCGACGAGCAGGTCGAAATAGACGAACGGGTCGCAGGTCTGCACCATAATGAGCGGGCCGGTGTCGCCCCAGTCGCGCGCCCTCAACCGTCCTCGCGTGCGCGCCGCCGGCCGGCCGAACAACCGGGCGCGGACACGGCGTGGGAGATCGCTCAGGCCGGTGTGACCCGGCCGCGACAGGAACCGAATCCGATCGTGGGCACCCCTGCCCGTTCGCAGCGCGCGCTCAGGATCACTTCGTCGCCGTCTTCGAGGAAGCCGCGCATCTCGCCGTTCGGCAGTTTCAGCTTGTGGCGCCCACTCCGGGTGATCTCGAGCAGGCTGCCAAAGCTTGACTCCGCTTCCCCGGAGATCGTGCCGCTCCCGAACAAGTCCCCCGCACGCAGGTCGCAGCCGTTGGAGCTGTGATGGGCGACCATCTGCGCCGGCGTCCAATAGAGCGCCCGCGAATTGGTCCGCGACAACACGAACGGGGTCGCGCCGGCAGCGCGCATCGAGGGTGTCAGCAGCGCCGCCTCCAGCGCGATGTCGAGGGCGCCGTGCGCCTGATCGTCCGCATCGAGGAGGTACGCGAGCGGTGCCGGGTCACCCGCCGGACGCGGCTTCTGCGCCACACGGAACGGCTCCAGCGCTTCCGCGGTAACGATCCAGGGCGAGATCGTCGTGCAGAAGCTCTTCCCCAGGAACGGCCCGAGGGGCTGGTATTCCCACGCCTGGATGTCGCGCGCCGACCAGTCGTTCAGCAGACAAAACCCGGCGACGTGCGTTCCCGCCTCGCCGATCGGGATCGGCCGGCCCTGCGCGTTGCCGGGGCCGATCCACATGCCGAGTTCCAACTCGTAGTCGAGATGGCGGCATGGCCCGAAATCGGGCGCCGCCTGATCGGGCGGCTTGCGTTGTCCGCGCGGGCGGCGAACGTCGGCGCCGGACGCCCGCACCGAGGACGCTCGGCCGTGATAGGCGACGGGGATGTATTTGTAGTTGGCCAGCAGCGGGTTGTCCGGACGGAACAGCTTGCCGGTGTTGGTCGCGTGCGCGATGCCGGCGAAGAAATCGGTATAATCGCCGATCGCCGCCGGGACATGCGGCTTGCAGTTCTCGACCCGATGCAGAAGTAACTCCCGATCGGGTGACTTCGCATCGAGAAGCTCGCCGATCCGACGGCGCAACGCCCGCCGCGCCTCGGCGCCCAGCGCGAGCAGCGCATTCAGGCCCACCTCGCACGACGCGTTCGCCGCCTCCTCCGCCTCGCCGGTGAGGAAGCCCGAATCCCGCGTGGCCCTCAGATCGAGGACGCATTCACCGATCGCGACACCCGGACGCGGCGCGCCATCGGCGACGCTGAACAAACCAAACGGCAGGTTCTGGATCGGGAACTCGGGATGCCCCTCGGCCGACTCGACCCAACTCGCCCGCGCCGGATCGTGCGTTTCGTCGAGCATCACGAATGTTCCCTCCGGAAATAACGTGGCATTCCGCTCCAGCACGCGTCATAGCCTGT
>JBAWFF010000430.1:0-2226 GCA_049591635.1 Acetobacteraceae bacterium
GCCGTCGACCGAGAGGATGCGGTCGCCGGCGCGGATGCCGGCCAGGGCGGCCGGGCCGTCGCTGATCGCCTGGGCCACGACGATGGCGCGCCCGCGCGCCGCGAGGGTGACGCCGATGCCGGCCTCGCCGGTGCGCTGCTCCTCATCAGTGGCGGCCTGGACCGGGGCGATATAGCGCGAGTAGGGGTCGAGATGGTCGAGCATCTCATCGAAAAAGGCGGTGATGATCGCCTCGGTGCCGGCCCGGCGCAGGGTCGGCGAGGCGGTCCAGGCGACGGCGCTCAACTGCGCCGCGACGCCGGCCCAGGCCCCCGGGGCGTCGCTGGCGGGCGCGGCGACCTGCGACAGAACACGGCCGTCGGCGAGCAGGCGGACGGCGCCCTGCAGCCGGTCGGTGATCAGGTCGGGGTCGAGCGCGGTCAGGCCGTGCAGGCCCCATAGGGTGAGGCCGGGGACGGTAACCGGATCGAGCGCGCGCGGGGCGATGAATCCGAGGGCGGCGGTATAGACGGAGGCGGCCAATCCGGTGTCGAAGCGCCGCGACCCGGGCTGCGCGCGCGCGGGGGCGGTGGCGAGCAGGACCAGCAGCAGGAGCCCAAGGCGCCTCACGTCAACCCGATCGCTTACGACCCTTGCCGCCTCGGTCAGGGCGAGACGGCGTGCCCTGCATGATGTGGAACACCAGCCCGCCGGTGATCGGCGCCGCCTCGGCGAGCCTCACGTCCACCTGTTGGCCCAGGCGGAAGACGAGGCGCGTGCGGCGGCCGGTCAGCGTCTGCTCGCGCTCATCATGCCACCACAGATCATTGGGCAACGACGATCGCGGCACAATACCGCTGGCGCCATTTTCCTGGACCGTGACGAAAATGCCGAATCGCGTGACTCCGCTGATCCTGGCTGCGAAAAACGCGCCGACGCGATCCTCCATGAAGGCCGCGAGATAGCGGTCGGTGGCGTCACGCTCCGCGGCGATCGAACGCCGCTCGGTCGCGGTGACATGTTCGGCCGCTTCCTCCAACCCCGCCGCCTCCTCGGTCGTGAGGCCGCCCGTCCCGAACTTCAGTGCGCGGATCAGGCTGCGATGCACCAGCAGGTCGGCATAGCGGCGGATCGGGCTGGTGAAATGCGCATAGCGCGCCAGCGCCAGCCCGAAATGGCCGATATTGTCGGCGGCGTAGGCGGCTTGGCTCTGACTGCGGAGCATCACCTCGTTGACCAGCGGCGCCTGCTCGGTGCCGGCGACCGCGCGCAGCACGCGGTCGAGGTCGCGCGGATGCACCGCGGCACCCGGCGGCAGCGACACCCCGAGCCCGTGCAGGAAGCTCCGCAAATTCTCCAGCTTCTCGATCGAGGGTGGAGCGTGGACGCGATAGACGCAGGGGGCGTGATGGCGCTCCAGTTCCTCGGCGGCGGCGACGTTGGCGGCGATCATGAACTCCTCGATCAGCCGATGGCTGTCGAGGCGGGGGCGGGCCTTGACCGAGACGACTTTCCCTGTCGGGCCGAGCACGATCAGCCGCTCCGGCAGGTCGAGGTCCAACGTGCCGCGACGCTCGCGCGCGCCCAACAACGCCCGGAAGGCGGCATACAGAGGCCCCAGCGGCAGCCCGAGCATCTCGCCGCGATCGGTGGCCTCCTGCGCTTGCTCGTAGGTCAGGCGGGCGGCGCTTCGCATCAGGGCGCGGCCGAACCGATGGCCGCGCTTCTCGCCCTTCGGGTCGATCCGGATCTCGACGAACAGGCACCCGCGATCCTCGCCGGGGCGCAGGCTGCACCAGCCGTTTGACAGCGCCTCGGGCAGCATCGGCACGACACGGTCGGGGAAATAGGTGCTGTTGCCCCGCTCGCGCGCCACCCGGTCGAGCGCGGTGCCAGGACGGACGTAATGCGCCACGTCGGCGATGGCTACGATCAGGCGCCAGCCATCGCCATCGGACGCCGCGAACACCGCGTCGTCGAAGTCGCGCGCGTCGGCCCCGTCGATGGTCAGCAGCGCGACCCCGCGCAGATCCTCCCGCCCGCCGAGCGGCGCGGCCCGCGCCCTCGCGGCGGCTTGCACGGCGGCGTCCGGGAAGACGTGTGGGATCGCGTGCGTCGCGATGGAGATCATGCTGATGGCGCTGGCATCGCCCATCCGGCCCAGGCGCTCGATCACCCGCGCCGGTCCTGGTCCGTAGCCGCGCTCGTGGCGCGGCAACGGCTCGGCCAGCACGATGTCTCCGGCTT
>JBAWFF010000431.1:0-2505 GCA_049591635.1 Acetobacteraceae bacterium
CGCAAATGCTGCCCGGCCCCGAGGCGCGCCGCCAGACGCGCGTCGCCCGCCACCACCAACGCAAGTCCCCGCGCCCGGCACAAACGCGCCAACCGATCGGCGTCGCGATGATCGCGCAGCACCACCCCGGCGCCGCGCGGCAGTCGCGATACGGACGCGAAGGGGTCGGGCAAACGTTGCGTGTCGGTGAAAAGCCATAGCACCGGTGTGCGGCTGTGGCGCCGAGCCTTGACGGCGCGCGCCCAGTCGAGAAGCCTTCGATCCATGTCACACACCCAAACCGACGCCGTCGCGGAGAGTCTCGCCCGCGTGCGCGCGCGGATCGCCGAGGCCGCGCTGCGGGCCAATCGCCGCCCCGAGGACGTTACCCTGATCGCCGTCTCCAAGACCAAGCCCGCCGACGCGGTCCGCGCCGCGCTGCGGGCCGGGCAGACGGCATTCGGCGAGAATCGCGTCCAGGAGGCCGCCGCGAAATTCCCCGCCCTGCGGGAGACGGCGCCCGAGCTTTCGCTGCATCTGATCGGCGGCTTGCAGACCAATAAGGCACGCGAGGCGGTGCGGCTCGCCGACGCGATCCACACGCTCGACCGCCCGCGCCTCGCCGATGCGCTCGCCGCGGCGATGGATCAGGAGGGTCGCCGCCCGCGCCTGCTGGTGGAAGTCAACACCGGCGCCGAGCCGCAGAAATCCGGCGTTCCCCGCGCCGAGGCGGACGCGTTCATCGCCAGTTGCAAGGGCCGCTTCGGGGCGAACCTGGTCGGGCTGATGTGCATTCCGCCGCTCGATCAGGATCCGGTGCCGCATTTCGACTGGCTGGCCGATCATGCGGCCAAGCACGGGCTCGCGGTGGTTTCGATGGGAATGTCGGCCGATTTCGAGCAGGCGATCGCGCATGGGGCGACCTGGGTGCGGGTGGGGAGCGCGATCTTCGGGGCGCGGTGAGGGCCCTCACCCGGCGCGCGCTTGCGCGGCGGGTGAGGGTTCGCGCCCCACCCGGTGGTACTCGCGATTCGGCATCATGTCGGTCGCCGAGGCCATGCGGTTGGACAGGTTGAAGAACGCCACCGTCTCACCGAGGTCGAACACGTCCTCCTCCGCCAGCCCGGCCGCGCGCAACGCCGCGCGGTCGGCGTCGTCGATCAGCCACGGCGTCGTCGTCATCTTCCAGGCGAAGTCCAGCATCGCCCGCTGGCGGGGATCGAGTTCGGCGACGCGATAGTTGAGCGCCATCATCTCACCGAGTTCCGCATCGCCCGAGAGCTGACGGACGGCGGCGCCATGCGCGACGAGGCAGTAGTAGCAGCGATTGGCCGAGGAGACGACGACGGCGACCATCTCGCGCTCCAGCTTCGACAGGCCGGAGGGGGCGAGCATGATCTCGTTATACATCCGCATGAAATTGCGCAGCCGTTCGGGGCGGCGGCTGTACGCGCTGAACACGTTGGGCACGAAGCCGAGCTTGCTCACGCACTTGTCCCAAATGACGCGAAGATCGTCGTCGAGGCCGGCGGGATCGGGGACGCCGAGCTTGGAGATGTGGTCGGGTTGCGGCATGGCGGCGATTCCTCACCGCGATGCAAGTTCAACCCGTCATGGCCGGACTTGTTCCGGCCATCCACGTCTTTCCCGCGGCAAGAAGACGTGGATACCCGCATTCGCGGGCATGACGATGAGGGCTACACGGGCATGACGATGAGGGCTACCGGATCAGCCCGGTCAGCGGGCTTGACGGGTCGGCGCCCATGCGGCGGGGCATCCGGCCGGCGAGGTAGGACAGCCGCCCGGCCTTCACCGCGTGGCCCATCGCCGCCGCCATCCGCACCGGGTCCTTGGCGTGCGCGATAGCCGAGTTCAGCAGCACCGCGTCGCACCCCAGCTCCAGCGCGATCGCCGCGTCCGACGCGGTGCCGACGCCGGCATCGACGACGAACGGCACCTTGATCAGGTCGCGCATGATCGAGATCATCGCCGGGTTCTGGATGCCGAGGCCGGAGCCGATCGGCGCGCCCAGCGGCATGATCGCGACACACCCCATGTCCTGCAACCGCATCGCCGCCACCGGGTCGTCGGCGCAATAGACCATCACCTCGAACCCGTCCTTGATCAGCGCCGCCGCGGCCTCCAGCGTTCCCGACATGTCGGGATAGAGGGTTGGCGGCGGGCCGAGCACCTCGAGCTTCACCAGGTTCCACCCGCCGGCCTCGCGCGCCAGACGCAGGGTCCGCACCGCGTCCTGGGCGGTGTGGCAGCCGGCGGTGTTGGGCAGGTAGGTGTAGCGTTTCGGGTCGACGTAGTCTTGCAGCATCGGCGCGTTGGCGTCCGAGAGATTCACCCGCCGCACGGCGACGGTGACGATCTCCGCCCCCGAGGCCTCGATCGCGGCGGCGGTCTCGACCAGGTCCTTGTACTTGCCGGTGCCGACGATCAGCCGCGAATGGAAGCGCCGGCCGGCGACCGTCCAGACGTCGTCGTCGAGCGCGGTTGTTCCGTCCATGATCAGCCTCC
>JBAWFF010000432.1:0-3907 GCA_049591635.1 Acetobacteraceae bacterium
GTGTCATGGCGCAGCCGCGCCGGCGTCCGCACCGCGATACCCAGCGCATCGGCGGCGACGTGCACCGGGCAGCGATGCACCGCTTGGCCACGTCCGGCTGGGCGGGGCGGCTGGCAATAGACGGCGGCGATGTCGTGACCGGTCGCGTGCAGCGCGCGCAGCGCCGGGACGGCGAAGTCCGGGCTGCCCATGAAGGCGAGGCGCATCTACTCCTCCCGCTTCTGGCGCATCTCCTTGGCGAGCCGGCGCAGGATCATGTTGCGCTTCAGGGCGGAGAGGTGATCAACAAACAGGATGCCGTCCAGATGATCGATCTCATGTTGCAGGCACGCGGCCAGCAGCCCGTCGGCCTCGATCTCGCGGCGCGCGCCCTCCTGGTCGAGGTAGCGGATCTTCACCCGCGCCGGGCGCGTGATGTCGGCGTACATGCCCGGCAGCGAGAGGCAGCCCTCCTCGCGCGTCGCCAATTCGTCACTGACGGCGAGGATTTCCGGGTTGACGAGCGTCATCGGGCGCGGCTTGTCGTCGACCATCAGATCGACGACAGCGAGGCGCAGCCCGGTGCCGACCTGCGGCGCGGCGAGCCCGATGCCCGGAGCACGGTACATCGTGGCGAACAGGCGCGGCACCAACCGGCGGACGGTATCGGCGTCGGCGGCGCCGACCGGACGGGTGCGCGTCTTCAGCGCCGGGTTGGGCGCGATCAGGATGTCCAGCAGATCGGCGTCGTTTCCGTCAGGCATGGGGCGCATGTAGCCGCCGCCGAGGGATGGTTCAACGCGCGTCGGCCTATTGCAGGTATCCCCAGCGCGAAACCGCTGGTTCGGCGCTCGCCCATTGCCAGCCAGTCACGCGGCGGCAGATGTCGGCGGTGTACCAGCGCTCGCGCGGACCATCGGCGACGGAGAACGCGATCGAACGGCATGGCGCGAGCGGATTGACGATGCTGGCCAGCACCGAGATCTCCCCGTCCTCGTCGCCGAGCGGCACGTAATGGCGGATGCGCCAGGGTGCTCGTCCCCCGATGGGCAGCGCCCCGGCGACCCGCGCGATGGCGTCCTGCTCGGCGTGCTGGCGGGATTTTCCATAGAATTTGACCGCGACGCCCGTCGCCGTGGCGGTCGCGATTCCGACGGCGAAGCCGACCGCCGGGCTGGCGCTGGCCCCTCCGGCCGCCGCGCCGCCGAGCACGCCGACGATCGCCGGAACGGTATTGCACCCCGCCAGCGGCAGCAGCGCCACGGTCACCAGGAGCGCCCGCCTCATTGCAAGGCGCCCCAACGCTCGGTCGCCGGCTCGGCGCTCGCCCACCGCCACACCCTGCCGGCGCCGCAGATCGAGGCGGTATAGAAAGCCGGGGCCGGGACGCCGTTCTGGACGGCGGCCACCGAGAAGACGATCGCCTTGCAGCGAACGCCGGTCCCGCCGGTCTCGCCGGTGACCGTCACCTCCCCATGCTCGTCCGCTTCAATCGGGACGGTATGGTGCACGCTCCACGGCGCGACCTGCCCCGTTCGCAGTGGCCCGGCCGCGGCGGCGATGCGGTCCTGTTCGATGTGATGGACCCGGCGCTCCGCATACGCGAGCCCGGCGCCGGCGGCGGCGCCGATGCCCAGGCCGATCCCGGTCGCGACCGCCGGGGTCTTGGTCACCGCATTGGCGATACCCGCGCCGGCGATTCCGGCCACATCGCCCGTCGTCGCACTCAGAAACGAGCCACAGCCGGACAGGGCAAGAAGCGCCGGCAACAGCAGCGGCGCCGCCCGGGAAGGTCTGACCCACATGTCCGAATCATGGGAGGACGATCACGGGCGGCCCAGTCACGTCAGCTTGCGCGCAACCTTACTTGATCCGGCCCATCGCCCGCAGCGCGACCTCCAACCGTTCACGGTTGCGCGTCTGCGGCGCCGCATTGCCCATGTCGAGGATCTTGGGCATCGCGTCGGCGATCATCTCCGGCGTGACCTTCTCCAGCGGGTCGAACTGCACGCCTTCCGATCGGTAGTATTGCAGCCGCGCGTAGCCGGCGCCGCCCGCGGTGATGATCTCCCCGGTGATGTTGCATGTCTCGCTCGCCAGCCAGGCGACGGCGGGGGCGATGAATTCCGGCTTCATGAACTCGCGGAGGTGCGGCGGCAGCAGGTCCTCGGTCATGCGGGTGCGGGCGGAGGGCGAGATCGCATTGATGAGCACGTTGTATTTCGCGCCCTCCAGCCGCAGCACGTTGATCAGCCCGACCACCGCCATCTTGGCCGCGCCGTAATTCGCCTGGCCGAAATTGCCCGACGTGCCGGACCCCGACGTGGTGACGACGATACGGCCGTATTTGCGTTCCCGCATGATTGGCCAGGCGGCCTTGGTGCAATAGACGGTGCCCATGTAGTGGACGTCGGAGCACTTGCGGAAATCCTCCAGCGTCATGTTGGCGAACGCCTTGTCGCGCAGGATGCCGGCGTTGTTCACCAGCGCGTCGACGCGGCCCCATGTCTTCATGGCTGTCTCGACGATGGAGGCCGCACCCTCTTCGCTATCGACCGAGGCATGGTTCGCCACCGCCTCGCCGCCGGCGCGCTTGATCTCCTCCACCACCTTGTCGGCGACGGCATCGGCGCTGCCGCGTCCGTCGACCGCGCCGCCCGGGTCGTTCACCACGACCTTGGCGCCGCGGCTTCCCAGCAGCAGCGCGTGCTCGCGCCCAATGCCGGCACCGGCGCCGGTGACGATGGCGACGCGGTCGTCGAAGCGGATGGTCATGCGTATTTCTCCCTCGGGTTGCCTTGCGTCCCGAAGGGTAGCCGCAAACGTGAACCGCGCCAGCCCTCGACGCTACTCGCGGTCTGGCCGCGGCGGCGAGCGGGTCACCGAACGAATATCTGCGCGCGCGCGGCCCGAGGCTTGGGCGATGTCGCGGTCCTGCGCCTCGATGATCGCCTTGGCCGGCGTGTCGCCGTCGAGGCCGCCCAAGGCGGTGAACGGGACCCGCCGGTTGGAGCTGCGGGTGCCGTCCACATAGAGCACGTCAAAGGCGACGTAGCTGTCGAGGATCCGGCGCCTAGGAGCCATCGGATGGACTCACGCCCGGTTGCGGCTCGCCGGAGGGAGGATCGTCCTGCAGGCCCTGCTTGCGCTTGGCCACCTGCTCCTCCTTCTCCAATCGCTTCGCCTCCTGCTTGGCTTGCTTGGCGCGGTTCCGCTCCGCTCGCTGCTGATTGTAGTTCGGCTTGAAGGCCATGGGGTTTCTCCAGGCAAGATTGCAAAACGCTTTGTGCCATGCCGGCGGCGACGCGGCTATGCGCGATCCACGTTGTCAGCGGGTTACGAGGCTTGATGCGCCGCTACCCCAGATCGCGCGCCACGTCCGGCCGGTGCAAGAGCCGCTCGATCGCCATCGCGTGCTCCAGGGCGATGTCCGGCTGAAACGACAGGTCCGGCGCGGTGCGAAGGCGAAGTGCGTGGGCGACCCGGCCGCGCAGATAGACCGAAGCCCGCGCCAAGGCAGGCAGCAGAGCATCGATATCCGAGCGGCCCAGCCGCGCGACAAAGACCGTCGCGTGCTTAAGGTCGGGGCCGATCCGCACCTCGGTCACCGTGATCTCCGCTGTCGCGAGGTCCGGATCGCGGAATTCGTGACGGGCGAAGATCTCGGCCAGCACGTGCCTGATCTCCTCGCCCACGCGAAGCTGGCGTTGCGTCGGCGCGGCAGCGGGTTTCTTCAAGCGCCCCCTCCTTCAAGCGGGGATCATCTCCACCTCGAAGCACTCGACCACGTCGCCTTCCTGGAGGTCGTGGTAGTTGGCGAAGCTCAGCCCGCACTCGTAGCCGCGCGCCACCTCGCGCACGTCGTCCTTGAACCGCTTGAGCTGGCTCAGCTCGCCGGTATGGATCACCACGTTGTCGCGCAACACCC
>JBAWFF010000433.1:0-5112 GCA_049591635.1 Acetobacteraceae bacterium
GCCGGATACCAGCCGTACGCCGTCGGGGGCGCGCGCCTCCGGCCGAGGATCGACCAGCGCCTCGACGGCGACGCCCGCCGCCAGCAGGTCGCGCACGGTGCGATGCCCGTCGTCGTGCGTCGCGAACACCACGGCGTGCCGTCCGGGGGCGACGGCGAAGCGATTGAGATAGGCGCGCACGGCGCCGGCGAGCATCACGCCGGGACGGTCGTTGTCGCCGAACACCAACGGGCGCTCGATCGAGCCCGAAGTCAGGACGGAGCGTTTGGCGACGATCCGCCAGACGCGCTGGCGCGGGGTGTGCGGGGGAAGCTCGGCTAGGTGGTCGCCGACCCGTTGGACGGCGCCGAAGGTACCTGAGTCGTAGAGGCCGAACACGGTCGTTCGCGACAGCAGGCGCACGTTGGGCAGGGATTCGAGTTCGGTGGCGACGCGCATGGCCCACGCCGCGCCCTCCTCGTCGCCGATGGCGCCACGCTCGGACAGCAAGCGGCCGCCGAGACGAAAATCCTCGTCGCACAAGATCACCCGCGCCCCGGCGCGCCCGGCGGTAAGCGCGGCCATGAGTCCGGCCGGGCCGGCGCCGATCACAAGGACGTCGCAATGGGCGTGGATGCGCTCGTAGCGGTCCGGATCGGCCGCCTCGGCGGCGCGGCCCAGGCCGGCGGCGCGGCGGATCAGCGGCTCGTAGACCTTCTCCCAGAACGAGGCCGGCCACATGAAGGTCTTGTAGTAGAAGCCGGCGTGGAGGATCGGCGCGACCAGGCCGTTCGCCGCCCGCACATCAAAGTGCAGCGAGGGAAAGCGGTTCTGGCTGGCGGCGCGCAATCCGTCATACAGCTCGGCGACCGTGGCCCGCGTGTTCGGCTCCCGCCTCGCGCCGTCGCGCAGTTCCACGAGCGCGTTCGGCTCCTCCGGGCCGGCCGAGAGGATGCCGCGCGGGCGGTGCAGCTTGAACGAGCGCCCGACCAGGCGGACGTTGTTGGCGAGCAGCGCCGAGGCCAGCGTGTCGCCGGGATGGCCGGTCAAGGGGCGCCCGTCGAAGCGGAAGCGCCATGTGCGGGAGCGGTCGATTAGGCCGCCGGTCGCGAGGCGGGTCATGGCGCCGCCCGGGCGGAGAGGATCGCGTGGGTGCGGACGTCGCGGCGCACGACCAGCCACGCCCGGCAGCCGCCGACATGGTGCCACAGCTCATCGAGCGGGCCGGCCGGATTGTCGCGCAGATAGACGTAGGCGCCGAAGGCTTCCGCCGCGCCGGGTGACGCGGGATCGGGACGGCCGGCCAGATATGGCGCGGCGTCGCCGAGATAGGAGAACTCCTCGTGGCCGCGTTCGCCGCAATGGGGACACGGGATCCTCAATGGAAATTCGGGCGCGCGCCCGCCCCCTTCTCGTCGATCAGGTGCCCGGTGGCGAAGCGGTCGAGGCGGAAGCCGGCGTTCAGCGCGTGCGGCTCGTTTCGCGCGATGGTGTGGGCGAAGCACCAGCCCGAGGCGGGCGTCGCCTTGAACCCGCCGTAGCACCAGCCGGCGTTGAGATAGAGGTTCTCGATCGGCGTGCGGTCGATGATCGGCGAGCCGTCCATCGACATGTCCATGAGGCCGCCCCAGGAGCGGAGCACGCGCAACCGCCCGACGCGCGGCAGCATCGCCATCAATTCCTCCGCGACATCCTCGACGATCGGCAGATTGCCGCGCTGGGCATAGGAGTTGTAGCCGTCGATATCGCCGCCGAACACCAGGCCACCCTTGTCGGACTGGCTGACATAGAGGTGTCCGGCGCCGAACGTCACCACGGTGTCGAGCATCGGCTTGACGCCCTCGGAGACGAAGGCTTGCAGGACGTGGCTCTCGATCGGCAGCCGCAGCCCGGCCATCGCAGCGACACGCGAGGAGTTGCCGGCGCAGGCCAATCCGACCTTGCCGGCGCCGATGAAGCCGCGGCTGGTCTCCACCCCCACCGCGCGCCCCGCTTCGATGCGGATGCCGGTCACCTCGCGGTTCTGGAGGATGTCGACGCCGCGAAGGTCGGCGGCGCGGGCGTAGCCCCAGGCGACGGCGTCATGGCGCACGGTGCCGCCGCGACGTTGCAGCAGGCCGCCGTGGATCGGGAACCTCGCATTGTCGAAGTCGAGCGCCGGGACGAACGCGCGCACTTGCGCCGCGTCCAGCAATTCGGCGTCCACGCCATTGAGCCGCATCGCGTTGCCGCGCCGCGCGGCGGCGTCGCGTCCGGCGTCGGAGTGGAACAGGTTCAGCACCCCGCGCTGGCTGATCATCGCATTGTAGTTGATATCCTGCTCCAGCCCCTCCCATAGCTTCAGCGACTTCTCGTAGAACGCTGTATTGGCTGGCAAAAGATAGTTGGAGCGGATGATCGTGGTGTTGCGCCCGACATTGCCCGACCCGATCAGGCCCTTCTCGACCACCGCGACGTTGCTCAAGCCGTGCTCGCGGGCGAGGTAGTAGGCGGTCGCCAGCCCATGTCCGCCGCCGCCGACGACGACCGCGTCGTAGGACGGCTTCGCGTCGGGCTCCCGCCAGACGGGCTGCCAGCCCTTCTGGCCGTTCAGGGCCTGGGCGATCAATGTGACGATCGAGTATCTCAAAATTGGCGATCCTGGGTATCGGCGGGGCGGGCGCTGGCCCGGGCGGTGATGGAGTCCTTGCCCGAATCCGGCCGCCATGTCACCGGCAAGCGGCAATGGTAGGTCCAGGCAACGGCCGCATCGCCCGGCGGGAGTTCTTCAAGCCGGAGCGGCTGCTGGCGTTCAGCGATGGGGTGTTCGCCGTCGCCATCACGTTGCTGGTCATCGATCTGCGGCTGCCGCCAATCCCGAAGGACGGCGGCGATGTGGCGCTGACGGACGCGCTGCTGGGCATGGAACCGAAGTTGTTCATCTTCGGCCTGACGTTCATCATCGTCGGCCTCGGTTGGGTCAGCCACCATCGCAAATTCAGCTACGTCGGCCGGGTGGACGCCCGCCTGCTGTGGCTGAACCTGATCTATCTCATGACGCTTTCCCTGATACCCTTCGCCACCAGCGTGCTGAGCGAACACAGCAGCCGCATCGGCTTCATGGTGTATGGCCTCGTGATGGCGCTTTCCTTGTCGCTTTCGACCGCGCTATCCGCCTATGGCTTGCGGGCGCCGTTTCTCATCGAAGGGGACCTGCGGCCCGGGGTCCGCAAGGACATGATCCTCTCGCCTCTCTTCACCGCCGTCATCTTCCTGGGCTCCGTCGGGCTGGCATTCGCCCACCTGGAGGAGGCCGCTCATTGGAGCCTGCTCCTGATCGTGCCCGCCCTGGCCTTCTTCGGTTCCCGCGCCCGCGCGTAACATCCCCTGGACAAACCCAGCCGGAACCGCGACGAATGAACCTTGTGTCACCGGCCATTCCCCCGGATGGCCCCGCCGGTGACGAAACGATGGAGGACCGCATGATCCGACGCCGTCATCTCGGCAGCGTGCTGGGCGCCGCGCTGGTCGCGCTCGTGCCGTTCGCTTTTCCGCAGCCGGCCCATGCCGACGAGCTCGCCACCATCAAGAGCCGCGGCTCGCTCATCGTCGGCGTCAAGGCGGACTATCCGCCGTTCGGCTACCGCGACCCGTCCGGGCAGATCGTCGGGATCGAGCCCTCGCTCGCGGCCGACGTCGCCAAGCAGCTTGGCGTCAAGCTCGAACTGGTGCCGGTGGTCGCGGCAAACCGGATGCAGTTCCTCCAACAAGGCAAGATCGATCTGATGATCGCGACCATGAGCGACACGCCGGAGCGCGAGCGCATCGTCGATATCATCAAGCCCAGCTACTACGCATCTGGCTACAACCTGATGCTGCCAAAATCGATGCATGTCGCCGCGTGGTCCGACCTGAAGGACAAGCCGCTGTGCGGCATCCAGGGCGCGTACTACAACAAGCAGGTGCAGGAGAAATACGGCGCGCAGGTGAGTTCGTTCACCGGCACCGCCGAGGCGCTGACCGCGCTGAAGCAGGGGCGCTGCATCGGTTTCCTGTATGACGACACCGCGATCCAGGGCCTTCTGCTGAGCCCCGACTGGAGCGCCTACGACATGCCGCTCGACAGCCAGGACGCGATCCCCTGGGGCGCGGCGGTCCGCAAGGGCGAGCCGGAATGGGCGGCGTACATGACCAAGGTGTCGGAGGATTGGGCGAAGGAAGGGACGATCCAGAAGCTGGAGACCCAGTTCCACATCAGCCACTCGAAATACGCCGAGGAGTTGCACGCCAAATACAGCAAGTAGGCTGCCCGGATGGGTCTCGCGGCCTGGTTCAAGCATCTCTACGCGACGACCGGGATCAACCTCACCATTGCGTACGACCCATTCGACCGGGCGCGCTGGCTGCACGGGCTGCTGGTGACGATCGAATTGTCGGCGATCACCATCGCCGCCTCGATCGTCATCGGCGTGATCGGCGCCTGGCTACAGGGCTCCCGCCTGGTGTGGACCCGGCGGATCGTCGCCGGCTACATCCAGTTCTTCCGCAACACGCCGCCGCTGGTACAGCTCTACTTCTTCTATTTCGGGCTGAGTTCGCTGCTGTCGGTCGTGCACAACAGGTTCGGCTCCACGACGCCGCTGATCGGCGGCTTCGCCTGGGTGTGCATCTCGCTGAGCTTCTTCGCCGGCGCCTTCAACGTGGAGATTTTCCGCTCCGGGATCGAGGCGGTGCCAAGGGCGACAATCGAGGCGGCCGAGGCGCTCGGGTATACGCGCCTGAAGGCCTATCTGCGGATCGTCCTGCCGCTCGCCATCCGGGTCTGCCTGCCGGCGCTGAACAACAATCTGGTCAATCTGGTCAAGACGACCACGCTCGCCTATGCCGTCGCGGTCCCGGAACTGCTCTATGTGTCGGCCCAGATCTGGTCGGACAACACCAACGTGCCGGAGATGATGATCGTGCTGCTGATCGTCTATGTCGCGCTGGTGGGAGTGGTCGTGCTGTTCATGCAGTCGCTGGAGCGCCGCCTGCGGCTGCCCGGCTATCATCGGCCGCTCTGATGGCAAGCGATCTCCCGGTGCTGCTGCCCATCGCCGCGCCGACGGGGCCGAGCGCGTTCCGTCCGCGCGCCTGGCACGGCCTGGCGCTCGC
>JBAWFF010000434.1:0-7056 GCA_049591635.1 Acetobacteraceae bacterium
GTCGCTGCCCGAAGTCGCGGCGTGCCTCGCCCGGGCGGCCATTTTCATCGGCAACGACTCCGGCCTGATGCACCTCGCCGCCGCGACCGGCTGCCCGACGCTCGGCCTGTTCGGCCCGACGCCGGCCGCCGAATACGCCCCCGCCGGACGTCACGCCGCCGCCGCGATCGCGACGGACGCAACCATGTCCGGCCTGGACGTGGCCATCGTGGTCGCGGCAGCCGAAGCCCTGCTGTCCGCCGGAGCGCGCACCGCCTCGTGATCCGCGGAGTCGCGGCGGGGCCCGGGACACACGCGCCTTCGTGATTTACGCCGGCGCCGTCCCACCGCATAGTCGCGGCCCGGCCTTTCGCCGCGGCGAATCAAGCGGCCATCACAAGGATCCTCGCCATGACCCGCGCACCGCACTCCGCGCGTTCCTGGGGGCGTCGCGGCCTCCTGACAAGCGTTGCCGGTCTCGCGATCGCCGCCGGGCTCGGCGCCTGCGCGACCGAGACATCCGCGTTCGGCCTGTCCAACGTGGGAGCCGACGACGATGACGCGCCGGCGCCGGCCGCCGGCTTGCTGGCCTTCCGCTCGGCGAGGAATTTCGGCCCCGCCGCCCCCGCCGGCGCCACCTATTCGATCTTTCATGCGTTCGCGCGCGGCGCGGTCCCGGCCGGCGACATCGCCCGCATCTCGGCTCGCGGCGTCCCGGTGGAGAGGCAGCAATGCGACAACCGCGTGGCCTGGCCGGACGGTTCCCTCCGATGCGGCGTTTTCACTTGGTCGCATCCGCGCGCGATCGGCGGAGGCGGCAAGGATCAGATCACGATCCACGCCGTGCCGGGGACCTGGAACGACACGCCCGCCGGCGCGCTCAACGCCCTGCTGGCCCATGACTACCGGATGGAAGTCGTCATCGACGGCGTGACCTACTCCTTGTCGGCGAACAACGAGATCCGCGAGGCTCGCCGCGTCACCCGGATCCGCGGCGGGAATGCCTGCACGGCGTGGAAGATCTGGGGCGACTTCCGCGCCGGAACCTCTCCGACATCTCCGATCCAAGGTCAGATGTGGGGAAAGATGTTCCTCTATCTCACCCCGGACGGACATGTGAGGATAGAGGACGAGATCTACTGCAACAAGATCGCCAATTCGGCGGCGATCCCGATCACGTCATACGCGTTGCTCGACGGCGGGACCGTCCTGTTCAGGAACGCGACGCCCTTCACGCTCTATACGCGCAACAAGATCGCCACCTACGACGAAGAGGGTCGCGAGTATTCCTCCGGTCCCGACCTGTCGAAGGTGGTGTGGGCGTTTCCGCGCCCGGTGCTGAGGAACCGCGCGACGACCGGATTGTACGACGCGATGATCACGTGGTGGAACAAATGGACGCCCGCTTACGTCGATGCCTTCCCTGAACCGAGACCGCTCCGCTACGCCCCGTCCGACGGCCCATCGCCAATCTTTCGCGTCGGGGTCGACGGCACCGGAAATCATGTCTGGCTCGGGCCGATGACGAGCTTCGCTGTGATGGCGATGCTGAGTGGCCGATACAATTATCATCGGCAGGACCGGATGATGGCGCTTAGCTCCTGGGCGGTGTGCAACTACTGGTGCGCTGACGACGCAACGGGCCTCCCACCCGTATTCACCGACAGGCACTATGCCGGCCTCTCGGCACCGATAACGCATGTCGGCTGGGGATTGCATCCGTCGCTGCGGATGACTGGAGGAAGCAACCGCGGCGGAACTAGCGATGGCTCTCACGCGGGCCTCTGGTGGTGGTGGCAGTATCTCTCGACCGGTAGCGAGCAAGCCCTCGAGAACATCATGGAGCAAGCAGTCGGCGTGCTTGGGTGCGACGTCGCGGGTTCCGAGCCGTATCAGAGGAACCCGACTTACCACGGCAAGAAATATTACGGCTCCTATGCCGGCTTTCCGATGGCCCGTTCGCTCGCCTGGGAACTTCGCAATCTCTCCAACGCGTATTGGGTAGCCCCGGATCGACATGCCATGAAGGCGTATCTGAATGATCTTGTTCAGGTCCAGTACGACTCGGTCGCCGATCTGCTGGCGGAACACGCGGCCGAATGGGGAGCCCTGGGTGTGTACAACACCAAGGATTTCGTCCCCAGCGGCTATATCCCTCTCCTCTCCCCCTGGATGCATGATTACCTCGCGACATCCGTGACGATGGACGTTCGCCGGGGCCGAATCCCGCCATCCCACCCGATCGTCGCCAGCCACCTCATCAAATGGACGTACGGACGGATGGTGGACGGCAACTTCTTCAACGGCACGGGGCCGTACCGTATCAGCCCGGGCAAGGGGCCGAATGCCGTGAGCACGGCGCCCTATGCGCAGGCCTGGACGGATGTCTACGGCTTCGACGCCCCTCCCAACATGATCCATCCCCTGGTCGACAACCCACCCGTGACGCGCGGCCTGCGTAACGCAAACTATCGAGGGCCGGGGACCGATCCCGCGCCGGCATATCCCCCAAGCCAGACCTATGTCGGACATACCTATCCCAACCTCGCGCTCTGCGCCGGCCATTGCGGCGTCGCGTGCGGACTTGGGGAGTACCCGGAGAAGGTCGTCGCCTATCTCGATCCGATCATCGACAACGCCCGCGACTCCGAAGTCCTGTGGGGCAGGTCGGCCGGGGCGCAGGCGTGGCGCCTTCGGGTTCCCGCGTGACGCGCTATCGCCCCGCCATCAACCCATCGCGCACGATCGGCACCGCGTCGTTCTTCCGCGACAGCAGCAACTGAAACACCATGTTCGAGCCGTTGAGGAACCCGACCTCGACCGCCGCCAGATAGTATTCCCACATCCGGCAGAACCGCTCATCGGCAAGCTCGGCGGCACGCGCCCGGTTGGCCGCGAAACGCGCCCGCCAGTGGCGCAGCGTGTGCGCGTAGTGCAGCCGCAGCACCTCCATGTCGGCGACCCACAGCCCGGTCCGCTCGGTCGCGGCGAAGACCTCCGACAGCGAAGGCACATAGGCGCCCGGAAAGATGTACTTCCGGATGAACGGACCAGTCGCGCTGGGCGGGGCCATCCGCCCGATGCAGTGGACGAAGGCATACCCGTCGTCGGTCAGCAATTCGCGGATCTTGCCGAAATATTCGCCGTAATGCCCGAGCCCCACATGCTCCATCATGCCGACCGAAACCACCCGGTCGAAGCGCCCGCCCAGCGCGCGGTAATCCATCTCGCGGAACTCGACCAGACCGCCGACGCCCGCCGCCTCGGCGCGTTCGCGGGCGACCTTTATCTGCTCGGGCGAGACGTTGATCGCCGTCACCCGCGCTCCCGTCGTCGCGGCGATGTGGATGGCGAACGAGCCCCAGCCCGACCCGATCTCGGCCACATTCATGCCCGGCGACAGCAGCAGCTTGCCGGTCGCGCGCCGGAGTTTCGTCTCCTGCGCCTGCTCCAGCGTGTCGTGCTCCGGATCCTCGAAGAACGCGCAGGAATAGTTCAGCCCGGCGTCGAGGAACAGCCGGTAGATGGCGGTGGAAATGTCGTAGTGGTGCCGCGCATTGGCCGCCGCCGCGCCTGGACGGTTGGCCTGATGCCATCGCCGCATTCCCCGCCACACCCGTCGCAGCGCGCGCTGCGACGGATGGCCCGCCAATCCGCCACGGTTGGCGGCAAACAGCGCCATCAGGTCGCCGACACCCGACCCACCCTCGAAGGTCAGCGTGCCGTTCATGTACGCCTCCCCGGCGTGCAATTCCGGGTTCAGCGCGAGCTTCGTGTAGAGCGCGCGATCATGCAGGCGCATCGTCACCACGGGCCCCGGCGCGCGGCGCCCGAACACGTGCGCGACGCCGTCCGCGTCGATCAGATGCAGCGTGCCGTTCTGGATGAAACGGGTCAGCAGGTTGGAGAGCAGAAGCATCGCCGAAGGTAATTTCACGCAGCCGGTTCTTCGCGGCGATCCCCTCCCCCTACCCCCTCCCGCAAGGGGAGGGGGGACTCCCCAATGCAGTCCCCCCTCCTCTTGCGGGAGGGGGTTAGGGGGAGGGGTGTCGCGCCATCGCGGTCCATCGGACTAGCCCAGCCGCCCATGACAATGCTTGTACTTCTTCCCCGATCCGCACGGACACGGCGCGTTCCGCCCAGTTCCCCGCCATGTCGTCGGGTCCGCGGGGTCTACCACGCCCGCCGCCGACAGGCCCACCGAGGCGCCGACCGGGGCGGCCAGTTCCAGCAGGTCCGCCGCGCCCTCGCCGAACGGTGCCGGCTCGGGGTGCGATTCGAGGAACCCGCCGCGCATGAACTCGGGCTCGGCCACCGGCTCGGGCGCCAACTCGACCCGGCTCAGCATCGCCGTCACCCGCTCCTTCAATTCGTCCAGCATCGCGTTGAACAGCGCGAACGCCTCGGTCTTGTATTCGTTCAGCGGATCCTTCTGGCCATAGGCACGCAGTCCGATGCCCTGGCGCAGATGATCGAGCGCGTAGAGATGCTCCTTCCACACCGCATCCAGTGTCTGGATCAGCATCGACTTCTCGATGAAGCGCATCAGCTCCGGCGTCATCGCGTTGGTCTTGGCGACCACGAACGCCTGCGCCGCCTCGATGATCCGCTCGCGGATCGCGGTCTCGTCGATACCCTCCTCGTGGCCCCACTCCTCGATCGGCAGATCGAGGTTCAGTACCCGTTGCGCGTCCTCGGCGAGTTCCTTCAGCTCCCACTGCTCGGCGAACGCCTTCTCCGGAATATGCCGATCGACCATCGCCTCGATCACCTCGGCGCGCATCCCATCGACGGTATCCGATACGTCCACCGCCTTCATGAACTCCTTGCGCTGGGCGTAGACCTCCTTGCGCTGGTCGTTCATTACGTCGTCGTATTTCAGCACGTTCTTGCGGGTGTCGAAGTTGCGCGCCTCGACCTTCATCTGCGCCTTTTCCAGCGCCTTGTTGATCCACGGGTGGGTGATCGCCTCGCCGTCCTTCAGGCCAAGCTTTTGCAGCATCCCGCCCATCCGGTCGGACCCGAAGATGCGCATCAGGTCGTCTTCCAGCGACAGGAAGAAGCGTGACCGCCCCGGATCGCCCTGCCGGCCCGACCGGCCACGCAGCTGGTTGTCGATGCGCCGGCTCTCGTGGCGCTCGGTACCGATCACGAACAGGCCGCCCGCTTGCTTGACCTGCTCATGCGCCTCCGCGATCTCCTCGCGGATCTCCGCCTCGCGGGTCGCGCGGATGTCGGGGTTGTCGAGGCCGGTCAGTTGCGTGCCCAGCCGCATATCCAGATTGCCGCCGAGTTTGATGTCGGTGCCGCGGCCGGCCATGTTGGTGGCGATCGTCACCGCGCCCGGCGCCCCGGCGTCGGCGACGATCTGCGCCTCATGCTCGTGGAAGCGCGCGTTCAGCACGTTGTGTGGCACCTTGCGGCGCTTGAGGATCGCACTCAGGTGCTCGCTCTTCTCGATCGACACCGTGCCGACCAGCATCGGCTGGCCCAGCTTGCGGGTCTCGTCGATCAGGGTGGCGACCGCCTCCCACTTCTCCTCGGCGGAGCGATAGACCTCGTCATCCTCGTCCTTGCGCGCGACATCGACATTGGTCGGGATCTCGACCACCGTCAGCTTGTAGATCTCCTCGAACTCGTCGGCCTCCGTCGCCGCCGTGCCGGTCATGCCGCCGAGCTTCGGATACAGCCGGAAGTAGTTCTGGAAGGTGATCGAGGCGAGCGTCTGATTCTCCGCCTGGACCTCGACGTCCTCCTTCGCCTCCAGCGCCTGGTGCAGACCCTCGGAATAGCGCCGCCCCTCCAGCGCCCGGCCGGTGAACTCGTCGATGATGACGATCTTGTTGTCCTTGACCATGTAGTCCACGTCGCGGGCGAACAGCGTATGGGCGCGCACCGATTGCTGGACGTGATGGACGACGGAGACGTTGAAGATGTCGTAGAGGTTGCCCTCGGTCAGCACGCCCGCCGCGCGTAGCATGTCCTCGACCGTCTCCGAGCCCGGCTCGGTCAGCGACACGGTGCGGAACTTCTCGTCCTTCTCATAGGTCTCCGGGTCCTTTACCAGTTCCGCCACCACCAGATCGACGCGCCGATAGAGGTCGGAGCTGTCCTCGGCGGGGCCGGATATGATCAGCGGCGTGCGCGCCTCGTCGATCAGGATGCTATCCACCTCGTCGACGATGCCGAAGAAGAAGTCGCGCTGAACCATGTCCTCCAGGCGGTACTTCATGTTGTCGCGCAGGTAGTCGAACCCGTACTCGTTGTTGGTGCCGTAGGTGATATCCGCGCCATAGGCGTCGCGCTTCTGGTTGTCGTCCTGGCCATGCACGACGACGCCCACCGTCAGTCCCAGGAAACGGTAGATCTGGCCCATCCAGTCGGCGTCGCGCGTCGCCAGGTAGTCGTTCACCGTGACGACGTGCACCCCCTTGCCGGCGAGCGCGTTGAGATAGACGGGCAAGGTGGCGACCAGCGTCTTGCCCTCCCCGGTCTTCATCTCGGCGATCCGTCCGTCGTGCAGCACCATCCCGCCGACCAGCTGCACATCGAAATGGCGCTGCCCCAGCACCCGCTTGCCGGCCTCGCGGACCACCGCGAACGCCTCGGGCAGCAGGTCGTCGAGCGTCGCGCCGTCGGCGAGCCGGGCGCGGAACTCGACGGTCTTGGCGGCCAGCGCCTCGTCGGACAGGGCGGCGGTGGCGGGCTCCAGCGCGTTGATCTTTGGCACCCGGCGCTGGTACGCCTTGAGCGATCGTTCGTTGGCGGTGCCGAATACGGCGCGGGCAAGGGAGCCGAGCATGAAGACCTTCTGGCCGATCGGAGGGAATGGAGATGCGGTTCGGAGATAGGTCCCCCTCCGGGCGGGGTCAACGCAAATGGGGCGCCCGCGCTTGTGAGGGCTGCCCAACTCGGCCATAAGACGGCGGTTTTCAGTCCTCAGGAGACGCGATGAGCTTCCGCCTCGGCGCCGTGGCCCGATTGGCCGCACTCGGCCTCGCCGCCGCCCTTCCCGTCTCGGGCGCGTCGGCGCAGACGGCTCCCCCCGCCCCGAGCGCGCCCGGCGCTGCCACACCC
>JBAWFF010000435.1:0-17354 GCA_049591635.1 Acetobacteraceae bacterium
CGGGTATCCACGTCTTCCTTGGCCGCCGACAAAGTCGTGGATACCCGCATTCGCGGGCATGACGGGGGACGTCGCGACGGTGACGTTGTCGACCCCGCCGGGACGTCCTAGTGCCCCGCCGCACCGACCTACGCTCCATCCTCATCATCGGCGCCGGCCCGATCGTCATCGGCCAGGCGTGCGAGTTCGACTACTCCGGCGCGCAAGCGTGCAAGGCGCTGCGGGCGGAGGGCTATCGCGTCATCCTGGTGAACTCCAATCCCGCCACCATCATGACCGACCCCGATCTCGCCGATGCCACCTATGTCGAACCGATCACGCCGGACTTCGTCGAGCGCATCATCGCCCGCGAACGTCCCGACGCGTTGCTGCCGACGATGGGCGGACAGACCGCGCTCAACACCGCGATGCGCCTCTCCGCCTCCGGCGTCCTCGAGAAATACGGTGTCGAGCTGATCGGCGCGAAGGCCGAGGTGATCGACCGCGCCGAGGATCGGCTGAAGTTCCGCGACGCGATGGCGGCAATCGGCATCGAGAGCCCGCGCAGCGCGATCGCGCATTCGCTCAACGAGGCGCGCGCCGCGCTCGCGCTCGTCGGCCTCCCGACCGTGATCCGCCCAAGCTTCACCCTGGGCGGCACCGGCGGCGGCATCGCCTACAACAAGGAGGAGTTCGAGCAGATCGTCCAAAGCGGCCTCGACGCCTCGCCCACGCATGAGGTGCTGATCGAGGAGAGCGTGCTCGGCTGGAAGGAGTTCGAGATGGAGGTGGTCCGCGACCGGGCGGACAACTGCATCATCGTCTGCTCCATCGAGAACGTCGATCCGATGGGCATCCACACCGGCGATTCCGTCACCGTCGCCCCTGCCCTCACCTTGACGGACAAGGAATATCAACGGATGCGCGACGCCTCGATCGCGTGCCTGCGCGCGATCGGCGTCGATACCGGCGGATCGAACGTGCAGTTCGCGGTCAATCCGGCGGACGGGCGGATGCTGGTGATCGAGATGAATCCCCGCGTCTCGCGTTCCTCCGCGCTCGCCTCCAAGGCGACGGGATTCCCGATCGCCAAGATCGCGGCCAAGCTCGCGGTCGGCTACACGCTGGACGAACTCGACAACGACATCACCAAGGTGACACCGGCGAGCTTTGAGCCGACGATCGACTACGTGGTGGTGAAGATCCCGCGCTTCACCTTCGAGAAATTCCCCGGCACGCCGGCGCTGCTGTCCACCTCGATGAAATCCGTCGGCGAGGCGATGGCGATCGGGCGCGGCTTCGCGGAAGCCTTGCAAAAAGGGTTTCGCAGCATGGAGACCGGCCTGTCCGGCCTCGACGCGCTGGAGCCGCCCGGCGACGGCTCCGCCGATGCGTTCCGCGCCGCTTTGTCCGCACCGCGCCCTGACCGGCTGCTGATGGCGGCGCAAGCGTTGCGCGCCGGCCTGTCGGTCGAGGACATCCATGCGGCGAGCAAGTTCGATCCGTGGTTCCTGCGCGAGCTTGCCCGCATCGTCGAAGCGGAGCGCCACGTCACCGCGCACGGATTGCCCAACGAAGCAGGCGCGCTGCGGCGGCTGAAAGCGCTCGGCTTCTCGGACCACCGCCTCGCGGAACTGTCCGGGCGCGCCGAACTCGACATCGCCAAGCTCCGCGCCCGCCTCGGCGTACGGCCGGTCTACAAGCGCATCGACACCTGCGCCGCCGAGTTCGCCTCCGTCACGCCGTACATGTACTCGACCTACGAAGGCGGCTTCGGCGTCCCGGTCTGCGAGGCCGACCCGACCGAGGCGCGCAAGATCATCATCCTCGGCGGCGGGCCGAACCGCATCGGCCAGGGCATCGAGTTCGACTATTGCTGCGTCCACGCCGCCTATGCGCTGCGCGAGGCGGGGTTCGAGACCATCATGGTCAACTGCAACCCCGAAACCGTCAGCACCGATTACGACACCTCCGATCGGCTCTATTTCGAACCGCTCACCGCCGAGGACGTGATCGCGCTGGTCCGGCGCGAGCAGGAGCGCGGGACGGTGCTCGGCTGCATCGTGCAATACGGCGGCCAGACCCCTTTGAAACTGTCGCAGGCGCTGAGCCGCGCTGGCATCCCGATCCTCGGCACCAGCGCTGATGCAATCGACGTCGCCGAGGACCGCGAGCGGTTCCAGCAACTCCTGCAACGCCTCGGCCTGCGCCAGCCCGACAACGGCATCGCGCGTTCCGCCGACGAAGCCGAGGCGATCGCCGAGCGCGTCGGCTATCCGGTGGTGATCCGGCCGAGCTACGTGCTGGGCGGACGGGCGATGGAGATCGTCTACGACCGCAACGGGCTGCACCGCTACGTGCGCGAGGCGGTGCGGGTCTCCGGCGACAACCCGGTGCTGATCGACCGCTACCTGAACGACGCGATCGAGGTCGATGTCGATTGCATCGCCGATGGCGAGACAGTGTTCGTGGCCGGCGTCATGGAACACATCGAGGAGGCCGGCATCCACTCGGGCGATTCCGCCTGCGCGCTGCCGCCCTACACGCTGTCGCCGGCGACCGTCACCGAGCTGAAAGCCGAGACCGAGGCCTTGGCGAAGGCGCTGCGCGTCGTCGGGCTGATGAACGTGCAATACGCGATCCAGGACGACGTGATCTACGTGCTGGAAGTGAACCCGCGCGCCGCGCGCACCGTCCCGTTCGTCGCCAAGGCGACCGGGGTTCCGGTCGCCAAGATCGGCGCCCGGGTGATGGCGGGCGCGCGCCTCGCCGAGTTCCGGCTGGACGATCAGGGCGTGGCCCCGCACGTCGCCGTGAAGGAGGCGGTGTTTCCGTTCAACCGCTTCCCCGAGGTCGACACCATCCTCGGCCCGGAGATGAAATCGACCGGCGAGGTGATGGGGCTCGATTCCAGCTTCGAGCGCGCCTTCGCCAAATCCCAACTCGGCGCCGGCGTCGTGCTGCCGGCGTCGGGAACGGTGTTCCTGTCGATCAAGGACACCGACAAGAACAACGTCCCCGCGCTGGCCCGCCGGCTCGCCGACATGGGCTTCCGGATCATGGCGACCCGCGGCACTGCCGGGCGCATCCGTGACGCGGGGCTGGAGGTCTCGGTCGTCAACAAGGTCCTGGAGGGACGGCCGCACTGCGTCGATGCGATCCGTTCGGGCGAGGTGCAGATCGTCATTAACACCGCCTCCGGCCCGCAGGCCGTCGCCGACAGCTTCGCCATCCGCCGCAGCGCGCTGACGCACGGAATCCCCCACTACACGACGATGGCCGGCGCCCGGGCGGCGGTCCATGCGATCGCCGCCCTGAAGTCCGGCGCGCTTGAAGTCGCGCCCCTTCAATCCTACTTTCGCGCCTCGTTCTGACCTCGGCCGGGCGTCCCGCCTGCCCGGGGTGTTCCCCGTGACGCGCCTTTAATCTGGATCATCAAAGGTATCGCCGTGCAGAAGTTCCCGATGACCGCCCCCGGCTTGCAGCGGCTGGAAGAGGAACTCCGCCAGCTCAAGGGCGTTGAACGATTCGCCATCATCCGCGCCATCGCCGAGGCGCGCAGCCACGGCGACCTGTCGGAGAACGCCGAGTACCACGCCGCGCGGGAGCGCCAATCCTTTGTCGAGGGACGGATCGCGGAACTGGAGGAGATCGTCTCCGCCGTCGAGGTGATCGACCCCTCCACCCTGTCGGGCGATCAGGTGAAATTCGGCGCCCATGTCCGCCTGATCGACGAGGAGACGGAGAAGGAATCGACCTACCAGATCGTCGGCCAGCACGAGGCTGACATCAAGCTCGGCCGGCTCTCCGTCACCTCCCCGCTCGCCAAGGCGCTGATCGCCAAGAAGGTCGGCGACGCCGTCTCGGTGCCGGCGCCGAGCGGGGATCGGTCGTATGAGATCCTAGAGGTCCGGTTCGGCTGACGCAGTCCGGGGCGCCCGCGTGATCACCCTCGCCGACGTCGAGGCGGCGGCCGCGCGCATCGCCGGGCGAGTGATCCGCACCCCCGCGCTCTACTCCGATGCCCTGTCTCGCGTGACCGGCGCCGCCGTCACCCTCAAGCTCGACAATCTGCAAGCCATCGGCGCCTTCAAGGAGCGCGGCGCCGCCAACCGGCTCGCGTTGCTGACCGAGGACGAGGGACGGCGCGGGGTGATCGCCATGTCGGCGGGCAACCACGCCCAGGCGGTGGCGCGCCATGCCCAGCTTCTCGGCATCGCGTCGACCATCGTGATGCCGGCGATCACGCCGTCCACCAAGATCACCCGCACCGCCGCCTGGGGCGCGCGGATCGTGCTGCACGGCGAGACGCTCGCCGATTCGGCAGCGCACGCCCATGCGCTGGCCGAAGCCGAGCGCCTCGTGTTCATCCATCCGTACGACGATCCAGCAGTGATGGCCGGACAGGGCACGCTGGCGCTGGAGTTGCTGGAGGATGCGCCCGACCTCGACGTGCTGGTGGTCCCCGTCGGCGGCGGCGGGCTGATCGCCGGCTGCGCGGTCGCCGCCATCGGCCGCCGGCCGGGGATCGAGGTGATCGGCGTCGAGGTCGAAAGCTATTCCGCGATGGCCCAGCGTCTGGGCGGGCGCGCTGTCGATGTCGGCGGCGCGACGATTGCCGAGGGCATCGCGGTACGCGACATCGGCGAGCGCCCATTGGCGCTGCTGCGCGCCCTGGGCATCGAGGTGCTGACGGTGCCCGAGCACGCGATCGAGCAGGCGGTCGGGCTGCTGATCGAAGAGGCGAAGACGGTCGCAGAGGGCGCCGGTGCGGCCGCATTGGCCGCGCTGCTGGTCTATCCCGCCCGCTTCGCCGGCAAGCGTGTCGGCGTTCCGATCTGCGGCGGCAACATCGACGCGCGCATCCTCTCAAACGTCTTGTTGCGCAACCTGCTGCGCGACGGCCGCCTGCTGCGCCTGCACATGCAGATTCCCGATCGCCCCGGCGTGCTCGCCGACATCGCGGGACGCATCGGCGGCTCGGGCGGCAACATCATCGAGGTGTCGCACCAGCGCCTGTTCGCCGCCGAATCCGTGCAGGCGGCCGAGCTGGAGGTGATGGTCGAGGCGCGCGACAAGGCACACGCCGAGACGATCGTCGCCTCGCTCGCCGACTCCTACGTGGTGCGCCGGGTCTGAACCCACGCATCCGACGTCGGGACGTCGGGATGCTGATAGTTCTCGATGCCGGCGAGATCGGTCGGTGGGTCTAGCGAGCCGCTTGGGTGCTGCCTGATCGTGTCGAACAGCCCGGCGTCACACCACGCCAGGCGGCTCTCGGTCCCAAGTGCCACGGTCGGATGGACCGCACCCGGTGTATCCAGGCTGCCGATGCTCATGTCGATGTGGTCGGGCTTGGCGTCGTATTGAAACAACAGCGGCGTGCCGCACGCCGCGCAAAATCCGCGTTGCGCGACGGAGGAACTGCGAAATAGCGCCGGCGCGCCGCGTGTCCAGGCGAAGTCTCCGCGCCTGACCATCGCCCAGGCGAAGAACGGCCCGCCGACCGCTTTCTGGCACATCCGGCAGTGGCAGATGCCGGCGCGCGGCGCGGCATAAAGCGCGTAGCGGACGGCGCCGCACTGGCAGCCGCCGGTAAACAAAGGCGCGCGATGTGTCATGCGGTCCTCCTTGGCGCTATCCTGGCCAAAATCGGGGAAGGAGCAAGGCGATGCGCGCGGTCTGGTACGAGCGACAGGGACCGGCAAGGGAAGTGTTCGTCGTCGACGATCTGCCCACGCCCGACGCCGGCCCCGGTGAGGTTCGCGTGCGGCTGGAGGCGTCCGGCGTCAACCCGTCCGACACCTATCGCCGCGCCGGTCCGGGCGGCATGGATCATCCGCGCGTCGTGACCAACAGCGACGGCGCCGGCGTCGTCGATCAGGTCGGCCCCGGCGTCGCCCGAAGCTGGGTGGGCAAGCGGGTATGGCTCTACAACGGCCAGCGCAACGGGCGCTGGTGCGGTACCGCCGCGCAGTACATCGCGCTCTCCGTCGATCTGGTGACGGAGCTGCCCCCCACCGTCTCGTTCGCCGAGGGCGCCACGCTCGGCATCCCCGCCATGACCGCACACCGCTGCGTGTTCGTCGCCGGCGCCGTACAGGGCCGCACCTTGCTGGTCACCGGCGGGGCGGGCGCGGTCGGACACTATGCGGTGCAGCTCGCCACTTGGGCGGGGGCGACGGTCATCGCCACCGTGAGTTCAGCCGAGAAGGCGGAGCGTGCCCGTGCCGGCGGCGCGGCGCACACCATCAACTATCGGCACGAGGACGTCGCCGCGAGGGTGCGCGAGATCACCGAGGGTCGCGGCGTCGATCACGTCGTGGACGTGGATTTCGGCGGCAACCTCGCGGCCACGATCGCCTGCCTGCGCGATGGCGGGAGTATCGCCGTCTACGCGACCAATGGTGATCGAACGCCCGCGCTGCCGGTACGCGACCTCATGACCCGCAACGTCGCGCTGCACTTCATGGTGCTGCCGACCAGCCCGCACGAGGCGCGCAAACGCGCGCAGACGGATATCGCCGCGTGGCTGCGTGGCGGCACCCGCGCCCTAAGCGTCGCCGACCGCTTCCCGCTCGCCGAGACCGCCGCCGCGCATGAGGCGGTGGAGCGCGGCGGCAAGGTCGGTACTGTCATCGTCGAGCCGCATCGCTAGCAAGGGAGAATGACTTGATCCACGAACTTCGGACCTACACGTTCCATCCGGGCAAGCTGCCCGCCTATCTCGAACTCGCCGCCAATGTCGGCCGCCCGGTGCGCGGCAACGATTACGGCACCAACCACGGCTACTGGGTGAGCGAGTTCGGTCAGCTCAACCAACTCTGGCACCTATGGAGTTATCCGAGCCTCGATGAGCGTGCCCAGCTGCGCGGCGCGCTGGCTGCCAACGAGCGCTGGCGGACGGAGTACGTTCCGAAGATCGTCCCGCTGATGATCCGCCAGGACGTACGTTTCCTCAACCCGGTGATCGACATCAAGCCGCCCGACGGCGCCGGGCATTTCTACGAACTGCGCATCTATCGCACGCACCCGGGCGCCGCTCGGGCGTACGCCCAGCTGCTGGCGTCCTATCTGCCGGCGCGGGAGCGCTACTCGCCGATCGTCGGGCTGTGGACCGGCGAGGCGCCGCAGCCGAACGAGGTCGCCCATCTCTGGGCATACCCCGACCTCAACAGCCGCATGAAGGCGCGCGCCGAGGCCTCGGGCGATGCGAAATGGAAGGAGTTTCTCGCCAAGGGCGGGCCGATGCTCGCGGAGATGCAGTCGACATTGCTGCTGGGCACCGCGTTCTCGCCGATGAAGTAGCGTCGCGCGCCGCGAAGCCGCCTCACTCCACCCAGTTGAGCAGTGCGAGCCGCGCGCCGATGCGCTGGAAATGACGTGTGTTGTTGGTCACGAGGACCGCGCCTTCCGACAGCGCGTGCGCGGCGATCATCATGTCCATCTCGCCGATCGGCTGACCGGCGGTGACGAGATGATGGCGAATTTCGGCGTAGTGGTCGGCCGCGCCGGCATCCCACGCCAACGCGCGCACGATCCGCAGGAACTGCCGTACTACGAGATGCAGCCGATGTCCGGCCGGCAGCCGCTTGAGTCCGTACGATAGTTCGGCGCGGGTGATCACCGAAACGCATACCTGCGAGGGATGGAGTTCCGAAAGCCTTTGCTCCAGAGCCGGCGAGCGCCGCTTGATGATGTAGCTCGCCGTATCTGTGTCGAGCATGTGCAGGACGGTCACGCATCATCCCCGAACAGGTCCCGATCCGGCGGCGGCCTGTTCATCGGACGCTCAGCCATGAAATCCGCGGGTGCATCGGCAGCGTCGAGCAGGTCGAAGAAATCGGCCCAGGTGGCGATGCCCGGACGACTGGACAGTACCACGTCGCCCGTCCGATCGTCACGGGTCAGATAGACCTCGTCACCCTCGAAGCGAAACTCCGCGGGCAGTCGCACCGCTTGGCTGGCGCCGTTCTTGAACAATTTGGCAGTCCGGGTTTCGCGCATTGCATTGATCCCTCGAAGGAGTATATGCACATAGATATACTCCCTGACCGAATCAAGCGCCGCCTACGGCCGCATCCCGAACCGGCTCACTCCCGTCGTCCGCAACGGCGCCGCCAAATTGGCGAACTCGCACAGCAAGCGCCGAGAATCCCGCGGGTCGATGATCTCCTCGACCCAGAACGCCTCGGCGGTGCGGAACGGGGAGCGCAGCGCGTTCAGCCGCGCGTCGATCTCCGCCATCTTCACCTCCGCGTCCGGCGCGGCGTCGATCTCGGCGCGGTAGCCCGCCTCGATGCCGCCCTCCAACGGCAGCGATCCCCAGCTCGCGGACGGCCAGGCGTAACGCAGCGACAGCCGCCCGCCGGGCTGGTGGCCGAGCCCGCCGACGCCGTAGACGTTACGGACGATCACGCTGCACCAGGGCACGCTGGTCTGGCAGATCGCCGAGACCGCGCGCACGCCCCAGCGGATCGTCGCCGTGCTCTCGGCCGCCAACCCGACCTGAAACCCCGGGCAATCGACGAGGTGCACGACCGGAAAGTGGAAGGTCTGCGCCAGATCGACGAAGCGGATGATCTTCTGGCAGGCATCCGCCGTCCACGCCCCCGCCTGATAGAGTGAATCGCCCGCCATCACCGCGACCGGCCAACCGTCCAGCCGAGCAAACCCGGTGATGATCGGGCGGCCGAACCCCTGGGTCATCTCGAAGAAGCTGTCACGGTCGAACAGCGCGTTGATGATCCGGCGCATCGAATAGGGCTGCTTCTTGTCGCGCGGCACCGCCGACAGCAGCGCCTCGTCGCGCCGCGCCGGATCATCCCAGCCGCGCTTACGCTCCGGCAGGTCGTGAACGGAGTTCGGCATGTAGGACAGGAAGCGGCGCGCGACCGCGAACGCCTCGTCCTCACTGTCCACCGCATGATCGACGGCGCCGCAGCCGATCTGGATTTCCCAGCCTCCCAGTTCCTGCTTGCTGCGCGGCTCGCCCAGGCGCTCGACCACGGGCGGACCGGCGACGAAGACCGCCGACAGCTCCTTGACCATGATCGCGTAGTGGGCGGCGGCGAGCCGCGCCGCGCCAAGACCGGCGACCGAGCCGAGGCCGAGGGCGACCACCGGCACCTGCTCCATGTTGATCGCGCAGAGGTCCATCGCCGAGCCGTCGGCGAGGCCGCCCGGCAAGTTGGCCCGCCCCGTGGTCTCGATGGTCTTGACCGACCCGCCGCCGCCCGAGCCCTCGATCAGGCGGATCAGCGGCAGGCGGTACTGCGTCGCCATCCGCTCCGACATCAGCAGCTTGCCCTTGATCGAGGCGTCCGCCGAGCCGCCGCGCACGGTGAAGTCGTCGCCCGCGATCATCACGGTACGGCCGTCCACCCGCCCGCGCCCGAACACCAGGTTGGCCGGCTGGAAGGTGGCGAGCGTGCCGTCGGGGTTGTACGTCCCCTTGCCCGCGACCGCGCCGATCTCGTGGAAGCTGTCGGCGTCGAGCATTCGCTCGATCCGCTCGCGGACCGTCAGCCGTCCGCCGGCGCGCTGTCGCGCGATGCGCTCGGCGCCGCCCATCTCGTGGGCAAGCGCGGTGCGGACGCGCAGCTCCTCCAGCTCCGGCTCCCAGGTCTCGGGCAGGACCGGGCGCAGCGGCGTGTCGTCGGGCATCGTCGGTTCTTTCCTTGGCGGCGTGTCGCGGTTAGCAAGCTTGGCACGCCGGGCGAGTGGAGAGAATAGATGGACGAACTGCTGTACGAGGTCCGCGACGGGATCGGGCGCATCACCTTCAATCGCCCTGAATCGCGCAACGCGCTGACCTTCGCGATGTACGAGCGGTTGGCGGTGATCTGCACGGAGGCGGGCGAACGCGGCGACGCCCGCGTGCTGATCCTGACCGGCGCCGGCGAGCGCGCGTTCGCCGCCGGCACGGACATCGGCCAATTCCGTGCCTTCACCAAACCCGAGGACGCGATCGAATACGAGGCGAGGCTCGATCGCGTGCTCGATGCGCTGGAGCGATGCCCCGTCCCGACGATTGCCGCGATCGCCGGCGCCTGCACGGGCGGCGGCGCGGGGATCGCCGCGTCCTGCGACCTTCGCATCGCGGCCGCCAACGCGCGGTTCGGGTTTCCGATCGCCCGCACCCTCGGCAATTGCCTGTCGATGGCGAACTACGCTCGGCTGTCGGAGTTGATCGGGACCGCCCGAGTGACCGAGATCATCTTCACCGCCCGCCTGATCGAGGCCGAGGAGGCGCGCGCGATTGGGCTGGTCAGCGAGGTGCTCGACGATGCCACCGCGCTGGCGTCGCGCGCCGACGAACTCGCCCACCTCGTCGCCGGGCACGCCCCGCTGACCTTGCGCGCCACCAAGGAGGCGCTGCGCCGGCTGCGCGCCCACGACGCGGGGGATGGCCACGACCTTATCGAGTCCTGCTACATGAGCGCCGATTTTCGCGAGGGAATGGACGCCTTCCTCACGAAGCGCCCGCCGGTCTGGCGCGGCGCCTGAAAAACGGCGCTACGTCTCGCGTCGATAGGTGGCCAGGATGCAGGCATCCGGATAGCGCAGGCCGGCCGCATTAAGGGCCCGCCTTGCCGCCAGTTCGGCCGTGTTGAGCGTGCGCCAACGTCCGAACGCGCGGCAATCGTCGAGATGGCGAAAGCTCTCCTCCCCGAACCCCGCCGTCTCGAACAGGCTCCGCAGGGTGCGCCGCGTATTCATTTTGTAGGCGGTCGGGAAGGTATCGCGCTCCTCGGCTTTCCAGAGGATTCTCTTCGCGGTGTGATGAAAGCCGATCGGCGTCAACGCGGAGATAAGCGTCACCGGCGAGACCTTCTCGACCGTGTAGATGACGACACGCCCACCCGGTTTCGTCAGCCGAGCCAGCGCCTCGAGCGCGCCCGCGGGGTCGGTGATGTGCTCGACGACCATCCGCGCCGTGATCAGATCGAACCGTTCGTCGGTCCGGTAGTCCTGCAACAGGCACTGCGCGCGGTCGTGCAGGAACGGATTCTCCTGAACGTTGTCGCTCGGATCGAGGCCGACCAAACGCCGGCAACGCCGCGCCAGTAGCGCGGCGACGGCCGCGTTCGAGGGGAACATCGAACGCCCGCAACCGACATCGAGCCAGGCCGTGTCCGGGGCCACGAGGTCAAACAGCAGAGCCTCGTACCAGTCGTCGGGCGTGCGGTAGCCAAACCGATCGCGCAGCCGCGGCCCCCAGTTCCGGCTGGCCGAGGGCCCGTATTTGAGATCGAGGACCTGCTCGATAGAGGGGCGTGACCCGGACATGAACCTCACGCCGCCGGCGCGCGCGTAAGGACCCGCGCGCCGTCCGGGCCGCCGATGATCGCCCGCTCCGCCATCCCAATGAACAGCCCCGTCTCGATCACGCCCACGATCCGCTTCAGCGCGGCGTGAAGCGCCGCCGGGTCATCCATCGTCCCCACCGCGCAGTCCAGGATCAGGTTGCCGCCATCGGTGCGGAACAACTGCTTCGCCGCATCCAGGCGAGGGGTCGGGCGGACGCCGATCGCGTCGAGGCGCGCGGCCGTCGTCTCCCAGCCGAAGGTGACGACCTCGACCGGCACCGACGTCCGGGTCCCGAGGCGGTCCACGAGCTTGCTCGAATCGGCGATGATGACCAGCCGCGCCGAGGCCGCGGCGACGATCTTCTCGCGCAGCAGCGCCCCGCCCAGGCCCTTGATCAGACCGAGCGCCTCCCGCGCGATCTCGTCGGCGCCGTCGATCGTCAGGTCGAGGCGTCGGCATTCGGCGAAGGACGTGAGCGTGATGCCTCCGCCCCGCGCCTGCCGCGCGGTCCGCTCCGAGGTCGGGATCGCCCGCACCCTCAGCCCGCCCCGCACACGCCGCGCCAGCGCCTCGACCGCGAAGAAAGCCGTGGAGCCGGTACCGAGACCCACCGCCATGCCGTCCTCGACGAGCGCCACCGCCGCTTCCGCCGCCGCCCGTTTGCGCGCGGCAACCAACTCCGCCTGGGCCTTTTCGTCGGCGCTCGCATTCATACGCGGCCTCATACGCCGTGCGGGAATGCGTGTCATGCTCTTGCGCCAATCCGACGGGCTGCGCATGTTTGGTGGGACCGAGATGGGGACGAGCACGGCGATGGACGGCGCGGCGGAGGCGAGACGGATCACTCTGCATGCGCCGGAGGATTTCGACGGGATGCGCGCGGCCGGGCGGCTGGCGGCGGAGACCCTGGACATGATCACCGCCCATGTCCGCCCCGGCGTGACGACCGGCGAACTGGACCGGATCTGCCACGAATTCATCCTCGCGCACGGGGCGGTGCCGGCCCCGCTGAACTATCGCGGGTTTCCCAAGTCCATCTGCACGTCGATTAACCACGTCGTCTGCCACGGCATTCCCGGCGAGCGGAAGCTGCTGAACGGCGACGTGCTCAACATCGACATCACGGTCATCCTGGACGGCTGGCACGGCGACAGCTCCCGCATGTACGCGGCGGGCGCTCCCTCGACCAAGGCGCGCAACCTGATGGACGTGACCTATGAATCGCTGATGCGCGGCGTCCGCGCGGTTCGTCCGGGGGCCGCGCTCGGCGACGTGGGGCACGCGATCCAGACCTACGTGGAGGGGAACCGCTACAGCGTGGTGCGCGATTTCTGCGGCCACGGCATCGGGCGCAACTTCCACGCCCCGCCCAACGTGCTGCATTTCGGCCGGCCGGGCGAAGGTCCGGTGCTGCGCCCGGGCATGTTCTTCACCATCGAGCCGATGGTGAACGCCGGGCGCCCCGAGGTGAAGATCCTCGACGACGGCTGGACCGCGGTCACCCGCGACCGCGGCCTGTCGATGCAGTTCGAGCACATGGTCGGCGTCACCGCCGATGGTGTGGAAATCTTTACCCTCTCTCCCGCAGGCTACACCAAGCCGCCCTACCCGGTCGGCTGACGCGCCCGCCCCCCGGCGGGCGGTGGGGCGGGTTGGAGCATGACAAGGCGGCGCACGCATCCCGGCCTCGCCGAACAGGCGGGGCTTTCCGAACTCGCTCCCCCCGACCCGGCGCTAGCGGGGCTTGACGGGCACCGGGCGCGAATGCGCGCCCGCCTCGTCTCCGCCGGTCCCGAGGCGCTCGCCGATCACGAGATGCTGGAGATGGTGCTGTTCCTCGCCCTGCCCCGACGCGACACCAAGCCGATCGCACGCACCCTGCTCGGCCGCTTCGGCAGCTTCGCCGCCGCCATCGCCGCCCCGCCCAACGATCTCCGCGGCGTCGAGGGATTGGGCGAAGCCGGGATGGCGGCGCTGAAGCTGGTGCAGGGCGCGGCGCTGCGCCTGGCCCGCGCCGAGGTGATGGACCGTCCGGTGCTGTCGAACTGGGCTAGGTTGACCGAATACCTGAACGCGGCCCTGGCACGCGAGCGGATCGAGCAGTTCCGGGTGCTGTTCCTCGACACCCGCAACCATCTGCTCGCCGACGAGGCGCAGGGACGGGGCACGGTCAATCACACCCCGGTCTACCCGCGCGAGGTGGTCAAGCGGGCGCTCGAACTGCACGCCACCGCGCTGATCCTGGTCCATAACCACCCGAGCGGCGACCCCACGCCCTCGCGCGAGGACGTCGCGATGACGGCGGAGGTGAAGAACGCCGCCGCCGTGCTGTCGGTGGTCCTGCACGACCACATCATCGTCGGCAATGGACGCTGGCTCAGTTTCCGCCAGGAGGGGCTGCTGTAACGAATCGCCCGACGCGGCGATCGCCTATAGCATCGCGGTCGGAAGCACCACCGAAGCGACGTGATGGGAGCCGTCCCAGATCATGCGCAGCGCGACGTAGACCACGATCAGCAGCCCCGCCCAGGTGAGCCAGCGCTGGCGCTCCACGATGCGGGCGATGAAATCGGCGGCGACCGCCATCAGCAGGACGCCCAACAGCAGTCCCACCGTTAGCACCAGCTGGCTGCCGCGCGCCGCTCCGGCCACCGCCAGGACGTTGTCGAGGCTCATCGACACGTCGGCCAGCACGATCCGCAGCATCGCCTGGCCGAGCGTGAGCGGCGCAGCTGCGCCTCCCGCGCGCGTTCGCGGTCGGGTCACGTCGCGAAACATTTTCCAGGCCACCCATAGCAGCAGGAGACCCCCAGCCAGCAGCAGCCCGATGATGTTCAGCAGGCTGAGCGCGACCAGCCCGAAGCCGATCCGCAGGACCGTCGCCGCGCCGATCCCGAGGATGATCGCCGGGCGCCGCTGCGCCGCAGGCAACCCGGCGACGGCGAGGCCGACCACCACGGCGTTGTCGGCCGCTAGCGCCACGTCGATCAGCACGACCTGCCCGAGGGCGGCGAGCTCGTGGGTCCAGGCGAACGGCATCCGCGGGGGTGTGCTGCGGTGCGGCGGCGGCTGTCAAGGAGAGGGCCGTCGGAGCTTGGCGCCGGCCGTCTATGTTGCGAATGCTTCTCACTATCGACTAGGCTTCGCGACCGAATCCGAAGGAGCACAAGGATGCACCGGCACTACTCCACCGGCACGGCGGATATCATCGCCCTCATGGCCGCCCATCGGGCGGTCATTCAGGCGTGCTCGGCCGTGCCTCTAACCAGACCCCGAAACGGGCTTGTCAACGGATCGGGAACGCGGTCTAGCTCGCGCGACGACCAGCAGGATCCCGCATCATGGTTCCCCGCTACACCCGCCCCGAGATGGCCGCCATCTGGGCGCCCGAGAACCGGTTTCGCATCTGGTTCGAGATAGAGGCACTCGCCGCCGAGGGCATGGCGCGGATTGGCGCCATCCCCGAGACGGCGGCCCGCGCCATCCGCGAGAAGGGCGCGCCGCGCCTCGCCCATATCGGCCCCGCCGACGTCGAGCGGATCGAGGCGATCGAGCGCGAAACCCGCCATGACGTGATCGCCTTCCTGACCTGGCTCGCCGAGGCGATCGGGCCGGAAAGCCGATTCGTCCACCAAGGCATGACCTCCTCGGACGTGCTCGACACCACCCTCTCCGTCCAGCTCGTCCAGGCGACCGACCTCCTGGCGGCCGACCTCGACGCGGTGCTGGCGGCGCTGAAGGTCCGCGCCTTCGAGCACAAGCACACCCTGACCGTCGGCCGCAGCCACGGCATCCACGCCGAGCCGACCAGCTTCGGGCTTAAGCTCGCTGGCCACTACGCCGAGTTCGCCCGCGACCATGCCCGGCTGCAAACCGCCCGCAAGGAAATCGCGGTTTGCGCCATCAGCGGCGCCGTCGGCACCTACGCCCATCTCGATCCCCAAGTGGAGGCGTTCGTCGCCGACCGCCTCGGCCTCGCGGTCGAGCCGGTCTCGACCCAGGTAATCCCGCGCGACCGCCACGCCGCCTATTTCTGCACCCTCGCCGTCATCGCCAGCGGCATCGAGCGGCTGGCGACCGAGATCCGCCACCTACAGCGCAGCGAGGTGCGCGAGGCCGAGGAGTTCTTCCATCCCGGCCAGAAGGGCAGCTCGGCGATGCCGCACAAGCGCAACCCGGTGCTCTCGGAGAACCTCACCGGCCTCGCCCGCGTGATCCGCGCTGCCGCCCTCCCGGCTCTGGAGAACGTCGCCCTCTGGCACGAGCGCGATATCAGCCATTCCTCGGTCGAACGGGTCATTGCGCCCGACGCCACCATCGCGCTCGATTTCGCCCTCGCGCGCACCGCCGGAATGATGGAGCGCCTGACGATCTACCCTGACCGCATGGCCGAGAACCTGGACGCGCTCGGCGGCGTCATCCACAGCGGCGAAGTGCTGCTGGCGCTAACCCAATCGGGCATCTCGCGTGAGGACGCGTACCGGATCGTGCAGCGCAACGCGATGACGACCTGGGAGGGGCTGGGCAAGCCGGGCGCCCTCGGCTTTCGCGCCCGTCTGGAGCGCGATCCGGAGGTTGCCGGGCGCGTGTCCCACGATGCGCTGGATCGCGCGATGGATCCGGCCCTGCACTTGCGCGCCATCGACGCCATCTTCGCCCGCGTGTTCGGCGCGGCCTGACCGCGCGTGTGCACCGTCGTCGTGCTGATCCGCCCGGGCCATGATACACCGGTGATGCTGGCGGCGAACCGCGACGAGATGCTGGCCCGCCGATGGGATCCTCCCAGCGCTTGGTGGCCCGACCGCAAGGGAATTATCGGCGGCCGGGACCGTGAAGGCGGCGGCACGTGGCTCGGGATGAACCGGCATGGCGTCGTCGCGGCGGTGCTGAACCGTCCGGGCAGCCTCGGCCCTGCGCCCGGCAAGCGCAGCCGGGGCGAATTGCCGCTGCTGGCGCTGGATCACGCGAGCGCCGGTGCGGCCGCCGATGCCGTCTCGGCGCTGGATGCCGGCGCGTGGCGCGCGTTCAACATGGTGCTCGCGGACCATGCGGGCGCCGTGTTCGTGCGCGGCCTCGGGCAAGGGCGGCCGCAAGCGCGGCCTCTGCCGGAGGGGGTCAGCATGGTCACGGCGCACGATCCCAACGATCTCGAGAGTCCCCGCGTCGCCCGCCACCTGCCCCGCTTCCGGGCCGCCCAGCCCCCGGACGCCGACGAGTGGCGCGCTTGGCGGACACTCCTCGCCGACCAGTCGGGCGGCGCCGGTGAGCAGCTGAATGTCACGCCGCGAGCCGGCTTCGGAACCGGGAGCAGTTCGCTGATTGGCCTGCCGCGCGAGGGCGCGCCCTGCTGGTTGTTCGCCCCCGGACCGCCGGACGCGACCGACTACGCACCGGTGATTCTGGCGTCATGACAGCGGAAGCGCATCACCTCTCCCGCCTGCGGGAGAGGTCGCCGCGCTCTTGCGCGGCGGGTGAGGGTCGGCGTGCGTCGACCCAACGCCGCCCTTCCCTCCCGCCATGACATCCCCCATCCGCCACGACATCGTCCTCCTCGGCGCCGGGCACGCGCATGTGGAGGTGTTGCGCCGCTTTGCCCTCCGCCCACTCCCCGGCGTGCGCCTGACCCTGATCGGGCGGGAGCCGCATACGCCCTATTCCGGGATGCTGCCCGGCCTGATCCGCGGCGATTACGGGTTCGATCAGGCGCATATCGACCTCGCCAAACTGGCCGCGGCCTCCAGCGCCCGCCTGGTCCTCGCCGAGGCGGACGGCATCGACCTTGGCGCGCGCACCGTCTCCCTCGTCGGACGTCCGGCCATAGCGTTCGACACCTTGTCCATTAACGTCGGCGGCCTGCCTGCGATGTCGGCTGACGGCGGAACCCCCGTCAAGCCCATAGGGCGCTTTCTCGCGCGCCTGGAACACCTGGAGGCGACGCTGACGCCCGGCGCGCGCATCGCGATCGTCGGCGCCGGCCCCGCCGGCACCGAACTCGCCCTCGCCCTCGCCCGGCGCTTCGGCGCCCGGGCGAGCATCGGGCTCATTGCCGGTGGACCCGAGCC
>JBAWFF010000436.1:0-6596 GCA_049591635.1 Acetobacteraceae bacterium
GCGATGAAGCATCGGGCCTCCAATTCCGGCAGCGCCATCTCCAGCGCGCGAGCCTGCGCCTGTGTGAGTTCGAGCAGCGGGGAACGGCCGCCGAGTAGCGCATAGATCGCCCGCGCCGGCTTCAGCCTCCGCGCGGCGATGATCCAGGCGAGCGGGAAACGGAAGAAGAAGGGCATCCGCAAGATGGCCCGGTCGCTGAACAGGTTCCGCAGGAACGGCGCGATCGCCGTCGGACTATCCGGGCCGCCCAAGTTGAACAGCACGATCGCGATACGCTCAGCCGGCACGCACGCACTCCACCAGTGCCGTGACGTGCGCGAGCGGTGTCTCGGGCAGGATGCCGTGTCCCAGGTTAAACACGAATGGTCGCCCGCGCATTGCCGCCATGATGGAAGATGTCTCGGTTCGCAACGCCTCCCCGCCAGCCAGCAGGGCGATCGGATCAAGATTGCCTTGTAGCGTGACGCCCCGTGCCACTGCGCCGCGCGCCCAACGCGGATCGGTCGCGGTATCCATGCCGACCGCGTCCACCCCGGTCTCGGTGGCATAGGGACCGATCATCGCGCCCGCCAAACGGGGAAAGCCGATGACTCGGGCTCCTCGCTCCTTCAGCGCCCGAACGATGCGTCGCGTCGGGGCGATCACATGGTGGACGAACAGCGATGGAGACAAGATGCCCGCCCAGGAATCGAATAGCATCAGCACGTCCGCGCCGGCCTCCGCCTGCGCCGACAAATAGGCGATGGTCGCCTCCGTCAGCCGTTCCATCAACGCGGCGAAGAGAGCCGGTTCGGCGTACGCCATGCGCCGCGCCGCCGCGAAATCCCGCGAGCCGCCGCCTTCGATCATGTAGCAGGCGACAGTGAACGGCCCGCCCGCGAAGCCTATCAGCGCCGCGTCATGACCTTCCGCCGCGATACCCGCGCGCACGCGACGTACCGTCTCCAACACCGGGGCGATAGCACCCGTCAGCCGCGCGGGATCGAGCGCCGCCACCCCAGCCGCGTCGCGCAACTTCGGGAGTACCGGACCTTCGCCCTCCCGATAGTCCAATCCATGTCCTAATGCCCACGGCACGATCGGGAGGTCGCTGAACAGAATCGCGGCATCGAAGCCGAACCGGCGCAATGGCTGCAACGTCACCTCGGCAGCCAGTTCCGGCGTGGTGATCAGTGTAAGGAAGTCCGCGGCGCTGGCCCGAAGCGCTCGGTATTCCGGCAGATAGCGTCCCGCCTGACGCATCAGCCATATCGGCGGAGGCCACACCGCCTCCCCGTCCAACGCCCGCAGCATCGCCAAGCCCGCCATTAACCCGTGCTTAACAGAGAAGGAGATAAAGAGAAGACTTGAAGAGAAGGCAGTAGGGGGTGTGGACGCCGGGGTACCCCGACAAGGCCCTCGTCATGAGTAATCTATCCACACGCGCATCCTCCGAGAATACCCTATGCGGATAAGGAAATCGCGATCCATCCTTGGGTGTGCACGATCTTAGCCGACTTTGTCCCCCGCGCTCTCACGGACCCGTGATATCCCCGCTAGTCTCACGGGCCCGTGATTCGCCCAAAAGTACCCCCATTTTCCCCATCATCCACACCGCGCTTGCGGTGCTCCGGACGCCTCGCGCACTCTGCGCCGATGGCCCGCGACCGCATGAACCTGCACCTTGTCTCCGACGCCACCGGGGAAACCCTGAACGCGATGGCGCGCGCCACGACGGCGCAGTTCGACCACGTTCAGATGGTCTATCATCGCTGGAGCCTGATCCGGACGCGTTTTCAGCTCCACCGCGTCCTCGAAGGCGTCGAGGCCGAACCTGGACCGGTGCTTTCCACCCTCGTCGATCGGGCGTTACGAGCGGACCTCGAAGGCACTTGCCAGAAGCTGAACGTGCCGCTCGTGAACGTGCTCGATCCGGTGATGAACCTGCTTCAGGACTACATCGGCGAGCAGGCATCCGCCCGCCCCGGGCGGCAGTACGTGCTGAATGCCGACTATTTCCAGCGCATTGATGCGATGCACTACGTCCTGGCCCATGACGACGGCCAGGCGCAGGCCGGCATCGCGGAGGCCGACGTGGTGCTGGTCGGCGTCTCTCGCAGCTCCAAGACGCCGACCTGCTTCTATCTCGCCAATCGCGGCGTCAAGGCCGCCAACATCCCGCTGGTGCCGAACCTGCCCGAACCCGACGGGCTCGATGTGATCGGCGTGCCGGTGATCGGCCTGACCCTGGAAGCGCCCGCGTTGATCGACATCCGCCGCCATCGCCTTCGCCTGATCGCCAGCTCGCCTTCGGCACAGGGCGTGGTTCGACAAAGCAGCACCGAGTACGTCGATGAGGATGCGGTGAAGGCCGAGCTTCTTTGGGCGCGCCGTCTCTGCAACCGACGCGGCTGGCCGGTCATCGACGTGACGCGCCGCTCCATCGAGGAAACGGCGGCGACCGTCCTGCAGCTCAAGGACGCGTGGCATGAACGCCGTCGCAAAGCCGCTATCGCCGCGCGAAGTCCAGCCTGAAGGTGCAGCGCGGCTGATGGACGATGGCGGCCAGAACGCCGCCGCCAACGTGGCCGATGACGTGTACGGGGGTCTCGTATTTGGTCTGGGAGTAGACGGGCCGGGTGCCGTAAGCGTCGAAGCTTCCGTCCGCCCTGACCGGGACAGTCATCGGTGCGCCGTCCAGTTCCGCAGTGAACTGACTGCCGACGATGGTGATCGGCGGAGCTTCCCAGTAGCAGTGCCAGTCCGGCGAACTCAACCCCACCAACGTCGTGCTGCCGGCGTAGGTGGCGTCGAACGGCCCGGGGACCAGCGGCAGCGCGGGCCCGGCACACGCCGTGAGCGTCGCCATAAAACCGACTCGGCCGAATGCTCCGATCCCCGCAATGGCGCGTCTCATCGAGCGTCCCGACGAAATACGCGGCAGGGAGCCAGCGTGAAGCCCAGAACCAGGCGGCTGCAGCCCCTCACGACAAAAAACCATCGCGGTTTCGCATTGACGGTCCATCGCACACGGTGATATTTCGTTTCGTAAAACTCCCGAGGGAGGAACGGACGATGGCATTCCGTATTCTGTCGCTCGACGGCGGTGGATCATGGGCGCTGATCCAGGTCAAGGCGCTGATCGCCCTCTATGATGGCAGGACCGGAGGCCACGAGGTGCTCAACGATTTTGACATGGCCGTCGCCACGTCGGGAGGCAGTATCGTCCTCGGCGGCCTGCTCGAAAATCTTACCCTCCAGGGGCTGCTTGGGTATTTTCAGGACAGCGACAAGCGGCGATCGATCTTCTCTCCGACCAAATCGGTTTTCGACAAGACGGTCGAAGCCACGCTCCATATCGGGCCGAAATATAGCGCGACGAACAAGCTTGTTGCCTTGCAGACGCTGTTGCCAGGACGCGGCGGGCAGCCGTTGTCAAGCGTCGCATCCGGTCTCGGGCGCCGCGGCTCCTCGGGCATCCGGCTGCTGATCATCGCTTTTGACTATGACCGCAATCGGGCGGTGTTCTTTCGCTCAGCGGCCGCATCGGCACAGGGGTGGGGCGAGGGCGAGGAGGCGCCCAATGCGGTCACGCTGGCCGATGCGATCCATGCCTCCACCAACGCGCCGATCGACTACTTCGACGCCGCCGCGCGCTTTCCGGGTCGGCCCGAACGCTACTGGGACGGCGGCGTCAGCGGGTTCAACAATCCCGTACTGGCGGCGGTGACGGAGGCGCTCGTGCTGCGCCAGGCTCCCGCCGACATCGCCGCGCTCAGCATCGGGACCGGCTCGGTCGCGCTGCCCTCGCCGGTCGCCGGCGATGGCGACTCGCCGTACGTCCGCCGGCCCAGCGACACCGGCCTTCTGCCGGACCTCAAGAAGCTCGCCACGGCCATTCTCGACGACCCGCCCGACGCCGCCTCGTTTATTGCGCACACCATGACCGGTGGGCCGGCCGGGCTGCTGCCGCCCCTGGATAGTCGCATCGTGCGGATGAACCCGCTGATCGCTCCGGTGCGCGACCGTTCCACCCAGCTTTGGACCGCGCCGGGCGGAATGCAGGCCGCCCAATTCTGTCACCTGCGCGACCTCGACATGGATGCGGTGGAGCAACTCGACGTCGATCTGATCGGCTCATTCGCCGATTCCTGGATCAGGGACGAGGTCATGAACCAGCCGGTTCGCATGGATTCCGACACCCTCCAGAAGGAGATAGGCTCGACCACGTTCGGCGATGCGGTCCGGTCATGGCAGATGCTTCGATAGAAGAGGAGGCGGCGAGATGAGCACGCGGGCGCGTCTTTTCGCGGCTCTGCTGCTGGCCGGCCTTGCGATCGCTCCGGCCGCCAATGGCGACGAGGTGGGTGTCGCGGCATCCGGCACCGTCGCGGACCCGGCAACCGGTGCCATCCTGCTCGATATCGCCGGCGCAACCACGAAATTCGCCGTCGGGCCTGGCCTGGTGACGAAGCTCGCGGATGCGAGGAAAGGCGACGTCATCGTGGTGCATGAGGATGGCACCACCGTCACGGCGGTCGACTCGATCACGCGACACGTCTCCGGCTGGTACCGGTTTCTCGCGCTTGGTATTGCCCTCCTGTGCCTTCTCGGTGCCGCCGCCATCGCGACCCAAGGACGTCCGCAGCGGTTCATGATCGGCGTGGACAACCGCTACAGCAATTCCCAAAGTCAGCTCGTCTTGTGGTTCGGCGCCGTCGCGATCGTCTATGCGGCGACCGTCGCATTGCGGATCGTCGTGCTCGGATGGGACTATATCGGCGGCGTTGACATGCCGACGAACCTCATCGCGCTTACCGGATTGAGCGCCTTCTCGTTCGGCGGGGCGAAAGTCGTGACCGTCGCGAAGGTGAACGCGGCGGCGACGCAGTATCCCACCGTTCGCGCCAAGCCGAGCGCGCCCGCCCCCCGTCTCATGGCCGATCTCGTGCAGAACGACAACGGCCAGGCGGACCTGGGCGATTTTCAGATGATCTTGGTAACGCTCGTGGCAGTGGCAATCTTCCTGGTGACCGCGTTCCATTTCCTCGGCGCGCTGGAGCTGGCGACACCGACGACGATCCTGCCCGACGTCGATACCGGGCTGCTCGCGAGCTTCGGGATCGGCCAGGGCGCCTATCTGGTGAAGAAGGCCGCGGGGAATCTCGGGGACTGACAGCTAAAGGCTAGCACGTCATTCCGCGCGCGCGGTCGTCTCCAACAATCGTTCGATCGGATCCCACGCGATCGCCGTCTGCGCGACCGCCCGCCCGCCCACGCCTACCGTCGCCCGCGCCACCGCGCGGCCGCCGAGATGCTCGTAGAACCATCGGCTCGGGTTATCGGACAGCACCCACAGAAACACGCTGCGGCATCCCGCCTCGGCGAGCCCCGCCGCGGCGGCGCGGAGCAGGGCACGACCCAGCCCGCGCTCGCGCCAATCGTCGAGCACGTACAGCGTTTCAACCTCGCCCTCGCCAGGGCATCGTCCCAAGCCGTCGGTCCATCGCCCTCGTCCGGCGGTTGCGAAGCCGACGATCCGCGACGCGTCCTCCGCGACGAAGACGAGGGCACGCCCGCGAATGGCATGTGCGTAGTACGCCTGCTGACGCGGCACGGACAACCCGGCGAGATAGGCGTCCGGCAGGATGCCCGGGTAGGCGCTTCGCCATGCGGCAACGTGCACAGCCCCGATCGCCGCCGCGTCGCCGTCCCGGGCACGCCGCACCGAGATCAAGACGCGGCCTTCCTCAGCACGGCGGCGAAGAAGCCGTCCGTCCCATGCCGCGCCGGGGTCAATGCGAGGAACCCCCCAAGGGTGGGAACCGGGCCGGGCAGGTTCCAGGCCCGCTCCGGCGGGATCGGCGCGAAATCGGGATGGCGGGCAAGAAAGGCGATCACCTGCGCCTCGTTCTCTTCGGGCAGCAGGGAACATGTGGCGTAGATCAGCTTTCCGCCAGCCCTGACCAGCTTCGCCCCGGTATCGAGGATCGCCCGCTGCTTGACCACGAGTTCGACAAGGTCCTGCTCGGTCAGCCGCAGCCGCGCGTCGGGGTTGCGCCGCCAAGTGCCGGTTCCCGTGCAAGGCGCGTCGACCAGCACCCGATCGAAGCCACCGGCGCGGCGCTTCGCGAGCTTGTCGCCCGGCACCTGCACATGCCGCTCGACGTTCGACACGCCGGCGCGCCGCAGCCGTACGACCGCCGATTCCAGCCGACGCGTGGAGACGTCGCAGGCCAGGAGGTAGCCGCGATTGTCCATCGTCATCGCCATCGCCAGCGTCTTGCCCCCGGCGCCAGCACACAGATCGGCAACGCGCATTCCGGGCCGCGCGTCGGCCAATGCCGCGATCACCTGGCTTCCCTCATCCTGGATCTCGATCAGCCCCGCCTGGAACGCCGCGCCCCCGGTAATCGAGCGCCGCTCGGCAACGCGCAGCCCCCAGGCGGAAAGCGCGGTCGGAACCGCCTCGACCCCCTCCGCCGCCAGCGCCGCGCGCGCCTCCTCCCGCGTCGTTTTCAGCAGGTTCGTCCGCAGGTCGAGCGGTGCTGGCGCGGTCAGCGCCGCCGCCTCGACCGCCAGCGCCGAACCGAACCGCGCGGCCAGGCGCGGGGCGA
>JBAWFF010000437.1:0-1520 GCA_049591635.1 Acetobacteraceae bacterium
CCATCCGGCCAGGCCGTTCCACCAGTCCCGCACCCGGGCGCATACCGCCTCATGGACCGCCGGATCGCGCACGACGCCCTTGCCGGCGGCGGCGACGGCGCGCCCGGCTTCGAACTGCGGCTTGATCAGCGCGACCGCCCATGCCCCCGGCGCGCACAGGTCGAGCGCGGCGGGCAGCAGGGTCGCCAGGCCGATGAAGCTCGCGTCGCAGACCAGCGCCGCGATCGGCTCGGCGATGTCGGCGCGCGTCAGATAGCGGGCGTTCGTCCGCTCGTGCACCACGACACGTGGGTCGGCGCGGAGCTTCCACGCCAACTGGCCGTGCCCGACATCGACCGCGTGGACCCGGGCGGCACCGCGCGCCAGCAGCACGTCGGTGAAGCCTCCGGTGGAGGCACCGACGTCGAGGCACACGAGACCCTCGGGCGAGAGGCCGAACTCCGTCAGGGCGTGATCGAGCTTCAGCCCGCCTCGCGACACCCACGGATGATCCTGGCCGCGCACCTCGATCGGCGCGCCCTCGGCCACGGGCTGGCCCGCCTTGTCGATCCGGCGGGCCTCGCTGAACACCTTGCCTGCCAGGATCAGCGCCTGTGCCCGAGCCCGGCTCTCGACCAGGCCGCGATCGACGAGGGCCTGATCGGCGCGGGTCTTGGCCGTCCTCACTCCGACAGGCGCGTGCTCAGCGTCCCGTCCGCGTGCTCGACGATGGCGGCGACCCGGGCCTCCGCCTCGGCGAGCTTGGCCTCGCAGTGCCGGCGCAGCGCGGCGCCACGCTCATACGCCTTGATCGCGTCCTCCAGCTTCTGCTGCCCGCTTTCCAGCCCGCGCACGATCGTCTCCAGCTCGCCAAGCGCGTCCTCGAAGGACATGGCGGCGACCTCGCTTGTTCCCGACATCCGGATTCCCTACGCCCGCATCAGTTCCCGCACATGCGCCGCCGCCGATACGGCGAGGGCGTCGAGATCATAGCCGCCCTCCAGGAGCGAGACGATCCGCCCCTTCGCATGGCGCTTGGCGATCGTGATCAGTTCGCGGGTGATCCAGGCGAAATCCTCGGTATCCAGCCGCAATTGCGCCAGCGGATCGGCGCGGTGGGCATCGAAGCCGGCGGACACGATCAGCAATTCCGGCGCGAATCCATCGAGCGCCGGGAGTATCTCGTCGGTCCAGGCGGCTCGGAACGCCGGCCCATCGGCGCCGGGGCGCAGCGGAGCATTGACGATGTTGCCGGCGCAGCCCCGCTCCTCGCGTGCCCCGGTGCCCGGATAGCAGGGGCTCTGGTGGGAGGAGGCGTAGAACAGCTCGGGCTCGGCCTGAAACATCGCCTGGGTGCCGTTGCCGTGGTGGACGTCGAAATCGACCACCGCGACCCGGCGCAGCCCCCAGCGTGCGCGTGCGTGATGGGCGGCGATCGCGGCGTTGTTGAACAGGCAGAAGCCCATCGGCTGGCGGGGCTCCGCGTGATGGCCCGGCGGTCGCACGGCGGCGAACGCGGCGTCCGCCCACCCGTCCATCAC
>JBAWFF010000438.1:0-1670 GCA_049591635.1 Acetobacteraceae bacterium
GCGCCCCGCCGATGCCGCCCAGGTCGTCGCGGTCCAGAACATAGGCGCGGCCGTCCTTGCCGAAGGCCATCACGAAACGACGCGGGCTGCCCGGACCGGCAAGACCGACGAACACCGGATTGGTTCCTGCCAGGTCGGCGTCGTCCGCATCCAGGGTAGGCCAGTCACAAGCGGCGAAATAATCTCGCGTGTCCCAAGTCCGCCGCAGGTCGGTCCCAAGATGGAATACCGCCTCGCCATCGTTCCATTCCGCCGTGGGCGCGGTGTTGCCCGTTGCGAAGAACACACTGGCTCCGTCCGACAGCACTCCACCGGGCGCCCAGATGCCCCCCTTCGGCCCCCGCGTGGCCCAGGCGCCAGTCACGCGCGGCTGGTCCACGTCGAGTGCCACCACCCAGCCCCGGTAAGTGCCGCAGTCCTGGAAGCTGCCGTAGGGCACGATGAGGCGCCGCCCGACCAGAGCCAGCGCACCACGCTGGTTTTGCATGTCCGGCACGAATTGAGCGGCGTCCGTCCGTGCCTCCACGGGCACCGGCCAGCCCTTCAGCACCGCTCCGTCAGCGAGCGACAAGCCGAACACGAGATGCCGCGGCCCGTCATGGCCGCCGACCATGGCATCGACATAAAGCGTGCCATCCTCCGGGTCGATTACCGGAGTACCGGTGATCCCCACGGGCCCGGGTCCGCCGCAGGCCAGCACGGTCGCCGGCGTGCCAAGCTCGGTGCGCCAGACTTCGCGGCCGCTCCGCGCATCTAGCGCCGCGACGACGTTCATGGCGGTGGTGACGATGACCAACCCATGTGGGCTGCGGAGCGGTCGCCAGTAGAGCGGCTGCGCCATGACCGGACCGCGCACCGCGCCATCGAAGGCGAGGTCGCGATGCACGGTCGCCGCGCGTGCCCAGGTCAGGCCGGGCGCCAGATAATTCCCGCTGCGCGCCGCATCCGCGTGGTAGGTGACGATCGCTCGCGGACCCGGCGCCGTGGGGATCACCGGGACGCTGGTGATCAACCCGACGGCACGAGCGGCGGTCGCGCACATCAGCAGCGCGATGACGAGCAGCAGGCAACGCATGCGGCGCGTACTTCTCATGGAGGACGAGGGTCTCATTCGTCTGGTGACAGCGGAGTTCCTCCGGGACGAGGGATTCGAGGTCGTGGAAGCTTGAGATGGCGCATAGGCTATTCGACAGATCAACGGTCCTGATGGCTTCCACGTGCTATTCCCTTACGTCCGAATGCTCGGACGCTCGACGGCGTGGACCTGATTATGCACGCCCGGCGTCGCCACCCCGCTATGCCCGTGCTGGTCGCATCCGGCTATGCACCGCAGATTCTAGCCCGCCTCAGTGTGCTAGTGCCGTCTGCCGCCTTTATGGGCAAGCCCTGCTTTCTGCAGAGGTCGTGGAAGTGCTCAGGCGCCTGACATCAGAGCCCTAGGCGCGCCCACCCACCCGCCAAGCGCGCGTCTTCGCCATCCGGGGCGCGACTACACTCCCTCAGTCGGCCAATCGAAGGCGATGGAACCGCCAAGCTTGCCGTGCATGCTACGAGCCGCCAACATGGTATGAGCGGCCCGCCACGCTCCGTCCAGACGATGACGACCTCGCCGTTGGTCGCCGAGCACGAGATGCCACTGCCGCGCAACCGGCATGTGGGTTATCTTCGCC
>JBAWFF010000439.1:0-5151 GCA_049591635.1 Acetobacteraceae bacterium
GGCGCGTTGCTGCCCCTCATCCAGGGCGGGGCGTCCGTGACGGCGTTGGCCGACGATGCCGAGGCATTCACCCCGACGCGGCTCGCCGCGCTGCGCGCCGAAGGGCGGCCGGTATTCGTCGACATGACCGCGGCGTGGTGCGTGACGTGTCTGGTGAACGAGCGCGTGGCGATCGACACCGAGGCGGTCCGCCACGCCTTCGCGGCGCGCGACGTGGCCTATCTGAAGGGCGACTGGACACGCCAGGACCCCGCCCTGACGGGATTCCTGCGCGAGAACGGGCGGGACGGCGTGCCGCTCTATCTGTTCTATCCGGCGCACGCGTCGGCGCCCGTCACGCTGCCACAGATCCTGACGGCTGGGACGGTCCTTACGACGGTTGGAGCGGGGTAGACTGTCCCCACATTTCGCGTAGCACCCCCGGCACATCGGGCGCGCTCCAATCCATCCCGCCCTCCTCGATCCCGACGATCCGCCCCTCGGCGTCGATCACGTAGGTCGTCGGCAGGCCGGTGGGCGCGAAGGCGTGCATCAGGGCGGAATCGGCGTCGGTGAGGACCGGCAGGCCGGTGATGGCGTGGGCGGCATAGAACGCCTCCACGGTCTTGGCCCCGCCGCGATCGGCGGAGACCGGCAAGACGAGGACGCCCTGCGTCGCCAGGGCGTGGGCGAGAGCGGCGAGGGAGGGGAGTTCCGCGACGCAGGGCGGACACCACGTGGCCCACAAATTCACCAGGACCGGCTTGCCCGCGTAGTCGGCGATCCGCCGCGCCGCGCCGTCGGCCGTATGGAACGCGACCTCCGGTGCCGGGCGCGGCGGAGTAACCGGCGTCAGCTTGCCGATCGCCTGCGCGCGCGGTTTGCGCGGGTCCAGCAGCATCGCTACGGTCCCGGCAGCCAGCAGGCCCCGACGGGTCAGCGTCATCATGGGTATCCTTTTTTGAGCGACACGGAGCACCGGCGCAACGCGGCGGCGAACGCGCAATGGGGTGGGCGGTTCGCCGCCGGACCGTCCGTCATCATGGGCGAGATCAACGCCTCCATCGGCTTCGACCGCAAGATGTGGCGCCAGGATATCAGGGGCTCGCTCGCGCACGCCGCCATGCTGGCGAAGGTAGGCGTGATCGAGGCCGCCGACGAGGGGGCGATCCGCGACGGCCTGGCGGTGATCGCCCAGGAGATCGAGACCGGCGCGTTCCCGTTCTCCGAGGCGCTCGAGGACATCCACATGAACATCGAGGCGCGCCTGACCGAGCGCATCGGGGAGGCGGGCAAGCGGGTGCACACCGGGCGCAGCCGCAACGATCAGGTGGCGACCGATTTCCGGCTATGGGTGCGCGATGCGATCGACGGGCTGCACGGCCAGCTCACCGATGCGATGCGCGCGCTGGCCGAGCGGGCGGCGGCGTACGCGGCCGATCCGATGCCCGGCTTCACGCATTTGCAGACCGCGCAGCCGGTGACGTTCGGCCATCACCTGCTGGCCTATGTGGAGATGCTGGAGCGCGATCGCGGGCGCCTGTCCGATTGCCGCCGGCGGCTGAACGAGTGCCCGCTGGGGGCGGCGGCGCTGGCGGGAACGTCATTCCCGATTGACCGCGACATGACGGCGCAGGCACTTGGGTTCGATCGGCCGGCGGCGAATTCGCTCGATGCCGTCTCCGATCGCGACTTCGCGTTGGAGTTCCTCGGCGCGGCTTCGATCTCGGCGATGCACCTTTCGCGACTGGCCGAGGAGATCGTCATTTGGTGCAGCGCGCCATTTGCGTTCGTGCGGCTGTCGGACGTGTTCACCACCGGCAGTTCCATCATGCCGCAGAAGCGCAATCCGGACGCCGCCGAGTTGGTGCGCGCCAAGACCGGGCGCGTGACCGGCGCGCTGGTGGCGCTGCTGACCGTGATGAAGGGACTGCCGCTCGCCTACGCGAAGGACATGCAGGAGGACAAGGAGCCGGTGTTCGACGCCGCCGCCGCTTGGGCGCTGTCGCTCGCCGCGATCACCGGGATGGTGCGCGACATGGTTCCCGACACGGCGCGGATGCGCGCGTTCGCGGCGAGCGGATACGCGACCGCGACCGATCTCGCCGACTGGCTGGTGCGTGTCTTGCGATTGCCGTTCCGCGCCGCCCATCACGCAACCGGGCAGCTCGTGGCGCTGGCGGAATCGAAGGACGTCGATCTCGCGGGCCTGTCGCTCGAGGAGATGCGCGGCGTGGAGCCGGGGATCACGCAGGAGGTTTTCGCCGTGCTGAGCGTCGATGCCTCGGTCGCGTCGCGTACCAGCTATGGCGGCACCGCACCGGCGAATGTCGCGCGCCAGGCGGCGCGCTGGCTGGCGGCGCTGTGAAGGTCGCCGTCGTGTTGGCGGTGCTGGTCGGGCCGCTGCTGCTCGGCGGCTGCGGCAAGAAGGGCCCGCCGTCGCCGCCCGGGCCGCCGAGCCAGGTGACGTATCCGCGAGTCTACCCGACGTACTGACGAAGGAACCGACAAGACCATGAGCGCCATCGCCGACATCGTCGCCCGCGAGATCCTCGACAGTCGCGGCAATCCCACCGTCGAGGTGGACGTCGTCCTGGACAGCGGCGCGATGGGTCGCGCGGCGGTGCCGTCGGGGGCTTCCACCGGAGCGCATGAGGCGGTGGAACTGCGCGACAACGACAAGGCACGCTACGGCGGCAAGGGCGTGCTTCAGGCGGTTGCGAATGTCGAGGGCGAGATATTCGATGCGATCGGCGGCATGGACGCCGCCGAGCAGGTGCGGATCGACGACATCCTGATCGACCTTGACGGCACGCCCAACAAGGCACGGCTGGGGGCGAATGCGATCCTCGCGGTGTCGCTCGGGATCGCCAAGGCGTCGGCCGACGATCTGGGGCTCCCGCTGTGGCGCTATGTCGGCGGTGCGTATGCGCGGACCTTGCCGGTGCCGATGATGAACATCGTCAATGGCGGCGTTCATGCCGACAATCCGATCGACATCCAGGAGTTCATGATCATGCCGGTCGGCGCCGGCACGATGGACGAGGCGGTGCGGATGGGCGCCGAAGTGTTCGCCACGCTGCGGAAATCCCTGCGCGACGCGGGGCACAACACCAATGTCGGCGACGAAGGCGGCTTCGCGCCGGCGCTGAAATCGGCCGACGAGGCGTTGAGCTTCATCGCCCGCGCCTGCGAACAGGCCGGGTATCGGCCGGGCGAGGACATTGCCTTCGCGCTCGATCCCGCCGCTAGCGAGTTCTTCAAGGACGGCAAGTACGAGCTGACCGGCGAGGGCAAGAGCCTCGATGGCGCCGGGATGGTCCGCTACCTCGAGGACTTGGTCGGGCGCTATCCGATCGTCTCGATCGAGGATGGCTGCGCCGAGGACGACTGGGAGGGCTGGCGCGCGCTGACCGAGGCGCTCGGCGGGCGGGTGCAGCTCGTGGGCGACGACATCTTCGTGACCAACACCGAGCGGCTGCGGCGCGGGATCGAGGCGGGGGTCGCCAACGCGATCCTGGTGAAGGTGAATCAGATCGGCACTCTCTCGGAGACGCTGGAGGCGGTCGAGGTCGCGCACAAGGCCGGCTATCGCGTGGTGATGAGCCATCGCTCGGGGGAGACCGAGGATACGACGATCGCCGACCTCGCGGTGGCGACCAATTGCGGGCAGATCAAGACCGGCAGCCTGTCGCGCAGCGACCGCACCGCGAAATATAATCAGCTGATGCGGATCGAGGCGGCGCTGGGGCCCGCTTCGCGCTACGCTGGGCGAACGATTCTGCGCTAGAATGATGCGCGAATCGGAGGATGCCATGTCGTTCGGGCGTGCTGTCAAGCGGCGGTTGAGGGCTTCGGCGGCGCCGTTGTTCTTCCTGACGCTCATCGCCTATTTCGGCTGGAACGTGACCCGCGGCGATCACGGCCTGGTGGCCTTCGGGGCGCGGACGGACCTGCTGGTCCAGGCCCGGGCGAACCTCGCGGATGCGCAGGCAACGCAGGCGGCGTGGGCGCGCCGGGTCACTGGATTGCAGTCCGATCACGTCGAGGCCGACACGCTCGACGAACAGGCGCGCGCGATGCTGAACCTGTCCGATCCCAACGACATCATCATGATGTATCCCGACAAGGACAAGCTGTTCTGAGCTTGGCCTCGCTGCTGGTCGTCACGCCACTCGCACCCTGGCCGATCCGCGACGGACACGCGCTTCGGGTCGCCCATCTCATCGAGGCCTTGGCGAACGATTGGGCGGTGACGCTGCTCGCGCCCGCTGGGCCGGGGCCCGATGGGATCGATCGCGTCGAGGTCGCGCTGCCCGGGGCGTCCACGGTTCCGTGGCGCTACGATTTCAAGCCCCTCCGCCTGGCGCTCGACGGATTGCTGGCGCGGCGTCGGTTCGACCGCGCGCTGGTGTTCGCCGGTGCCGAGGCGATTTGGTTCGGGCGCGAGAGGGAGCCGTCCACGCCGCCGGCGGCGGTCGATCTGATCGACTGCAACGCGCTGGAGTTCTGGCGCTCGGCGCGCAGGACGGCGGGGCTGCGCGGGCGATTCTATTGGCTGCGGCAGGCGATCGTCTCCGTCCCGTATGCCCGAAGCGGCTTCGCCGCGTTCGCCGCGACCGTGTGCGTGGGCGAGACGGATGCCGCCTGGCTGCGCCGGATGGGCGGGCGCGATGTCCACGTCGTGCCGAACGGGGTGACGCTCCCGGCCGAGGCGCCGGGGCCGGCCGCCGATCCGGTGCTGAGCTTCACCGGATCGCTCGATTATCATCCCAACATCGACGCGGCGATCTTCGCGGCGAGGGCGTTGTTCCCGCGCGTCCGTGCCGCGATGCCCGAGGCGCGGCTGCTGATCGCCGGACGGCGCCCGGTGCAGTCGGTCCTGCAACTGGCCGCGCTGGAGGGGGTGGAAGTGGCGGCGGACGTCGCCGACATGGGCGAGGTCCTCGCCCGTACGCGGGTCGCGCTGGCGCCGATGCGGGCCGGGTCGGGGATCAAGAACAAGGTGCTTGAGGCGTGGGCCAACGCGCGGCCCGTGGTCATGAGCCGGATCGCCGCGAACGGGCTGTCCTTGCCCGAGGGTCACGCCATGCTGGTGAACGACGCGGCGGAGGCGCAGGCCCGCGCCGCCGTCGCGTTGCTCCGCGATCCGGCGCGAGCGGCGGCGCTGGG
>JBAWFF010000440.1:0-3998 GCA_049591635.1 Acetobacteraceae bacterium
CGCCTGATCCGCGGCGGCGTGCCAGCCGGCCCGGTGCTGTGGGTGGACGAGGCAACCGAGGCGCCGCACACGGCGCATCGCGAGATGGTGACCGAGTTGGGGGACTACAAAGGGCTCGGCACGCCGAGCAAGCTGTCGCGCACCCCCGGCGGCACGCGCGCCGCGCCACCCCGCTTCGGGGAGCACGGCGCCGCCATCCTCGCCGCGCACGGCTACAGTGCCGAGGAGATCGCCGGCCTGCGGGAATCGGGCGTGATGCCGACCAAGCGGCGGGGCTGACCGGCCCGCCCCGCGAAGCTGATCCGGCAAAGATATATATTAAATCCGTGTTTCACGGCTTGCCGGGTCCGGCGGGGCTTCATAGCTCTCGTGACGGGTCGACGCCCGCGCGGGGAGCGCATGTTGCAGGACCATTTGCCATTGCTGACGCGCCTCGCCGCGCGCGGTGAGCCGTTCGCGATCGCCACCGTGATCGAAATCCGCGGCTCGGCGTCGGCCCGTCCGGGCAGCAAGGCGGTCATCGACCGCAAGGGCAAGGTGCTGTCGGGATGGGTCGGCGGCGGCTGCGCGCAATCGACCGTCTGCGGGACGGCCGTCGAATGCCAGCGCGACGGCCAGACACGGATTGTTGACCTCAACCTCGATGACGAGGTCCTGGGTACGGGTATGCCGTGCGGCGGCTCCATGCGGGTGTACGTGGAACCGATCCTGCCGAAACAGAAATTGTGGATTCTCGGGCACGGGCGGATCGCCGAGTGCCTGTGCAGCCTGGGTGCGTTGCTGGGCTTTGACGTCATCGTCGACGATCCGATGGCGGAGCGCGACTTCTATCCGGCCGCCGCGCGTCTGCTGGCGGAAGACCTCGATTATGGCCAGCTCACGCCGGAGGCGGAGGATTGCGCGGTGGTCGCCACCCAGCACAAGGGCGATCACCAGTCGATCCTGCGGCTGCTGGAATCGCCGGTTGGCTCGATCGCCCTTATCGCGAGCCGCAAACGCTCGGGTCTGGTTCTCGATTACCTTCGCGAGAAGGGGGTCGCGGAGGATCAGATAGCGCGCGTCCGCGCCCCCGCCGGTCTCGATATCGGCGCCGCGACGCCGGAGGAAATCGCCCTGTCCGTGATGAGTGAGATCGTCATGCTCCGCCGCCAGGGCAGCGGGAAAGCGATGCGGCTGCGAACGCCGGCACGCATCGCGGAACTCGCCGGCTGAACGGGATCAACGGCAACGGGGCAGGACCATGTCGATAACGGCTCACCCACCCGCCGCGCATGCGCCGTACGGTGTCCGCGGGTTCGTCATACGTTGGCTGTGCAGCACGAACCACCGCGACATCGGCACGCTGTATATGATCTTCGCGATCTGCGCCGGCCTGTTCGCCGGCGGGCTGTCGATGCTGATGCGCGCGCAGCTGATACACCCAGGGAACGACCTCGTCTCCTCCGGGCAGGAGTGGAACACGATCGTCACCGCGCACGGGCTGATCATGATCTTCTTCACCCTGATGCCGGCGATGATGGGAGGCTTCGGAAACTGGTTCACGCCGTTGATGATCGGTGCGCCCGACATGGCCTTTCCGCGCCTCAACAACATCAGCTTCTGGATGCTGCCGCCGGCGCTGGCGCTGGTCCTGGTCGGGCTGGCGATGGGGGAGTCGGGAACCGGATGGACGCTCTATCCGCCGCTCTCCACGCAGCAGCCCGGCATCGGCATGGACTTCACCCTGTTCGCCCTGCACCTGGCCGGGATCAGCTCGCTGCTCGGCGCGATCAACTTCATCACCACGATCTTCAACATGCGCGCCCCCGGTATGACGCTGTTCAAGATGCCGCTATTCATCTGGTCGGTCCTGGTGACCGCTTTCCTGCTGCTGCTCACGATCCCAGTGCTGGCCGGCGCCATCACCATGCAGATCACCGACCGGATGTTCGGCACGTCATTCTTCAATCCGGCCGGCGGCGGCGATCCGGTGCTGTATCAGCACCTGTTCTGGTTCTTCGGCCATCCCGAAGTCTATATCATGATACTGCCCGGCTTCGGCATCATCAGCCACGTCGTCTCCACCTTCTCCAAGAAGCCGGTCTTCGGTTATCTCGGCATGGCGTACGCGATGATCGCGATCGGGGTGATCGGCATGACGGTGTGGGCGCACCACATGTTCGTCTCCGGCATCAGCGTCGACGCACGCGCCTATTTCATGGCCGCGAGCCTGGTGATCGGGGTGCCCACCGGCATCAAGATCTTCTCCTGGATCGCCACGATGTGGGGCGGGTCGGTCGAGTTCAAGACGCCGATGCTATGGGCGATCGGCTTCATCTTCGTCTTCACGATTGGTGGGGTAACAGGGATCGTGGTCGCCAACGCGAGCATCGACCAGATCCTGCACAACACCTACTTCGTCGTCGCCCACTTCCACTACGTGCTCTCGCTCGGCTCGGTGTTCTCGATCTTCGCCGGATTCTACTTCTGGATCGGCAAGATGTCCGGGCACCAGTATCCCGAGTTCTGGGGCAAGGTGCATTTTTGGACGTTCTTCATCGGCGTGAACCTCGCCTTCTTCCCGATGCACTTCCTCGGCGTGGACGGAATGCCCCGCCGCTATCCCGACTATCCGGCGGCGTTCGCCGGCTGGAACTTCGTCTCCTCGATTGGCGCCTTCATCGGCGGCGCCTCGACACTGGTGTTTCTGTATGTGCTCTATCGCACGTTCACCTCGAAGGAAAAGGTGCCGGCGAACTATTGGGGCGTGGGCGCCACGACGCTCGAATGGACGGTGAGTTCTCCGCCCCCGCACCACACGTTCGAGATATTGCCGAAGATCGTCTGATCGCAAGGAGCAGGAGATGACCGACAGGATGTATCCCCCCGCGACCCGAGAACTGGCTGACCGTCGCCGCGCCCTCGCGCCCGCTCAGCAGGCCGCCTTCGACGCTTTTGGCAAGGCTGTCTTCGCGGATGGTGCGCTGGCGGCGAAGATGAAGCAGATCATCGCCGTCGCCGTCGCCCACGTGACCCAATGCCCGTATTGCATCAAGGGCCACACCAAGGCGGCGCTGCGCGCCGGGGCGACGCAGGAGGAGTTGATGGAGGCGATCTGGGTCGCCGCCGAGATGCGCGCCGGGGGCGCCTACGCGCACACCGCGCTGATGCTGGAGACCGCCGAGGACGCGACGCGCGGCTAGGCCTTGCGGACCCGCGAAGGCCGTTATCCGCACAAATCCGGGGCCGCCGATGTGAGCACGTCTTCGCGGTCTTTCAGTATCGCGGCCGAGCGGTCTCCGACGGAGGAACAGGGGCCGGTTTGCCGGCGGCGCCGTACACCGGGAACGCGGCGCTGACCGTCCGCCCGCCCCGGAACGTCAAGGTCACGTCGACGCTCGTGCCCGGCGTCATGCGCGGCTGCATGCACATTAGATGATAGCCTCCGGGCGCGAAGGAGATGGTGCCGCCGGGCGGCACCGCGACGGAGGCGACGGGTAGCATGCGGTCCGCTCCACCGCTCGTCTCGCTCCGGTGCAGCATCAGCATTCCGCACGCGGGCGAGCGTGCGCCGGTCAGCATCGCCGGCGCGGAGGAGTTGTTGTGCAACGTCAGGTATCCGCCCGCCGGCACCTGCGGCACCACGTAGCGAAACCAGGGCTGGACGACCGTGATCGGGGCCGGTGCCGCGAAAGCCGACACCGACGCGAGAAGAATGCCGCCGATAATGCCGCCCGCTGAGCGCCGCAGCTTATGCAAGGTGCGGTTGCTCAAACGCAGGTCTTTCATGGCGCGGCGACAAGCCGACAGTTAGCGCCGGCGGCGCATCGGCGGCAAGGCGCGCGGGCCGCGACGCCGATTAATTCGCCGCAAAACGCGACCGTCCGCGATCAAGGCTGGCCGGGATGCTTCTCCTCGCGAGGCGCCGGACGGACTGCGGGGCGCGGAGCGGGTGCCGGACGGGCCTCCGGTCGGGGTGCGGGACGCGGCGCCGGGGCGGGATGGAACGCCGGGGGCGC
>JBAWFF010000441.1:0-9521 GCA_049591635.1 Acetobacteraceae bacterium
CCCCCGCGGCCGCGCCCTCGGCACGAGCCTGGGCGGCGACGCGCTCGCGCTCGGACTGCATCCGGGTGAGGACCGCCTCGGTGTTCTCGCGCGGCAGGTCGGCGCGGCGGATGCGGACATCCTCGACAGTGACGCCGAAGCCCCGCATCTCGGTGTCCACCTGCTGGCGGATGCTGGCCATGATGCGGTCGCGATCGGCCGAGAGCACGTCGGGCAGGGTGCGGTTGCCGAGCACGCGGCGGATCGCCGACGAGACGATAGCGTTCAGCCGCCCGGTGATCGCGTCCTCCAGCACGCCGGCGGCCTGATAGAATCGCAGCGGGTCGCTGATGCGATACATCGTGAAACTGTCGACGATCAGGCGTCGCTGATCGCCGAGGATCACCTCCTCGCCCGGCGTGTGCAGCCACAGCAGGCGGCGGTCGTAGCCGATCACGCTCTGGACGAACGGGATACGCGCGTGCAGGCCGGGAACGGAGACCACGCGGATCGGCTTGCCGAACTCAGTGACCAGGGATTGCTCGGTCTGACCGACGGTGAACAAGGTGGCGAAGCCGAGCACGATGGCGACGATCAGCGCCGCCATGCCGGCGATCAGGGCGCGGCTCATGACTTGGCTCCCGTCGCCGAAGTGTCGTCCGATGCGGGAGGCGGGCTGGCGGGCTGCGCGGCTGGCGGCGCCGCGGCGGGTTTCGGTGGCGTGGCTTTCGGTGGCGTGGCCTCCGGCGCCAGCGACAGGAACGGCAACACGCCGCGCAGCTTGTCGTCGAGCACCACGCTCTGGGTATGGCTGAGCACGTCCTGCATGGTGTCGAGATAGAGCCGCTTCATGGTGACGTCCTTGGCGGCCTGATAGGCGGTGAGCACGCTCTCGAACCGCTTCGCCTCGCCGGTGGCGCGCGCGATCGCCGCTTGGCGGTCGCCCTCGGCGATGGCGACGATGCGCGCGGCCTCGCCGTGGGCGCGCGGCACGATGTTGTTGGCGTAGGACTCGGCCTGGTTCCGCAGTCGCTCGGCGTCGGTGTTGGCACGCTGGACGTCGCGGAAGCTCTCGATCACCGCCGCCGGCGGATCGACCTTCTGCGGCAGCACCTGCACGATCCGCACGCCGGCCTTGTAGCTGTCCAGTATCTTCTGGGTCTGCTTCATCACGTCATCGGCGATCTGCGCGCGCAGCGGCCCGAGCGCGGGCTGGATCGGCGTGCGTCCCATGACCTCGCGCAGCGAACTCTCGACCACCGATTTGATGGTGGTGCGCGGGTCGCGGGTGTTGAACAGGAAGTCCACGACGTTGTCGATGCGCCACAGCACGGCGACGTTCACGTCGACGATGTTCTCGTCGCCCGTCAGCATCAGACTTTCCTGGGCGACGTCATGGCCCGCTTCACGCGAGGTCGCGGCCTCGGTCGGCACGTCGCCGCTGCCGGTCTCGCCAGAGCGGTAGCCGATCTCGATGCGGTTGACGCGGGTCACGGCGGGCGTCTCGACCGCCTCGATCGGCCACGGCAGGTGGTAGTTCAGGCCCGGCGGGGTCAGGCGGGTGAAGGCGCCGAAGCGCAGCACCACGCCCTCCTGGTCCGGCTCCACCCGATAGAGCCCGGAGGCCACCCACAGCGCCAGCACGGCGATCCCGAGCAGCGCGAGGCCGCGCCCGCCGCTCCAGCGCCTTCCCCCGGCTCCTCCGCCGCCATGCCCGCCGCCCAGCCAGCGGCGCACGGTCTGTTGCGCCTGGGCGATGATGCGGTCGAGATCCGGCATCGGAGGGATCGGGCCGCTGCCGCGTGGACCGCCGTTATTGCCCGAGCCGCCCGGACCGGGGCGGGGCTCACCCCACGGTTCGTCGCGTCGCTTGCCGGGGCCGTCGGATCGCGGGTCTTCGCCAGGGGTTCCCCAGGGATTCTGAGGGTTGTTGGGCGCCATGCGAAGGGGGAACTCCAGTGTGCGGCGAAAGCGTTTGCGGCATCGGCGCCGTCGCGCCACATAAGCGGCGAGCCCGCAGCGGCTCACGGCCTCGTGCCTGTCCCCATCAGATAGAGGGTTTCCCGGTCAATGAGCAAGGCGCCGACCCAGGTCTCTTCCGACGCCCTGCGGGCGGCGCTGCGTGCCATCAAGGACCCGGCGTCCGGGCAGGACATCGTCGCGGCCGGTCTGGTCGAGGGGATCGAGGTCAACGGCGGGCTGGTGCAGGTGGTGCTGCTGACCGACCGGGCGCACGCCGAGGCAATGGAGCCGGTGCGCCGGGCGGTGGAGGCGGCGCTGTCGCGCCATCCCGGCGTGAGCAACGCGACCGCCGTGTTGACCGGGCGGAAGCAGCCGGCCAACCCGCCCGCCGGGCCGCACTCCCACGGCCCGGGGAAGCAGGCGATGCTGCTGCCCGACGTGCGCGCCATCGTCGCCGTCGCTTCCGGCAAGGGCGGCGTCGGCAAGTCCACCGTGGCGGTCAACCTCGCCGTCGCGCTGGCCCGACAGGGCCTGGCGACCGGACTGCTCGACGCCGACATCTACGGCCCGAGCCTGCCGCGAATGCTGGGCGTCGCGCGCAAGCCGGAGGTGCGCGACGACAAGATGCTGCCGATCGAGGCGTGGGGGCTGCGGTGCATGTCGATCGGCTTCCTCGTGGAGGAGGAGACGCCGATGATTTGGCGCGGCCCGATGGTCATGGGCGCCCTCGAACAAATGATGGGCCAGGTGACATGGGGGAAGCTCGACGTGCTGATCGTCGACATGCCCCCCGGCACCGGAGACGCCCAGCTGACGATGGCGCAGCGCGTCGCGCTGAGCGGAGCGGTGATCGTCTCCACGCCGCAGGACATCGCGCTGATCGACGCGCGGCGCGGGATGCGAATGTTCGAGCGAGTGCGGGTCCCGGTGCTCGGGCTGGTCGAGAACATGAGCGTGTTCTGTTGCCCCAATTGCGGCCACCGCACCGAGATCTTCGGCCACGGCGGCGCGCGGCGGGAGGCGGAAAAGCAGGGAACCGAGTTCCTGGGCGAGATCCCGCTGTTGTTGGATATCCGCGTCGCGGCCGATGCGGGGACGCCAATCGTGGCGGCGGAGCCGGACGGCGAAGCGGCGAAGGCATTCGCGGCGCTGGCGGCGCGGGTGTGGAGCAAAGTGGGCGGGAAGGCGGCGAGCGGGGCGGGGCCGCGCATCGTCATCGAGTGACCGGTGGGGAAACCCGGGATTAACCAGGACGTGCGAAGACCGGCGGCGAAGGAAGGTGGACATGAACGTCGTCTTCGATAAGCTGGCATTCGTCCACACCCTGGAGACCGAGGGCGAGTTCTCCCGCGGCCAGGCAGAGGCGCTGAGCGAGGCGTTCCATACCGCCGTGAGCGAAACCGTCGCGACCAAGGCAGACCTGACCAGCTCGATCGCCGAGGTTCGGCACGAGATCGCCGGTGTGCGTTATGAGGTCGGTCAGGTTCGGACAGAGCTGAGCGCGCAAATGCGCGAGCTTCGATCCGAGCTGAAACTCTGGACCGGCAGCCTCGCGGGCGCCCTGTTCGCCGCGCTCGGCGGCCTCGCCGTGGCGATGCGGTTCCTGACGCACTGAGCCACTTCCGCCGCGAGCGCGGCTCTGGGAAACTACGCGCCCCAGGTCGCCCTGCCGCGCGGAGCCCGCATGTCCCTGCCGTTCGAAATCCCGCCCGCCGAAATCCTCGGTTATCTCGGCGCGCTCTTCGTCATCGCGACCTACGCGATGCGGACGATGATTCCGCTGCGATTGGCGGGGCTGGCGAGCATCGCGATCATGCTGGGCTACGCGTTCGCCACGCACGATATTCCCGACATCGCGTTGAACGCCATCCTGCTGCCGCTGAACTCCGTCCGGCTGGTGCAGATGATCCGGCTGACCCGCAAGGTAGAGGAGGCCTCGCACGGCGACCTCTCGATGGAATGGCTGAAGCCGTTCATGCACCGAAGGCGCAGCAATGCGGGAGACGTGCTGTTTCACAAGGGCGATCCAGCCGAGGAAATGTTCTACACGGTGTCGGGCTATTATCGGCTGGTGGAGTCGGGGATCGAGCTGCCGACGGGCGAGGTGGTAGGCGAGCTTGGACTGCTCGCACCTGACCAGCGGCGCACCCAGACGCTCCAATGCGTGACGGCCGGCGAGATGCTGGTGATCAGCTATTCGAGCGTGCGCCAACTCTACTATCAGAACCCGCGCTTCGGGTTCTTTTTCCTTCAGCTCGCCACTAAGCGGCTGTTTCAGAACCACGCCCGGCTGGAGACGCAGCTCGCTGAATTGCAGGAGCCCGCCTAATCGCGGGCGGTCGGCAACGTGACCCCGATCATGTCGCCCTCGCGCACCATCGACGCCAGTCGGCCCTCGTCCCAACCGTCGGTGCCGACCGGACGCAGCGGCAGCACCATCCAGCGGTAGTCGGCGGTCGAATCGACAACCCGTACGCGCACACCCTCCCCCAGTACGGTGCCCCATTCGGCGAGCAACCCACGCGGATCGCGCACGGCGCGGGCGCGGTGGGCCGGGGATTTGTACCAGAACGGCGGATAGCCCAGCACGGCGCGCGGATAGCAACTGCACAGAGTGCACACGATCAGATTGTGGATGTCGGCCGTGTTCTCCAGCACGCCGAGCGGTGGGGCGCCGAGCATCGGGATGCCGAGCGCCTCGGCGGCCTTGCGCCCGTCCGCGAGCATCAACGCGCGATAGGCGGGATCGGTCCACGCCTTGGCGACCATGCGCGCCCCCTGACCCGGGTTCGCGGCGTCAGTCGCCGCGCGCGCCTCGGCGATCTCGGTCTCGGATACCAGGTTCTTGTCGGCAAGCAGCGACCGCAACGCGGCCAGCAGGGATTCACCGTCGGTTTCCAGAAGCGGGCTCATGTGGGCTCCAGCCAATGCTCGAATATCTCGACGAAAATCTCGTCGCCTGCCTTGCCCTCTTGCCACACCGAAGGCTGGTCGAAGGCGACGTGATACAGCGCGCGCTGCGCCGCCGGGCGGGCGAAGGCGAGGTCCTCGGGATTGGCGAAGACGCCGAGGCGGCGGATGACGCGGCCTTCCATCCCGCGCACATAATGCGGCGTGCGGATGTGACACGGTCCGCGCGTCTCCGGCCAGTCGTCGCGCACGCGCACGGCGGCGCCGGGTGCGAAGGCGCTCATCGCGCGTCCTTCAAGGCGGCGGTCAGCTCGGCCTCGGTGATGACACCCCGGCGGAGCAGGTTGTCGGTGATCGAGCGAATCCAGCGACGGTAATAGCTGAGGCGAAGGTAGTCCTCCTCGGGGATCGATTCGATGCCGCGGCGCAGTTCATCGACCGTCATCATCCGCTTGCGCGCCAGCACCTGGCGCAACGCGTCCACGTCGCGGTCAAAGTCGGTAAGGGTATGCGGCTCGGGCTCGACCGGATCACACATGAAGCGGCTGACGCCGCCCATGTCGTGGTGCGCGCGGGGCATGTCCTTGTCCATGCCGGCAGGTTAGGCATATCGGCGCCGCCGCGCCAGATAGGCAGGCGGCCCTTGCGCCGCCCTCGGTTTGCCTTCGTCATAAGCCGCCATGAGCGAGGCCCGAATCCAGTTCCCACTACTACCTAACCACAGGTTCGGCGCCCGAGCGGCGCGCGCGCTGCGCGTCATGCGGCGCCGCCTGGGGACCCGGTTCTGGTTCCCGCACGTCCCGCTTTTCCTCATGGTCGGGTGCCTCGGACTGCTGCAGTTCCGCCACGCGCTGAGCGTCGGGCTGTTCGCCCGTGTGGCAAACGCGGACATCCTGCAGCTTTCGACGTTCGCCCTGACCGATGTCTTGAGCGGCGCGCCGAGCGCCACGGCGGGGGTGTTCCTGGTCGTCATGGCCTTCGGCCTGCTGACCCGCTCGCGCCTCGCCTGGGTCGTCGCCGTCCTCGCGACGACCATCAGCCTGGTGCTGGTCTGGCTCGTCTGGTGGGGCGGCCCGCACGGCCCGATACTCGGCTACAACGCCATCGTTCTCCTGGCGCTGCTCGCCGCCGGACGCGGCTTCCGCCGCTCCAGCCTCACCAGCGCATCGCTGTTCGCGATCGCCAGCATCACCGTGCTGATCGCCTACGCGGTCCTCGGCGCCTACCTGCTGGGTCCGGATTTCTCGCCGCCGATCAAGGACCTGGTCACCGCGCTCTACTATGCCGTCGAGACCATGACGACGGTGGGCTACGGCGACATCGTACCGAAGACATCAGACGCGCGGCTGTTCGCGATCTCCGTCATGATCCTCGGCATCGCGGTGTTCGCGACATCGGTCAGCGCGCTGCTGGTGCCGCTGATCAACCGGCGCGTAGCGTCGCTTATGAGCCACGAGGAGAGCAAGGTGCCGCGCAGCAACCACTACGTGATCGCGAGCGACAGCTCGCTCGCGCGCAACACCGCCAAGGAACTGCTCGCGCGCGACCAGCAGGTGGTGTTCGTTCTGTCCCATGCTCCCGACCCTGGCGGGGACAAGCGTGACGTTGTCGTGGGTGATGCAAGCGATCTCGACGCCCTGCGTCGGGCCGATGCGCAGGACGCCAAAGCAGTACTCGCCCTGGGGCACGACGATTCCGAGAACGCCTTTGTCGTCATGGCCGCCAAGGAACTCGCCGCGGGGATCAAGACCGTCGCCGTGGTGAACGATGCCCGGAACATGGAGCGGATCAAGCGTGTCCGCCCCGACGTCATCCTCGCCCCGCAGGTCCTCGGCGGGGAGCTGTTGGCAATGGCGCTGTCGGGCGAGGCGGTCGACAGCGACAAGCTGATGCAGCGCCTGCTCCACATCACCGCATAGGCGGCCTCAATCCGCCGGCTGGTGGCGCGCCCTCACGCCACGCTCGATCGCACTGGCGACCAGGCGGTCCAGGTGCAGTTCCGTGCCGACGAAGGCCAGCATCTCCAGCGATTCCTGGCCGGCCACCGCGTCGGCGGCCACGACCTCGCAGGCCAGCGCGTAGGCGGTCTCGCGCAGGCGCGGGCTGAGGGCGGCGCGGATGAGGCGGGCCGCGTGGCGCAACCCGTCTTCCTCGTTAAGCAGCGCGACGGCCGCTTCGGTCGCGACGCCGAGCTGGTCGGCGGAGAATTCGCGGAAGGCGGGCAAGGTCTGGACCTGGCCGGACATCACGCCGATCTCGCTGTCCGTCATGCCGCCGTCGGCGGCGGCGACCAGCACCATCGTGCAGATCAGCGCTTCGGGCGCGTTGAGTTGGGTGGGCATGGCTGGGTGCTCCGGTTCCTAGGTCCGATCATAGGGACACGCCGGCTTGATCCAGGAAATTCCGTACCTCCGCAACCGCTTGTGAAAGCCCGACGCGGCGAACGATGACCCCCGGCGGGAGCGCGGAGAGCAGCCGCGAGGGCGTCTGGCGGTCGAGCAGAACGAAAACGCCGCGATCGCTCGCCCGGCGGATGAGGCGGCCGAACGCCTGACGCAGACGCAGCCGGGCGATCCGGTCGTCGTAGCCCTTCGGATCGCCCGACGAGAGATGGATGCGCCGCTCCCGGTGCAGGATGTCGGGGCGCGGCCACGGGACCTTCTCGAACACCACCAACCGGAGCGCCCGGCCAGGCACGTCGACCCCGTCGCGCATCGCATCGGTGCCGAGCAGGCAGCTCTCCTCCTCGGCGCGGAAGACATCCACCAGCGTCGCGTTGTCCATCGCATCGACGTGCTGGGCGTAGAGCGGCAGGCCGCGTGCCTCCAACTCGGGGGCGATGCGGGCGTGAACGGTGATGAGCCGGGAGATCGCGGTGAACAGGCCCAATGCCCCGCCGCCGGCGGCCAGGAACAGCGCGCGATAGGCGCCGGCCAGCGCGCCGATATCGCCGTACGGGATGTCGGTGACGATGAAGGCACGGGTCTGCGCGGCGTAGTCGAAGGGACTTACCACGGTCGCGCGGATCGCCGGCGACGGGAGATGCGGAGCGCCGACCCGCGCCTCGGCCGAGAGCCAGGACGCTTCGGCGTCCAGTTCGGCGCCGTCGCGCAGGGTGGCCGAGGTCACCAGCAGGCCGTGCGCCGGAGCGGCCAAGGTCAGCGCGAACGGAACCGTGGGATCGAGCCAGTGACGGTGCAGGCCGGCATCGCGATCCGCTGCCTCGCGCCGGTCGAGGCGGAGGAACAGAACGTGCTGCGGGCGTTCGCCGGATTCGGGCGGGGCGTCGGCGACGGCGGCCAGCATCGCCCGCCAGGCCGAGAGCGGGTTCAGCGCGCGGCGGGTGATGGAGCGGCAGGTGGCCTCGATGCGGGCGCGCATCGCGGTGTCGAGGTCGTCGGCCTCCTCGTCCAGCCGCGCGGTTAGGCGCTCCGTGAGGGTCCGCAGCGGCTCGGCGATGCGCGCGAGCGCACGTTCCAACCGCACCGCCGCGTCCGGCAGGCCCGGGCCCACCGGGTAGAGATCGCAATCCAGGGCGCCACGCACCCGGGGTTCGTCGGCACCGACCACCCGCGCCAACACCTGGCGGCGAATGAGCCGCAGGAGCGCCTCCGATGGGTTCGGCTGGCCGGCATCGAGCCCGGCCAGTTCCGGCCCATCTTCAGCGAGGCGCGGCGACCAGCCGGGCGCCGGCAGCGCACGGGCGGCCTGCAAGACGGCCTCCAGCACCGGCTCCAGGTTGGGTCGGCCGGCGACCAGCTCCTCGATCCGTCGCCGCAGGCCGCGCGCGCGGGACCGCCCGCCCTCCGCGCCGAGCAGCCAACGGCGCAACTCGGCTGCCTCGGCCCCGGACAGCACGGCGGCAAACGCACCGTCGGCGGCGTCGAAGACGTGGTGGCCCTCGTCGAAGACGTAGCGCGTGGGCACCATCGCGTCGTCGAGCCCGCCCCAGGCGGCTTGCGCCATGACGAGGGCGTGGTTGGCGATGACGAGATCGGCGTCGCGAGCGCGGCGGATCGTGTGCTCGACGAAGCAGCGGCGCCAATGCGGGCAAGCGGCGTGGATGCACTCGCCGCGCCGGTCGGCGAGCCCCAGGATCGTCTGGGAGCCGAATAGTTCGGCCATCCAGCCGGGAAGATCGCCGCCTTGGATATCGCCGTCGGCACTCGCCATCGCCCAGCGCGCGATCAGGCCGAGGGCGACGATCTCGGCTGGGAAGCTCCGCCCAATCGCGTCTTCGAGGTTCAGCAGGCACAGGTAGTTCTCGCGGCCCTTGCGGACGACGACGCGTCGGCGCCGTTCGGCCGGGTCGGGGTAGAGGCGGGCGAGTTCGGAATCGATCTGGCGCTGCAGGTGGCGGGTGAAGGTGCTGATCCAGACGGCGCCACGGTTGCGCTCCGCCCACAGGCTGGCCGGCGCGATGTAGCCCAGCGTCTTGCCGGTGCCGGTGCCGGCCTCGGCCAGCACGATCGTCGGGTCGCCTCGGGTCTCACGGGGGGTGAAGGCCGCGGCGGCGGCGCCCGCGTAGTCGGCTTGGCCGGGGCGCTGCTCCGCCTCCGTCCCCAACATCGCGGCGAGGCGGCTTCGCGCCTCGGCGTCTGACACCGAGTGCGCTGACGGCGGCGGCGGCGGCGCAACCTCCTCCCATTCCGGCAGGCGGCACCACACCT
>JBAWFF010000442.1:0-6849 GCA_049591635.1 Acetobacteraceae bacterium
GCGTCCGCGATCAGCACGCTCGCCCGCTCCTCGGCGGCCATCGCGAGGAGGTTCGCCGCCGTTGGCGGCGGGTCGGCGAGGGTGATCTCGGTGCCCTGCCGGCGCGCGAACACCCACGGCCGAGGCGGCCCAGCGGCGATCAGCACGCGGTCATCGGGGCGCAGGTCCGCGTGCAGCAGCGCCTCGGCGGCGGCGCGAATGTCGGGCCGCCGCGATCGTTCGGGCAAGCCGGCGAAATGGGCCACCGCCTCGCTGAATCCCGGCGGATCAGCGGCCGACCAGGCGATCAGCGCCTCCCACCCGTCGAGGTCGCGGCGCTCGGTTGTCCGCAGCCAATGTAGGAAAGCCCAGGCATTGCTGGTCGCGACCCGCTCGGGATGCGGCACATGCAGCGTCGCCGCGGTCATTCCACTCGCTTGCCCAGCAGGGCACCGAGGCTACTCACCATATCGGTCGGGATCAGGATGGTCGCCCCGCGATCCTTGTTCATCTCGTAGAGCAGGTTCATCTGCCGCAACTGCAAGGCGATCGGGTCCGATCCGTAGAGCTTCGCCGCCTCCAGCACCTGCTCGGCAATCGCCCGCTCGGCCGAGGCCAAGGTCACGCGCGCCGTCTTCTCCCGTTCGGCCTGCGCTTGGCGGCTCATGGCGTCCTGCAATTCGCGCGGGATGGCGACGTCGCGGATTTCCACGCTGATGACCTTCACGCCCCAATCCGTCGTCTTCTCGGCGATGGCGACGCGAAGCTGCTCGTCGGCGGCCCGGCGATCGGACAGCAGGCGCGCGAGGTCGGAGGCGCCGATCATCTCGCGCAGGCTGGTCTGCGCCACCCGCTCGATCGCCTCACGGTAGTTGACGATGTTGACGGCGGCGGCGGCGGCGTCCGCCACTTGCCAGAAGACGATGGCATCGACGCCAACCGCGATCGTGTCGCGCGTCAGCGCCTGCTCGGCGCTGATGGTGCTGGTCTGGATGCGAAGGTCGATCACCTGCGCCGGGCGATCCAGGAACGGCAGCAGGAAATAGAGGCCGGGTCCCTTCACCTTGTGCAGCCGCCCCAAGCGCAGGATCACCGCGCGCTGCCATTCCGAGGCGATGCGGACCGAGAGGTAGAGCAGCAGCACGACGATCGCGATAATGACATAGACGACGATCATGCTGCCCCCTCCCGCCGCGCCGGCGCGCGCAGCGCGGCCTGAAGTTCGGCGAGTTCCCTTTCGCCCGCCGCCTCCGCCGCACCCTGGAGACGCCGATAGGTTGCGAGGACGCGCCCGCCGAGTGGCGTCAGGCTCGCGCCTCCGCCCCCCGGCCCTCCCTTGGCCGCCTCCACCAGTGGCGCGGCGAACATCGCGTTCATCTCCTCGGCCAGTGACCAGGCGCGCTTGTAGCTCATGCCCATGCGCCGCCCGGCCGCGGCGATCGAGCCGGTCGCGGCGATCGTCTGCAACAGCTCCGCCTTGCCGGGTCCGATCGCCACGGCCGCGCCGAGTACGACCCGCAAATGCAGGCCCAGCCGGTCGGGATGACGCACGCGCGGCATGGGGGGAGCAAAGCACGCGAGGGCGCGGTGGGCCAGCTAAAGCTGGCGTTAACCGGCCCGGGGGCAAGAATGCCGGCAAAGAGAGGTGACCATGACCGTGGTCTTCGATAAGCTGGCGTTCGTCCACCGCCTGGAATCCGAAAGCGCGTTTTCGCGCGGCCAGGCAGAGGCGCTGAGCGAGGCGTTGCATACCGCCGTGAACGAGACCGTCGCTACGAAGGCCGATCTGGGCGACGTGCGCCACGAGATCCGCGAGTTGCGGTCCGAGCTTAAGCTCTGGACCGGCAGCCTCGCGGCCGGCTTGTTTGCCGCGCTCAGCGGCCTCGCCGTGGCGATGCGTTTCCTGGGCCACTGATCTCGCACAGGCCGCCGATTGACGGCGCGCGTTCATCGGAGAAGTGTCCGCCGCATCCGCGCCGGACAGGAGCATCGGGGCCATGAGCGAGATCGACGCGGTTCTCCGCAATGCGGTGGACAAGGGCGACGTGCCGGGCGTCGTGGCGATCGCCGCTACCCCGGACGCCGTGATCTACGAAGGTGCGTTCGGCCGGCGCAGCCTCGCCGAGCCGGCCCGGATGGACATGGAGACGATGTTTCGCATCGCCTCGATGACCAAGGCGGTGACCGCCGCCGCCGCGATGCGGCTGGTCGAGGACGGACGCCTCTCGCTTGATCAGCCGGCCAGCGAAATCGTGGCTGGCCTCGCCGCGCCGCAGGTGTTGGAGGGCTTCGACGCCACCGGCCGCCCCCGGGTGCGCCCGGCGCGCGGCGTGGTGACCCTGCGCAACCTGCTGACCCATACTTCGGGCTTTGGCTACGACGTCTGGAACGCCGACCTCGAGCGCTATCATCGCGAGACCGGCATCCCGGCCGCGCGCACCGGCAAGCTCGCCGGCCTCGCCATGCCGCTAACCTTCGATCCCGGCACCCGCTGGCAATACGGCATCGGCATCGACTGGGCCGGACGAATGGTTGAGGCGGTACGGGAGCAGGACCTGGAGAGCGTTTTCCGTGAGCACCTGTTCGGCCCTCTCGGGATGCGCGACACCAGCTTCCTGGTTCGCCCCGACATGCTGGCACGTCTCGCCGCGGTTCATGCGCGCGAGCCCGAGGGCCTGCGGACGCTCAAGCTCGACCCCGACCCGCCGCGCGAGTTCTTCCCCGGCGGGGGCGGCCTGCATTCGACGGCGCGCGACTACATGCGTTTCCTGCGAATGCTGCTCGGCGGCGGCAAGCTCGATGGAACCCGCGCGCTGCGGGCGGAGACGTTTGCGCTGATGGCGCGGAACCATATGGGAGACATCGACGTCGAACCGATGGTCTCGTACGTTCCGACCGCGTCCAACAATGTCGAGCTATTCCCCGGGATGCGCAAGAAGTGGGGGCTCAGCTTCCTCATCAACACGGAGGCCGTACCCGGCGGGCGGAGTGCCGGCAGCCTCGCCTGGGCCGGGATCAACAACACCTATTACTGGTTGGATCCGACGCGGAAACTCGCGGGGGCGATCTTTACCCAGATCCTGCCGTTCGGCGATCCCGCCGTGTTGCGCTTGCTCGATGGGTTCGAGCGCGCCGTCTACCGGTCGTTCTAATCGCCCATGCGAGGACCCCCCGCGAGCCTCGCCGAGCTGGAAGCCGATGTCGACCGCGACCTTGAACTGGTTGCCCATCCCCGCGCACGCTGGCTGCGCCCGCGCACCGTCGGAAGCGTACCGGCGCTCGACGTCCTGATCGTCGGTGCCGGCCAATGCGGTCTCGCGGCCGCCTTCGCTCTGTCGCGCGACAAGGTCGAGAACATCCTGATCGTCGATCGCGCGCCGCCGGGAGCGGAGGGCCCCTGGACCACCTACGCGCGGATGCCGACGCTGCGCAGCACCAAGGACCAGACCGGCCCGGACCTTAACATCCCAAGCCTGACTTACCAGGCCTGGCACGAAGCCCAATGGGGCGCGGCGGACTTCGCTTCCCTCCACCTGATCCCGACCATGCGCTGGGCGGAGTATCTGCTGTGGTTTCGCCGAGTGACCGCGCTTCTCGTCCGCAACGGTGTCGAGGTGACGGGGATCGCGCCCGCCCTCGCCGACGACGGCGCTCCTTGTCTGCGCGCTCACCTTGCCGACGACACCAATCTGTTCGCGCGCAAGATCGTGCTCGCCACCGGGCAGGACGGCACGGGCGCCTGGTGGATGCCCGATTTCGTCCGTGCCCTCCCCGCTGCTTTCCGTGCCCACACTTGCGACGACATTGATTTCGACGCGCTCCGCGGCAAGATCGTCGCGGTGCTCGGCGCCGGGGCCTCGGCGTTCGACAATGCCGCCGTGGCGCTGGAGCATGGCGCCGCCGAGGTGCGTCTTTTTTGCCGACGCGCCGAGCCGTCCGTCCTACAGCCCTATCGCTGGCTCACCTTCGCCGGCTTCCTCCGTCATCTGGGCGACATGGAGGACGAATGGCGCTGGCGCTTCATGCGTCACGTGCTGACCTTGCGCGAGGGCTTCCCGCCCGACACCTGGGCACGTGTCGCCGCGTTCTCGAACTTCGCGGTGGAGGTAGGCCGTCCCTGGACCGGCGCGCGGATGGTCGAGGATCGCGTCGTCCTGGAGACGACCAAGGGTCCGTTCACCGCCGATTTCGCGATCTGCGGAACCGGCATTGACCACGACGCTCGCCTGCGTCCGGAGCTTGCCGGTTTCGCCGACAACATCGCGACGTGGGGCGATCGTTACACACCCGACGAGGCCGAGCGCGACGATCGTCTCGCGCGGTTCCCGTACCTGTCGCCGGATTTCGCCTTCGAGGAGAAGATACCGGGGCGCACGCCGTTCCTCGCCGACATCCACCTGTTCGGCATCGGCACGACGATGAGCTTCGGGCCGGCCGGGTCGTCTATCAACGCCATGACGATCGCGACGCCCAAGCTTGCCGCCGGCGTCACGCGCGGCCTGTTCCGCGCCGACCTCGCGGAACACTGGCGCTCACTCCTCGCCTACCACGTCCCCCAGGTCGAGATCGACCGGAGCCGGCTGATCGGTTGAGCGGCGCGCCTTCTCGCGCAAGCGCGCGAGCACCGCTTCCTGCTCCTCGGGACTGGTGACGACGTCGAAATCGAAGGACGAGAAACGCATGGTGGCCTCCTGAATGGGGCCGCTCGCCTTGGCGTCTATCGATGGAGGTTTCCAACAAAAAAGCCGCCCTGGCGAGGCGGCTTCGGGTTGTGCGAGTTACGCGCGAACCTAGACCGCCGGATTGTACCAGCGGTACCAAAATCGGATCGTGGGCGGCATGGCGCGTCGCATGGACCCACCATAACGCGGGTCGGGGCGGCGGGCAAGCGGCTGGGTACGCCCGGATCGCGCTTGCCGCGCCCACGTGTTTCGCCATACGGTACAAGAGACCAGAAATCCGGTGCCGATTCCGCAATGCGAAACGCCGAGGACGGACCCCGCGACCCCTATCTGCTCGGCTCCCTCCGCAAGGGGCTCGAGGTCCTTGATTGCTTCACCCGCCAGGAAAGCTGGAGCCTCGCGGAACTCGCCGCCGCGTCGGCGCAGAGCAAGCCGACGATCTTCCGAATCCTCCATACCCTCGAGGAGTTCGGCTACCTCCAGAAAGACGCCGCGACGGCGCGCTATTCGCCCGGGCTGCGCTTCCACACCCTCGGCTCCGCCGCCCTGCGCCACGAGCAGCTCCGCTGGCAGTCCCTGCCGCCGTTGCAGGACCTCGCGCGAGCGACCGGGGAGACCGTGCATGTCGGCGTCCTCTACGACGGCGAGGCGATCTGCGTGCAGGCGGTGGACGGCACGCGGCTGGTGCGAATGCACGCCTTCGTCGGCAAACGCACCCCCGCCCACGCCAGCGCCTTGGGCAAGGTCCTGCTCGCCCAGTTGCCGGACGCCGAGATCGACGCGCTGCTCGGTGCCCGCGGTCTCGCCAGGTTCACCGCGCACACGATCACCGCGCCGGCGGCGCTGCGCGAGGCACTGCATCGCGTGCGCGCCCAGGGCTGGGCGCTCGACGACGAGGAAATGGAAATCGGCTTGCGCTGCCTGGGCGCGCCGATCACCGACCACGGCGGCCGGCCCTGCGCCTGCGTCGCGGTGTCCGCGCCCGCCGCGCGCATGAAGCCGGCGCGGGTCGCCGAACTGGTGCCGCTGGTGAAGGCCACGGCGGTCAACATCTCGCGCATGTTGGGCAGCCCGGTCATGCACGACGCCGCGTTCCGCGCCGCCTGAACGAAGGGGACGTCATGAACGCCAACGGCGCCGATATCATCGTGGAGTTCCTGATCGGCCGGAATGTCCCCTACCTGTTCGGCCTGTGCGGGCACGGCAACGTCGGCTTCCTCGACGCCGCGTTCAAGGCGCAGAACCGCATCCGCACCATCTCGGTGCATCACGAGCAGACCGCCGGCCACATGGCCGACGCCTATTTCAAGGTGCGCCACGAGCCGGTGGCCACCTTCACCTCCTGCGGCCCGGGATCGGCCAATCTGGTGATCGCGCTGGCCGCGGCGATGATGGACAGCTCGGCGTTCTTCGCCATCACCGGCAACGTGCCGACGAGCCAGTTCAATCGCGGGCCGTTCCAGGAATCCGGCCGCTTCTTCCAGGCCGACTTCCCCTCGGTGATCCGGCCCTACGTCAAGCGCAGCTACCAGCCGACGCGCGTCGACATGGTGCCGCTCGCCGTGCGCCAGGCATGGGAGCTGATGCTGGCCGGACGCCCAGGCCCGGTGAACCTCGACGTGCCGCTCAACGTGTTCGTCGAGGAGGCCGACATCGCGCCGCCCGCGCCGGTGACTCGCGTCGTCAACGGCACGCAAGGCGACCCGCGTGCGCTGTCCGCCGCGCTCGACGTGCTGCTGGCGGCGGAACGGCCGGTCATCATCGCCGGACAAGGCGTGCTGCTGGCGGAGGCGGCGGGGGAATTGCGCCGCTTCGTCGAACGCACGGCGATCCCCGTGGTCACCAGCCCGAACGGCAAGGGCGCGATCGATGAGCGCCACGCGCTCGCGTTCGGCTCGATCGGGCGCAACGGCAGCTACGCGGCCAACGACGCGACGAGCCACGCCGACGTGATCCTGGCGCTCGGCTTCTCGTTCGATGACCGCGCGACCAGCGCCTGGCTCGACGGCTACACGCTCGCCATCCCGCCGAGCCGGCTCATCCAGATCGACATCGACCCCGCCGAGATCGGCCGCAACTACCCGGCCGAGTTCGGCATCCTCGGCGACGCACGCGCCAGCCTCGCGCTGCTGGCCGAGATGGCAGACGGCCGCCTCGGCGGCGCCCGCGACGCCGGCGGGGCATGGCT
>JBAWFF010000443.1:0-4613 GCA_049591635.1 Acetobacteraceae bacterium
CCTCCAACCGCGCCTGCGCGATCGTCGCGCGCAGGCTGTCGAGCGGCGGCCGGGGATCGGGCGCGAAGGCGTGCGGCGCGGAGCGCGCGTGCCGATTAATCTCCGCGCGGCCATCCCGACACCGCCAGATCAGGTCCGGCTCCATCCCGATGATGGAATAGCGTCCGCGCGCCGCCCCGCCTTCGACGCTTTCCAGCAGGAACGCGTTCGCTCGCCCGAGCCCGAGCTTCAGGAACGCCGCGACCGGCGTCTCGAGATCCGCCACGCCGCGCCGCCAGACCAGCGTGCCGCGCCCTTCGTCATAGGCGGCGCGAAAAGCGGCGAAGCCGGGGGGCGGGGCGGACTCCATGGAACCTCTATTGCTGGACGAAGCCGTCGAGCACCGACTGGTTGATCTGCGGCTGGGCGCGGGCGCGCAACGCGTCGGCGAAGCTCTGCGTGAGATCGGCGGCAAAGGAGCGCGTCAGCACGTCACGCACACTGGCGTACTGCGTCGGATCGGCCTTGGGGTCGGGCGTCTCGACCTTGTCGGGGACGGCGACGACGAACGCCTCGGGCGTCTGCACCATCGCGGGCTCTCCCGGCTTCAGCCCGAACAGGACACGCTGGAGCTGCGATGGCATCCCGTCCACCGCCGCGTCGCGGGTCACGAGCGGCGTCACCCGTACGCTGGCCCCCGCCTTCGCCGCCGCATCCGCGAGGCTTTCGCCGCCCTTCACGGCGGTCAGCATCGCCGCCGCCACCTTCTCCTGCGCCTTCTCCCGGGCGTCCTGGGACCAGCCCGCCGTCACCTGATCCTTCACCGCGTCGAACGGCTTCACCGAGGGTGGGATCACCTGCTCCACCTGCACCGCGTAAAACGCCGACCCGGCGCCCGGAATTGCCACTTCCGTCATCTCCGACGGCGGCCCGGGCGGATGGGCGAACGCCGCCGCGATCAGTGCCTTGCGAAGCTCCGGCGGCCCGGGGATCGGCGCCGGCGCGCCCGATTCCGTAATGCCCTGGGCGTCCATCGTGCCGGAGACCCCCACCAGGCCGATATCGGGCGGCAGCTTGTCGAGGCCGTTGCCGGTACCGAGGACGTCGTCGGCCTTGCTCACCCGATCGTACAGGACCGACGCCGCCTGTTCGGCCAGCACCTTTTCCCGCACCGTCGCCTCTGCCTGCTCGAAGCTCTGCTCGTGTCCCGCCGTGGCGGTGCCGACGCGCAGCACCGCCCACCCCAGGGACGCCTTCACCGGTGCCGTCACCTGATCGGGCGTCGCGGCGAATGCGGCCTTCGCGAGCGCCGCGTCGGGGATCTGCGCCTCGGTCGCCGTATCCAGCGCGACCGCCGAGCCGCCCGCCGCCTCGGCGGCCTTTTGCACCGTGGCCCAATCGGCCCCGCCTCGCCACTGCGCCGCGAGCGTGTCGGCCTTGCCCTGGTCGGGTAGGATGGCGACCTGGATGGAGCGGCGTGCCGGTTCGGAGAATTGGGTCTTGTGCGCGTCGTACCAGGCGTGGAGGTCGGAGTCCGACGCCTTGAGACCCTTCGCGATCGTCTCGGGCGACAGAACGATGGCCTTGATGCGCCGATACTCGGGAATGCGGAACGCGGCGGGATGGTCGGCGTACCAGCGCCGCAACTCGGGCTCCGATGGCGTGGCCGGAGCGGGCGCGGCGGCGAAGGGGAGTTCGACCATCGAGGCCGACCGTCGCTCCGTCTCGAACGTGTAGACCGCGTGGATCAGCGTGTCGGGAGGCTTGGCGCCGGCCGCGACCGCATCCAGGATCTGCGTGCGGGCCAGATCGCCGCGTACTATCCCGAGGAACTCTGCCTCGCTGAGGCCGTTGGAGCGCAGGGCGGCGTCCAGCATGGAGCGGTCGAATTTGCCTTCCTTGTCGAGGAACGCCGGCATGGCGAACACCGCCTGACGCACCACCGCGTCGGGCACCACGACGCGCAGCCGCGCCTCCTCATCGGACAGCGCGACCTGACCGATCATCTGCTGGAGCGCCGCGTTGGCGACGTCGCGCCGCCCGGCCGGCGTCATGTCCTGGCCGGCCGGCAGCTTGCGCTGCGCCTGGGCCATCTCGCGCTGGAACGTCGGCTGGAACTGCTGTGGCTCGATCGTCTGGCCGCCGACCTTCACGAGCCAGGTCTTCTTGCCGACCACATTGATCACGTCGCCCACGCCCCAGACCACGAAGGCGACCACCATCAGCCCGAAGAAGGCACGAACCGGCCACGTGTCGAGGGAGCGGCGGAGCATCGAAATCATGCGCGCCGCTATACGATCGCGCGCCGGGCTTTGCCAGCGGCGCGCTTTGCCGAGACTTAGGTTACGCTAACGGCGACTTCGAGAAGGAATGCGGATGCGCCAGCTGATCGCCGGCAATTGGAAGATGAACCTGCTGCGGGGCGAGGCGCTCGGCCTCGCCGCCGCCCTGCGTCACGGTATCGCCGACATCGCCGCGGAGATGCTGGTCTGCCCGCCCGCGATCACCCTCGCGGCGGTCGCGCGCGCGTTGGAGGGCACCGATATCGCCGTCGGCGGACAGGACTGCCATCAGGAGGCGCGGGGCGCCCATACCGGCGACATCTCGGCGGCGATGCTGCGCGACGCCGGCGCCGGCTGGGTGATCCTCGGCCATTCCGAGCGGCGCCAGGATCACGGCGAAACCGACGAGCTGGTGCGCGAGAAGGTGCTGGCCGCCGCCGCCGCCGGCCTGACCCCGATCGTCTGCGTCGGCGAGACCGAGGATCAGCGCCGTTCGGGGGCGGAGACGGAGGCGGTCGGCTGGCAGCTCTCGGGCAGCCTGCCGCGCGGCTTCGGGACCGAAGTGCCGGGCGTGCTCGCCTACGAGCCCCTCTGGGCGATCGGCTCCGGCAAGACCCCGACCGAGGGGGAGGTCGCCACGATGCACGCCTTCATCCGCGAGGAGCTGCTGCGCCAGTTCCCCGACGCCGGCGCCGCCGTCCGCATCCTCTACGGCGGCTCCGTCAAGGCGGCGAACGCGGCGGCGCTGCTCCGCGTGCCGGAGGTCGGCGGCGCGCTGGTCGGCGGCGCCAGCCTGGTCGCGGAGGACTTCCTCGCCATTGCCCGGGCCGGTCGGGGCGGCTAGAAGGCGCGCGCATGTACGATGTTCTCATCGCCATCCATGTCTTCGTCACGATCTCGCTGATCGGCGTCGTGCTGATCCAGCGCAGCGAGGGCGGCGGGCTGGGCATCGGCAGCTCCCAGGGGATGGGCGCGTTCATGGGGGGGCGGGGAACCGCCAATCTGCTGACCCGCGCGACCGCCGTGCTGGCCGCGATCTTCCTCGGTCTGTCGCTCATCCTGGCGCTGATGAACCACAACACCTCCGGGGCCGGCGGGACGTCGATCCTGAACACCCCGATGCCGCTGACGACGCCGGCCGCCCCCGGCCAACACGGCACCGTCCCCGCCGCCCCGAAGCCGGGCGCCCCGGCGCCGCTTCCCGCCGCCCCGGCCCCGCCGTCCGGCCCCGACGTCCCGCACTGAGGGGCTTCCCCTCGTCCGAGTCGGGTGCCTATGTTGGCTTCCCATGACGCGGTTCGTCTTCATCACCGGCGGCGTGGTCTCCTCCCTCGGCAAAGGCATCGCCTCGGCGGCGCTCGGCGCGCTGCTCCAGGCGCGCGGCTACGCCGTGCGGCTGCGCAAGCTCGACCCCTATCTGAACGTCGATCCGGGGACCATGAGCCCCTATCAGCACGGCGAGGTGTTCGTCACCGATGACGGCGCCGAGACCGACCTCGACCTCGGGCACTACGAGCGCTTCACCGGCGTCGCCGCCAGCAAGGCCGACAACGCGACCACCGGGCGCATCTACGCCGAGGTGATCGCCAAGGAGCGGCGCGGCGACTACCTGGGCGCCACCGTGCAGGTGATCCCGCATATCACCGACGCCATCAAGGAGACCGTGCTGCGCGATTCCGCCGACGTGGACTTCGTGCTGGTGGAGATCGGCGGCACGGTCGGTGATATCGAGAGCCTGCCGTTCCTCGAAGCCATCCGCCAGCTCGGCAACGAATTGGGGCCGGAGCGGGCGATGTTCGTCCACCTGACCCTGGTGCCGTTCATCGCCTCGGCCGGCGAGCTGAAGACCAAGCCGACGCAGCACTCGGTGAAGGAGCTGCTGAACGTCGGCATCCAGCCGCAGATGCTGCTATGCCGCTGCGACCGCCCGATCCCCGACGCCGAGCGGCGCAAGATCGCCTCGTTCTGCAACGTCCGCCCCGACGCGGTGATCCCGGCGCTCGACGTCGACACGATCTACGCCGTGCCGCTGCGCTACCACGAGGAGGGCATGGACGACGCGGTGCTGCGTCATTTCGGCCTGCCCACCGACGCCCCGCCCGACCTGTCGCGCTGGGAGCGGATCGTCGATGCGGTGCGCCGTCCGGAGGGCGAGGTCCGCATCGCCGTGGTCGGCAAATACACCAACCTGCTCGACAGCTATAAGTCGCTCGCCGAGGCACTGGCGCATGGCGGCATCGCCAACCGCGTGCGCGTGCACCTCGACTGGGTGGACAGCCAGGTGTTCGAGCAGCCCGACGCCGTCCAGCGGCTGGAGGGGGTCAACGGCATCCTGGTGCCCGGCGGGTTCGG
>JBAWFF010000444.1:0-15663 GCA_049591635.1 Acetobacteraceae bacterium
AGCCAACACATGGTGGCGAGCAGCACGCCCGCGCCGAGCCAACGATGTACATTGATGGAGATCATCGGTCGATTATTTCCCCGTTCGTTTGGACGATTCCGCGCGTCAGTTTATACGCTCCGCGCACCAAAGCACGGCACGCGCGGCGCGAACAGGAGGTCCGTCATTTCTGACCCGCAGGGCTTTCTCGGCCGAATGGAGAGTGCCGCTGTCCGTCATGACACGCCGTGCGGCGTCGGGCGCATGGTGTGGCACGTCTGTGGCGACGGCACCCCGCTGGTGCTGCTGCACGGCGGTACCGGATCATGGCGGCACTGGGTGCGCAATATCGAGGCGTTCGCGGCGGCGCGGAGCGTGGTCTGTCCGGATCTGCCGGGCCTCGGCTGCTCGGACATGCCGCCCGATCCCGAGAACCCACCCGCGATGGCCGCGATCCTCGCGCGCGGTCTCGATCAGGTCATAGGGCGCGACGCGTCCTACGATCTCGCCGGCTTCTCCTATGGCGGCGTCCTGGCCGGCGTGCTTGCCGCGCACGACACGGGCCGCGTGCGCTCAGTCACGATCGTCGGCTCGGGTGGCCTCGGCCTGCCGCGCGGGACGACCGAACTGGTCAAGGTCCGCCATCTAGAGGGCGAGGCGCGGATCGCCGCGCATCGCACCAATCTCGCCCGTCTCATGATCGCCGATCCGGGGAAGATCGACGACCTCGCCCTACTCATCCAGGACTGGAACACGCGCCACTCCCGCCTCAAGAGTCCACTGATCTCGCGCGGCACCTGGCTGCGCGACGCGCTCACGGGCCTGCGTTGCCGGGTGAATGCCATCTACGGCAGCCTCGACGCGCCCTCGATGCCCGATATCGGCGCCCGGGAGCGGGCGATGCGCGCGGTACAGCCAGGATTGCGGTTCCGTGCTATCGAGGGTGCCGGCCATTGGGTCGCCTATGAGGCGCCCGCCTCGTTCAACGCCACGCTGCGCACCATGCTGGAGTAAGGTCTGTGTACATGCCACCCGCGTTCAACGAGGAACGCACCGACATCCTGCACGCGGCGATCCGCGAGGCCGGCCTGGCCACGCTCGTCACGCTCACCGACGAAGGGCTGATCGCGAGCCACGTGCCCCTGCTGCTCGACCCCACGCCGGCCCCGTACGGCACGCTGATCGGCCACCTCGCGAGCCCGAACCCGCAGGCGAAGCACAGCGTGGCGGACGTGCAGGCGCTGGCGATCTTCCAGGGCCCGGACGCCTATGTCACGCCGAGTTGGTATGCGACCAAGCGCGAGACCGGCAAGGTCGTGCCAACCTGGAACTACGTCGCGATCCATGCGTACGGGTCCATCCGCTTCTTCGACGACTCCGCGCGGCTGTTGGAGATCGTCACCCGCCTGACCGAGCGGCACGAAAGTTCCCGCGCGCAACCCTGGGGAGTCGCCGACGCGCCGGCCGATTTTGTCGCCACGATGCTGCGCGGCATCATCGGGTTCGAGATTCCGATCGCCCGGCTCCAAGGCAAGTGGAAGATGAGCCAGAACCGCCCGCCAGCCGACCGCGTCGGCGTGATCGCCGGGCTCACGGAGGAGGGGCGGGAGGACATCGCCGTGCTGGTCGCGCCCGCCTGAGCGCCCCCGATGGACACGATCTTCCGAGGTGATGTCGCCAATGCGAAGGGCCGCGCGCTCGCCTGGGTGGATGCGCTGCTGGTCGACCACGCGGTGTTCCGGCTGGCCTATGCCAATTTCGCCGTCGTCGCGCCCGCGCGCCTGTATCGCGCCAGCCATCCGACCCCAGGGCGGCTCGCCCGGCTGACCAAGCGGTACGGGATCAAGACGCTCATCAACCTGCGCGGCCACGCGCGCAACGGCTCGGATGCGCTGTCGCGCGACATGGCGGCGCGGCTGGGGCTCGACTTCATCGACATGGCGCTGGAGAGTCGCGGGGCGCCGCAGCGGGACCGTATCCTGCGTCTCCACGAGATCACACGAACCATGCGGGTGCCCGCGCTGATCCATTGCAAATCCGGCGCCGACCGCGCGGGCCTCGCGGCCGGGCTGTTCGTGCTGTTCGAGGGCGGCACCGCGCGCGACGCCCTGCGTCAGCTTTCGCTGCGTTACGGCCATATCAGGCGCTCGCGCACCGGCATCCTGGATGCGTTCTTCTTGCTCTACGAGCGCGAGGCGGAGGGGCGGAAACCCTTCCTCGACTGGGTTCGCGAGGACTACGACGAGGCCGCGCTGCGCCGGGACTTCCACGCGCACGGCCTGGCGAGCTTCATCAACGACTGGGTGCTGGCCCATGAATGATCCCGTCCGGCTGCGCGCCGACGACGTGCTGACCGAGTTGGACATCGCCGACTGGCACGGCCCGTTCGCGCCCGCGATGCAGGATGAAGCCGTGCGCGCGCTGGAGGCGGGGAAGGTGTTGTTCTTGCCCCGCCTGCCGTTCCGGACACTGCCCGAGGAGGCGATATTCCTGACCGATACCGTTGCCGGCGGCGCGCGCAAGAATGTCAGCCTCGATCCGGCGACAGGTCAGACCGGCAATGTCGGCTTGCCAGCCGATGCCGCCGCCCGCTTGACCGCGATGATCGAGCGCTTCGGACGCGGGGCCGAGCACTTGGTCGCCGACCTGCTCCCCGGCTATGCCGCATCGTTGGAGCGCGCGCGCACCAGTTTCCGCCCGACGGAGATCGCCGGGCGCGGCTATTCACCCCGCCATGACGACCGCCGGCTGCACGTCGATGCGTTCCCGACCCGGCCGATGCATGGTCGGCGCATCTTGCGCCTGTTCAGCAATGTCGCCGCCGACGGCTCGCCGCGCGCCTGGCGTGTCGGCGAACCGTTCGAGAGCTTCGCGCGGACCTTCGTCCCGCGCATTCGTCCGCAGCCGCCCGGGGGCGCCTGGCTGATGCATCGGCTCGGGCTGACCAAGAGCCGGCGCAGCCGCTACGATCACACGATGCTGCGGCTACATGATCTCGCCAAACTCGACGCATCATGGCAGGCGGGCGCGCCCCGCGCGGACGTCGCCTTCCCGGCGGGCTGCACCTGGCTGTGCTTCACCGATCAGGTGCTGCACGCGGCGCTGGCGGGCAATTGCGCGCTGGAGCAGACTTTCCACCTGCCGGTCGAGGCGATGCGGACGCCGACCACGTCCCCGCTGCGCGTGCTGGAGGCGGCGGCGGGCAGGCGCTTGGTGTAAGACGGAGACGTCGGGGCGGGTTGCCCCGCCCGGACCGCCTCCCCTATCGCTTCACGATGATCTTGACGCGAACCGTCATAACCACCATGATGCGTAGTGGAAGCCACGCATGCTTCTTCATGCCAGCCTCCGTTTGCGCCGGTCGGGCCTATTCCCGGCCGGCGCCTCTGTTTTAGGCTGGCGTCGTTAACGCGGGTTCAACGGCATGGGCGGCCCGGAAACAGACCCTCCGGTCTTTTCGTCGGAAGACTATGTCGCGCCCGGCCTCGCCCGCGTGCGCCCGGACGCGTGCTTTCCCAACATGGTGGCGGGCGATCGCTCACGCTCGGATTGGCCGTATCTGCGCCGCGAGATACCGCACGCGTGGTACGTGGATCGCCGCCAACCCGGCGTCGGCTTCGTCAGCCGCGATGAGGCGCACATCCTCTACAACACCGCCCAACGGTTCGCCGGCGCCCGGGCGCTGGAGATCGGCTGTTGGCTCGGCTGGTCCGCCTGCCACCTCGCGCTCGGCGGAGTGACCCTCGACGTCATCGACCCGTTGCTCGGTGATCCCGATATCTACGCGAGCGTGCGGGCCTCGCTGCGCTGCGCGGGGGTGCTGGAGCGGACCAGCCTGATCCCGGGCATGAGCCCGGCCCGAGTGTTCGAACTGGATGGTCTGTTCCGTCGCGGCTGGACCCTGTTCTTCATCGACGGCAACCACGATGCGCCGGCGCCTCTCGCCGACGCGAAGGCGGTGGCCGCCGTGGCGCCCGCCGACGCGCTGGTGCTGCTCCATGACCTTGTCTGTCCCGATGTCGCCCAAGGCCTGGCGTGGTTTCGCGCGCAAGGATGGCGGACCATGCTGTATCAGACGATGCAGATCATGGGGGTAGCCTGGCGCGGCGCGGCGCGGCCGATCGCGCACGTGCCCGATCCTCGGGTCGCCTGGACGTTGCCCGAGCACCTGCGATCCTGGCCCGTGTGCGGCCTTTAGGCGCCGGAGGGATGCCAGCCCGCCATCGCGTCCGCGAGGACGGTCTCGAACGCGGGCCCGGCCCGGCGTTCACTGAATAGCGCGGTGATGCGGCGGGCGCCGTCGATCATCCGACGGCGGAGATCGCCGCTTTCGACCAACATCCGCAGGCACCAGGCGAGCATCTCCACATCGCCCAGCGGATGGATCAGCGCGTTGTGGCCGTGCTTCCAGACGCCCTCATAGCAAGCAAGATCGCTGAGCACGACCGGGACGCCATGCCACGCCGCCTCCACCGGGGCGAGCGGCATGCTTTCGTCCGCCGACGGGAGGCTGAATACGTCGGCGGAGCGATACAGGGCATGGACCTGCTCCGGCGCGAGCCCGCCGGTCAGGCGGAACCGGGCGGGATCCGCTTGCACGATCGAGGCGCCGGGCTCCTCGATCGTGTGCATTTCGCCGACCAGCACGCATTCCAGGGACGCGCCGCGAAGCCGCGCCACCGCTTGCACCAGGTCGGATTGACGCTTGCGCGGATAGACCGAGCCGACACACAGGACGCGGATGGTGCCCGGGGCCTTCGGCGCGGTCTCGCCCGGCGCGGGCGGCGCGACGATGCCCGCCACCACGTCCATCCGGCCCGGCGCACCGTGGGTTAGCATCGGACCGAACAAGCGCTCCGCCACCGCGCGGCTGGGAAAGATCAGTCGGTCGGCGCGGGCTAACACATGCGCCGCCTTCGGCTGGGCGAGCACGGCGCGAACGCCTGCGATGCCCTCGTGGATCCACCACACGACGGGCAGCCGGCCGATCAGGTCGAACAGCGCGTCGGCGGCGAAGATCGTGCAGCCCACCACGACATCATGCTCGGCCCAGACCGCGCTACTGCCAATCGGAATGCCGGCCGCCTCGAAGCGGGCGAGCAACGCCGCGGCCGGACCGTCCAGAGGCGGTGTCAGCACGCGGACGGCGTGCCCGTTTGCGAGAAGCCAACGTGCCTGCTCGTACAGGGCGACGACCGCGCCGTTGGGCGCCAGCTCGTGGATGATGAACAGCACCCGCATTTCCCGCAGACTACAAGGGGGGGACCGGCGTGCGAAGGTGGCGCTGGCGTTTTCAGCGCCGCCACGTTAAGCCACGATGCAGCGACCCGGGTTGCTGCCGTGGCCTGGGCTGGGGGGCTATAGCAAGATGAGACGCCGGGATTTCCGGTCGGGCGCGGGCGCCGCGCTGGCAGCCTCGGATCGTGTGGGGAGTGGAGAAGGCAGCGTGACCGCGCGTGCCCTCTCGCTAACCCCTCGGGGCGCCTAGATGCTGGGCTACATCTCCCGACGTGTCGCCGCCACCATCCCGGTGATGCTGTTCGTCGCGTTCTTCATCTTCAGCCTGCTGTACATGGCGCCGGGCGATCCGGCGGCGATCATCGCCGGCGATCAGGCGAGCCCGTCCGACATCGCCCATATCCGCGCCTCCCTTGGGCTGGATCGGCCGTTCCTGGTCCGCTTCGCCGACTGGCTCTGGCAGGTGCTGCACGGCAACCTCGGTGACTCGATCTTCACCAACCTGCCGGTCAGCCACATGATCGCCCAGCGCATCGAGCCGACGCTGTCGCTGATGGTGCTGACCACCGTGATCGCCGTCCTCATCGCGGTACCGTTGGGCGTGATCGCGGCCTGGAAGCAAGGCTCGTTCATCGACCGCGCGGTGATGGTGATGGCGGTTCTGGGCTTCTCGGTCCCGGTGTTCGTCATCGGCTACGTCCTTGCCTACGTCTTCGCGTTGAAGCTGGGCTGGCTACCGGTGCAGGGCTTCGTGCCGATCAGCGGCGGGGTGTGGCCGTTCCTTCGAACGCTGATCCTGCCGTCCGCCGCGCTGGGGCTGATCTACGTCGCGCTGATCGCGCGCATCACGCGCGCGACCATGTTGGAGGTGCTGAGCCAGGACTATGTGCGAACGGCGCGCGCCAAGGGTGTCGGCTCGCGGGAGGTGCTGTTCGTCCACGCGCTGAAGAACGCCGCCGTCCCGATCGTCACCGTGATCGGCAACGGCGTCGCGCTGCTGATCGGCGGTGCCGTGGTCACGGAGACGGTGTTCGCGATCCCCGGCCTCGGGCGGCTGACGGTGGATGCGATCCTGCGCCGCGACTATCCGGTGATCCAGGGTGTGGTGCTGCTGTTTTCCGTCACCTACGTGTTGGTGAACCTGCTGGTCGACCTGCTCTACACCGTGTTTGACCCGAGGATACGCTATTGAGCGTCACCGTCGCGCCGCTGCCGGAGATTCTGCCGCCGCGCGTGGAGCGGGGGCGGATTGTCGGCTTCCTGCGCCGCTACCCGACGGTCGCCGCGGGCGGGGCGATCATCGCGATGATGCTGCTGATCGCCATCTTCGCCCCGGTGCTGACGCAATACGACCCAACGGCGATCGCTCCCGCCCAGCGCATCCGCGACCCGTCGATGGCGCATCTGTTCGGCACCGACATGCTCGGGCGGGATATCTTCTCGCGTACGCTGTTCGGCGCCCGCATCTCGTTGCTGGTCGGTTTCTCGGTGGCGATCCTGGCCTCGGCCGCCGGCACGTTGGTCGGCGTCGTCGCCGGGTTCATCCGCGCGCTGGACGGCATCATCATGCGGGTGATGGACGGGATGATGTCGATCCCCTCGATCCTGCTCGCCATCGCGCTGATGGCGTTGACGCGGGCGTCGGTGCAGAACGTGATCCTCGCCATCTCGATCACCGAGTTTCCCCGTGTCGCCCGGCTGGTGCGCGGCATCGTGCTGAGCTTGCGCGAGCAACCTTATGTCGAGGCGGCGATCGCGGCGGGCACGCGCACGCCGGTCATCATCTGGCGCCACATCATCCCCAACACTTTCGCCGCGTTGATGGTGCAAGCGACGTTCATCTGCGCGTCCGCCATGATCACCGAGGCGATCCTGTCCTTCATCGGTGCCGGCACGCCACCGACGGTGCCGAGCTGGGGCAACATCATGGCCGAGGGCCGCGCGCTGTGGCAGATCAAGCCGTTCATCGTGTTCTTCCCGGCGGTGTTCCTCTCGGTCACGGTGCTCGCCGTGAACCTGGTGGGCGACGGGCTGCGCGACGCGCTCGATCCGCGGCTGGCGAAACGGCTCTAAGATGCCGCTGCTCGAAGTAACCGACCTGCGCACGCATTTCGCCACGCCCGACGGCGTCGTGCGCGCGGTCGACGGCATCTCGTTTCACGTCGATCCCGGGGAGACGGTGGGGATCGTCGGCGAGTCGGGCTGCGGGAAATCCGTCACCTCGATGTCGATCCTGCGCCTGATCCCCGAGCCGCCAGGCCGCGTCGCCGGTCAGGTCCGCTTCAACGGCCGCGATCTCCTGGCGCTGCCGGAAGCGGAGATGCGGGGCATCCGCGGCAACGACATCTCGATGATCTTTCAGGAGCCGATGACCAGCCTGAACCCGGTGCTGACGGTCGGCCATCAGATCGGCGAGACGGTGCAGTTGCACGAGGGCGTGTCCGCCCAGGCGGCGGAGGCGCGGGCGGTCGATATGCTGACCCTGGTGGGGATGCCGGCGCCGGAAAAGCGGGTCCGCGAGTATCCGCACCAGCTTTCGGGCGGGATGCGTCAGCGGGTGATGATCGCGATGGCGCTCGCCTGCAACCCGAAGCTGCTCATCGCCGACGAGCCGACGACCGCGCTCGACGTCACCATCCAGGCGCAAATCCTTGACCTGATGCGCGACCTCAAGACGCGGCTGGGGTCGGCGATCATGCTGATCACCCACGACCTTGGCGTCGTCGCCGAGATGGCGCAGCGGGTGGTGGTCATGTACGCCGGGCGCAAGGTCGAGGAAGCGAGCGTCGAGGACATCTTCGCCCGCCCGCTGCATCCGTACACGCGGGGTTTGCTTGGCGCGGTGCCGAAGCTCGGATCGTCGGTGGAGGCGGGCGGGCGAGGGCGGCTCACCGAGATTCCCGGACTGGTGCCCTCGCTGCGTTCCCCGATTGTCGGCTGCTCCTTCGCGGGGCGCTGCCCGCTGGTCACCGATGTCTGCCGCCGCGTGAGCCCGCCGATCGAGGCGCATCTGCCTGGCCACACGGCGGCGTGCCACCACGCGCACGTGCTGGTGGACGCATGACGGCCCTGCTTGAGGTCGCCAAACTCAAGAAGCATTTCGCTGTCCGCACCGGGATCCTCGGCCGGCGCACCGGGACGGTCTACGCGGTCGATGGCGTGAGCTTCGACATCGCGCGCGGCGAGACGCTGTCGCTGGTGGGCGAATCGGGCTGCGGCAAGTCGACCGTCGGGCGGGCGATCCTGCGGCTGTTTCCCCCGACCGAAGGCGAGGTGCGCCTCGACGGCGAACGGATCGACAACCTCTCGGCCGGTCGGCTGCGGCCGCTGCGCCGGCGGATGCAGGTGGTGTTCCAAGACCCGTTCAGCAGCCTCAATCCGCGCATGAAGGTGCGCGACATCATCGCCGAGCCGATCACCAATTTCGGCCTGGCGAGCGGGAGCGCGCTCAATGAGCGCGTCGATCGCCTGCTCGACACCGTGCGCCTGCCGCGCGACGCCGCCGGGCGGTTCCCGCACGAGTTCTCCGGCGGGCAGCGTCAGCGCATCGGCATCGCCCGCGCGCTCGCGCCCGACGCCGACCTGATCATCTGCGACGAGGCGGTCTCCGCGCTCGACGTGTCGGTGAAGGCGCAGATCATCAACCTGCTGGCCGATTTGCAGGATCAGCTTGGCCTAACGATGCTGTTCATCAGCCACGACCTGGCGATCGTCGAGCATCTGACACATCGCGTGGCGGTCATGTATCTCGGCAAGATCGTGGAGCTGACCGACCGGCGCACGCTGTTCGCCCGTGCGCATCACCCGTACACGCGCGCGCTGCTGTCGGCGGTTCCGGTGCCGGACCCGGGTGCGGTGCGCAACCGCATCATCCTGCGCGGCGACGTGCCCAGCCCGATCAACCCGCCCTCCGGCTGCCGTTTCCACACCCGCTGTCCGTTCGCGTTCGACCGCTGCCGCGTCGAGGAGCCGCTGTTGCGGACCGTCAGCCCGGGGCAGGTCTCGGCGTGCCATCTGGACTGAACGCCGCGCGGACCGCGCCGACGAACGCCCCGCACCAGGCAAGCAGCGCGATCCAGAAGAACGCGCGCGCGAGCGGGTGCAGGAAGCCGAGCCCGAAGACGGCCTCGAGCGCCAGCGTGCCGGCACAGTACATGCCCAGCGGGAAGACGACCGACCATTGCGCGATCGAGTAATGGAACGCGCGCCGGCGCACCACGTGCTTCCAGGCGAACAGCAAGAGCAGCAGCGGGATCCAGAACGTCGCATCGGCCCAGAAAACGACCACGACGGGCGCGAGCAGGTCGCGCAACGCGAATCCTCCGAACGCAACACCGCTTGTCATCAGCTTGGCGGCGGCGAGCACCGTGATCGCAGCAGCGCCCGCATTGATCCACCAGGGGCCGGAGACGTCCTCGGGCGGCATGGCCACGAAGGTGAAGCGGTAGAGCACCATCGCCGAGAGCAGCACGTAGTAGATCGCGCCCAGCAGGGCCCAGGCGTAGCAGGCAAAGATCAGCGCGCGCGGCGGCGAGGCGATATCCGTCCCAAGTGCCGCGAGCGCCTCGGTCGCCACCACCAGGAGCAGCCATTGGCCGGACAGGCCCGCCTCCAGCGGCGGCTTCACCCGCCCCTCGATCACGCCGGCCAGGAAACCGTACTCGGTGACACACCAGAACAGAGCCGAGATGGCAAAGAGCGGGAGAACGATCCAGGCCGCGAAATGGAGCGCGGCGAAGCCGCTGCCGACGATCGCCGTTGCGGCGACCAGAGTGAGGAAGGCGGGGCCGGTCTCGTGATGCGTGAGCGCCGTGCCGAGCCGGTCAGCGTCGCGAGCGAGTCCGATGATGCCGGCCGCGAGCAGCGCAAGCCAACTCGCCACCGCCACCGCGAACAGCGCCCAACGGAGTCTCGGCCAACCGAGGGCGTGCGCGTCGATCGCGATGATCCCGGAGGCCATCGTCATGGTGAAGGCGTTCGGGAACAAACGGGCGAAGCGGTCAGGCACGGGAAGGGGTGGCGTCGCGCATGGCGGCGCCATCCTAGTGTAGTTGGTTCAGGTCGTCGCGTGCGCCAGCACCTGGCTTAGCGTGAGCGGCCCGCTGTTCTCCAGCTTGACGAGGGCCACCCCCGCCCCGCCGCTGGTCGCGCTAAGTGAAATGACGGCGCTGTTGGCGCTGGTCGCGACCGAGAGGTAGTTGCCGAGCGTGCCCGACGTGCCGCCCCAGGTGGTGCCAGCCAGGGCGGCGCGGAAGTCGAGCGTATCGGCACCCCCGAAATTGAAGATGTCGAGGAAGTTCGACGTCCCCGCGCTCGGCAGCACGGGCGCGACGACGGTATCGTTGGTGCTCGCGGCGCCGAGGTAGAGCAGATGCGGCCCGGTGCCCAGGTTGATCGTCTGGTTCGCCGCGAGCACCGTGTCGACGCCCACCACGCTCGAGGTGAAGTCGGCCGCGGTGTGCGTGCCGGTCACCTGGAACGTATGCGAGGCCGTGCCGGCGGTGATCGTCAGCGCGTCCGTCGTGGCGTTGAAGCTGGTGGCGATGCTGCTGGCGGTGACGACCTGGATCTGATCGCCCGCGCCGAACCCGGCGATGACGCTCGCGTTGGTGGCAGCCAGACTGGCCAGCTCCAGCACGCCTCCAGGTGCGGTGAAGGCGAAACCCTGCCCGGCGCCGACCGCGCCGACCACCAATTCGCCGTTCGCGCCCATCGCCAGGACGCCGGTCCCCGAGATGGCGCCGTTGACCGTCAGCGCTCCGCCCGAGGCGGTCATGACGCCGTTGTTCGCCAGCGGAGCGTTGACGGTACCGGAGCCGGAGATGTTGCCCTGGTTGGCAACCTGCCCGGCGGCGACCTTGCCGCCTTGCAGCGTCAGTACGCCGGTCGCGCCGATCGCCGCGATGGTCAGCGCATTGAGCACCGCGCCGCTATCGACGCTGAACGCCCCGCTGCCGCCGCCGCCGACCGTCAGCGTGTTGGCTTGGAAATAGGCGTTGCTGGCGATCGCGGCCTGACCGGTGGCGCCGGCGGCGTTGCCCAGGACGACGTTGCCGTGCACGACGAGGTTGGCGCCGTTGGTCATCGTGACCTTGCCGTAGCCTTGGTCGCCGATGGTCAGCGCGTTCAGCCCCAGGCCGGTGAGGGCACCGGTCAGCAGCACGCTGCCTTGGCCGGTCGCCTGCGCGCCGACATCGACCGCAGCGGCGGACGCACCCCCGATATTGGCGCTGAAGACGCCCGTGCCGGTGTCGCCGACGACGATGGTGCCGGCGTCGATCACTCCGCCAAGCGAGGCGGTCAGGATGCCCGTACCGCTCGAGGATGGGGTTCCGGCGTTGGTGCCGAGGCGGATGTCATGGGTGCCGACATTGAGCAGCGCGTGTGAGCCGCTGACGGTGATGATGCCGGTCGCGTTGGCGAAGTCCCCGACGCTGAGGGCCGCGGTGCCCGTGGCGAGGCCGGTGCCGTCGACGGTGACCGTTCCGCCGGCGCCGATCCCGAGATTGCCGATACCGGCGCCCCCCGATCCGCCAAACCCGATCGTCGCGGCGTTGATGATCTCGGCGGTGGCGCCGCCGCTGACGGTCAGCGCGCCGGTGCCTGAGTCGCCGTCGATCAGGGAATACGTCCTGAAATGCGCGCCCCCGGTGACCGCGAGCTGCCCGTCGGAGCCGGCGGCATTGCCGATGATCGCCGTGCTGTAGACGACGAGGTTGGCGCCGGCGGTCGCGGCCACCCGTCCCAGGCCCTGATCGCCGATCGTGAGCGCGTTGACGCCGACGCCGGTCAGCGCGGAGGTCAGCACGATGTTGCCCTGTCCGCTCGCCTGCGCGCCGACATCGAGCGCGGTCGCCGACGCACCACCGATGTCGGCGTTGAAGCTGCCAACCCCGGTGTCGCCGACCACGATCGTGCCGGCGTCCACCACGCCGCCGAAGGATGTGGTGAGACTGCCCGCGCCGCTCGAGGACGGGGTCCCCGAATTGGTGCCAAGCCTGAGATCATGCCCATTGAGGTTCAGCAGCGCGTGCGAGCCGGTAACGTTGATGATGCCGGTCGCGCCGATGAAGCTGCCGGCGGTCACCGCCGCGACGCCGGCGGCGAGCCCGGTGCCGGCGACGTTGATGGTTCCGGTCGCGCCGATATTGATGACGCCGAACCCAGCCTCGGCGACTGCGCCGACCGCCGTGCCATCGCCGACGCTCAGCGTCTCGCCGACGTTGATGTTGCCGCCGCCGCCGACGTTGAGGGCGCCGCTGCCGGTGTTGCCGACCTGGATCTGATTCGCGTTCGCCACCGCGCCCTGCGAGACGGTCATGCCGCCGTTGCCGCTGGTGCTGTTGACGGTGCCGTTGTAGGTGCCCAGCGAGATGTAATTCGCGCCCTCCACGTTGAGCAGCGCGCCGGCGCCGGCGACGTTCACCTGTCCATCCGCGCCGCCGAAGTACCCCACCGCCACCGCGGCGGCGCTGCCCAGTCCCACTCCGGCAACCGTGACGGTGCTGGCCGCGCCGATGTTGAGGCTGCCCTGTCCGGCATAGGTGCTCGTGCCGACAATCTCGCCACCGCCGACCTCGATCTGGTTAACCGCGGCGCCGCCGCCGCTCTGCACGTCCGCGGAGCCGATCCCCGTGCCGCCCACGTTGAGGATGCCGGCCGTCACGGCGCCACCTTGCGTGATCGAGAGAGAGCCCTCGCCGGTGGTGCTGTTTGTGATCGAGCTATTGAGGGTGCCCAGGCTGATCTTTTGCGTGCCGACGTTCAGCAGCGCGCCCACGCCGTCGACGTTGACGCTGCCCTGGGTGCCGCCGAAATCGCCGACGTAGAGCGCCGCCTGGCCGGCCGCGATCGTGGTCGCGTCGATCTGGATCGTGCCGCCGGCGCCGATGTTGACGACGCCAATCGCGCCGAGCGCAAGGGTGCCGATGACCCCGCCGACGCCGACACCCAGCCTTGTGCCGACCTCGACGCTGCCGCCGTTGGTCACATTGAGCACGCCATTCGCGCCGTTCTCGCCGACGCTCATGCCCGCCTGAACGTAGATGTGGCCGCCGCTGGTTACAGTCGCCACGCCGCTGCCGCCGGTCTCGGTGCCGAACACGCTCGAGCCGGCGGCGACCTCCAACCCGCCGTTGCCGGTCGGGTCGTTGGTCGTGTCCAGGAATCCGCCATTCGAGACGATCAGGTCGCCGGTCCCGCCGCGGCCATCGTACAGGCCGCCTACCGCCAACAGCTCCGATCCCGCGCCGGTCACCTCGACCAAGCCGTTGCCGTACTTGCCGATCGCGATCGACGCGGCGTTGCTGCTCTTCGGCGTGCCGACGAGCGCGGTTCCCCCGTTGGAAATGACCAGTTCGCCGTTGCCGCCGTTCAGCCCGATCGACACTGGATTGCCGTTCGTGTCCAACAGCGCACCGGGACCGGTCACGATTACCGACCCGTCGGCGGTCGGCAGCGCGCCGCTCGGGCCACCGTCGCCAATATTCAGGTAGTAGTTCGTGCTGGCGGGGTTTGGCGTCGCCGTGGCGAGTAGAGTGCCGCCCGCGCCGATCACCAGTCTTCCTGAACTGCCGGCGTTGTCGCCGACGGCGGCGAAAGTGCTGGCCCACGTCACGATGCCTCCGGCGGTGATCGTGGCCTGGCCGTCACCGTTCTGGCCGATGATGAGGTTCTGCGAGTCGCTGACGGTGCCGCTCGCGACGATGAGTTGACCCTCACCGCCGGCGCTGTTGCCGACATACAATCCCGAAGGGCTGAGCGAGGCGCCGTTGCTGACGCTGACAAGGCCGGTTCCGCTTGCCCCGACCGTGAGGTACCCGGTCGAGTTGCCGTTGCCGTTGAGTGCCGGATCGGCGACCTCGGTCCAGTTGGTGCCGATGCCGGATAGCACGAGGGACGCGAACTGACCGGCATTCTGCCCGAGCGTGTCGCCCGCATCGGTGATGGAGGAGCCGCCCTGCGCTGTGACCGTCACGCCCGGGGCGAAGGAGGCGGTGCCGTCCGCGATCACGGTCGCCCCATTCAGGGTGACGTTGTCATTGAAGACAAGCGCATAGGGGTCGAAGGGCGGGTTGGGATTGCCCGCCAGGGTGAGGTTCGCCCCGTTCAGGACCCAGCCGCCGGCTCCGTTGAAATTGGCCTTCAGCCCGACGGCCGCGCCGGTGAGGGTTCCGCCGTTGTTGAAATTGAGCGAGTCCGCCGCCGTGGGAATGCCCCCGGTCCAGTTTCCCGCGGTGCCGAGGTTAGTGGAGACGCTGCCTGTCCAGGTGTCTCCCGGAGCGTTCACCTGGATCGTCCAGTCGCTCGTGGCGCCGTCAAGGGACGAAAAGAACGACTGATTCGCCCCGACGGCAAAGGTCGCGTCCGTCAGGACGGTGTTGCCGCTTGCGGTGGCGATGGTGATCGTGCTCCCGGCGACGGTAACGCCGGTAATTGGCGCACTGCCGGCGATTGCGATCTTGTCGCCGGTGGCGAGGTTGAGCAGCGGCGTCGTGTAGGTGCCGGTACCGGGCAGAATCAGCAAACCGGCGCCGGACGTGGGGAAGGCGATCGCCTCGGTCGGGGCCGCGTCGAGCTTCAGGATGCCGTTGGCACCGATCGCCAGCGTGCCGGTGCCGGTCACGACGCCGGAGACCTCCAGCGTGTCCGTCTGCCCGGGCGGGCCGTCGCCGACCGCCAGGATCGTGCCGTTATTGATGATCGCGCCGCCAAGCACGCCGCTATCGATCGCGAGCGTGCCGCCGTTGCTGACCGCGACCGTACCGGTGCTGGTGAAGTTCGCCCCGAGCCCTGTCGTGACCACCATCTCGTTGGCTGCCAGCACCGCCAGCGTACCAAGATTGGTGAAGCTGCCGGCGATCGTGGAGCCGGCCTGGACCTCGATACTGAATCCGCTGCCTGCCGGCCCGTCGGCGGTGATCGTCCCGGCGTTGATGAAGATGCCCTGGGTTTCCAGGACCGACTGCTCCGCCGTGGTCTGGCCGGCGATCTGAGCGTCGATCAGCACCCCCGGCCCGACGCTCGGATCGGCTGGCGTGATGGCGGAATCACCACTGAAGTCCACCGTCGCGGGAGGGAGAATGGTGCTGCCCATCTCGATCCTCGCCACCACGGTCGCGAGCAGCGTGGTGTCGTTGGGTTCGACGATGACGCTGCCCGTGTTCTGGACGATAGAGCCGGCCATGATCGATCCTCCCGATGATCTTTAACAGGGATGAAACGGTATATTAGCGTTATTGGCAAGGTTTTTTGCTGGCTGGTAATGTAACCGACAGGGAGCGTGGCGCATCCCCCATTTGGGGTATGGCGTCGAAAATCTCGCGGCGTTCCGGGCGGATGACAGGGCGGAAGCGCTGCGCTACGTTCGGCGCCATCGTTCACGCACAACCCGCGAACCCCTCCCCCTAACCCCCTCCCGCAAGGGGAGGGGGGACTCGCATATAC
>JBAWFF010000445.1:0-3349 GCA_049591635.1 Acetobacteraceae bacterium
GGAGAGGCCGAGGCGCGGGCGGTGGTGCGCGCGCTGCTTCCCGGCCTATCGCTCGAATCCGAGATCGTAGTTCGCGCCCACCCGACGATCACGCCGGCGCTCGCCGAGCAGATTGCGCGGGCGCTTCCGGACGATCCCGACCGGGTGCGCGTCGTCGCCGACCCGTCGATGGGCGCGAGCGACGTCCGGCTGCGCTGGCGGGGCGGCACGGGTTCGCGCGACGGTGCCGCGCTGTGGGAGGAGGTCGCCGCCGTGCTGGCGCCTGCCGGATTGCTGAGCGCACGCATGCCGGAGAGCGCCTATGTCGAATGAAATGCAGCTCCCCGAGCTGCCCGATGCCACACCGCCCGGGATCGATCCGGACGCCCCACGCTCCGCCCGCGACCTAGAAGCGGTCTACGACATTCCGGTGACCGTCAGCGCCGTGCTCGGCAAGGCGACGATGCAGGTGAGCCAGCTTCTGAAACTAGGCCGCGGCGCGGTGGTGGAACTCGACCGCAAGCTGGGCGAGGCGATCGACATCTACGTGAACAACCGCTTGGTCGCGCGCGGCGAGGTCGTGATGGTCGATGACAGCCGGCTGGGCGTGACGATGACCGAGATCGTCAAGGCCGACCGAACGGGCTGAGATGGGGATGGGCTAAGGATGCGCGTCCTCATCATCGGCTCGTTGTCCGGAGAGCTGGGGCAGGCCGGGCGCATCGCCATCGCGCGCGGCGCCAAGCTGGATCAGGCCGATGATGCGGCGGGCGCGCTCATGCGCCTGCGTGCCGACGCGCGCATCGACCTCGTGCTCTGCGATGTCCTCCACGACGTGGCCGCGGTGGTGCGCGCGATCGCCGCCGAACGCATCGCGGTGCCGGTCGTCGCGTGCGGAACCGGCGACGACCCTGACGCCGCCGTGCGCGCCATCCGCGATGGCGCGCGTGAATTCCTGCCCTTGCCGCCGGACCCCGACCTGATCGCCGCCATCCTCGAAGCCGCCGCCGGTGAGACGCACGCCTTGATCGCGCGCGACCCAGTGATGCAGGCCGCCGTGCGTCGCGCCGAACTGATCGCGCCGTCCGAGGCGTCGGTGCTGATCGGCGGCGAGTCGGGTACCGGCAAGGAGGTGTTGGCCCGCCATATCCATCGCCGCTCCCGGCGTTCGGGGGGCGCGTTCGTCGCGCTGAACTGCGCGGCGATCCCCGAGGCACTGCTGGAATCGGAGCTGTTCGGTCACGAGAAGGGCGCGTTCTCGGGCGCCCTCGCCCGCCGCGTGGGCAAATTCGAGGCCGCCGACGGTGGCACGCTGCTGCTCGACGAGATCAGCGAGATGGACGTGCGCCTGCAAGCCAAGCTGCTGCGCGCGGTGCAGGAACGCGAGATCGATCGGGTGGGCGGGGCGGGGCCGGTGAAGGTGAACGTGCGGATACTGGCGACGACGAACCGCGACCTGCTGGCCGAAGTCGCGCGCGGGACGTTTCGGGAAGACCTGTATTTTCGCCTCAACGTGGTGAGTTTGCGCGTCCCACCCTTGCGTGAGCGTCCCGGCGATATCGCCGTGCTCACCGAGCATTTCGCGCGCCGCTATGCCGAGGTGAATGGGCTTTCGTACCGGCCGGTCTCGCGCGCCGCTCTGGTCCGGCTCACCGCGCATAACTGGCGCGGCAACGTGCGCGAGTTGGAGAACGCGATCCACCGCGCGGTGCTGCTCGCCGAGGGTGCCGAGATCGGCCCCGAGGCGATCGAACTCGCGCCCGGCGCCGGCACGCCCGAGCCGCCAGGCGCCGGCGGGATCGCCGCCCTTGTCGGGCGCACGATGGAGGAGGTGGAGCGCGACCTGATCCTGCACACGCTCGGCCACACGATCGGCAACCGCACCCACGCCGCCACCATCCTCGGCATCTCGATCCGCGCGCTGAGAAACAAGCTCCGTGACTACGCCGCCCAGGGGGCGCTGGTACCGCCGCCCGGCCAGGCGGCGTGAGGGAGGCGTGGGTATACATCGTCACCAATCAGGCGAACGGCGTTCTGTACGTGGGCGTGACCAGCGATCTTGCTCGAAGGAGCTGGGAGCATCGGGACGGCATAACGGGAGGATTCACCGGCCGTTACGGCCTGAGGCGGCTGGTGTACGCCGAGAGGCACGAAGATATCCGGACGGCTATTCAACGCGAGAAGACGATCAAGCATTGGCCTCGTGCTTGGAAAACCCGACTAATCGTGTCGACCAACCCCGATTGGGACGACCTCTACGACCGTCTCGCGTGAGACCCCCGGCTCCTCCCCAACCCCCACCGTCATGCCCGGGCTTGGCCCGGGCATCCACGTCTTCGTGGCGCGCCCGCAAGAAAGACGTGGATGGCCGGACCAAGTCCGGCCATGACGGTACGGGTGAGGCGGTGGGTGACGCCAACACGGCGTAACCATGTCCGCCACCCTAACCCTCCCCACCCTCACGACCCTCCGCCGCTACGCCCCCGGCAGCGACGTCGGCCTCGCGCTCGGCGTGGTCGCGCTGCTGTCCGTGCTCATCCTCCCGCTGCCGCCCATGCTGCTCGATTTCGGCCTCTCCATCTCCATCACGGGCGCCGTCCTCGTGCTGATGGTGGCACTGTTCCTCACCCGCCCGCTCGACTTCACCAGCTTCCCGACCCTGCTCTTGCTCACCACGCTGCTGCGCCTGTCGCTGAACGTCGCCACCACGCGGCGCATCCTCGCGCACGGCGCCGAGGGACCGCTTGCCGCCGGCCATGTCGTCGCCGCGTTCGGCGGGTTCCTGATGGGCGGGGACGTGCTGATCGGGGTGATCCTGTTCGCCATCCTGCTGGTGGTGAACTTCATGGTCATCACCAAGGGCTCCGGACGTATCGCCGAGGTCGCCGCGCGCTTCAGCCTCGATGCCATGCCAGGCAAGCAGATGGCGATCGACGCCGACCTCTCGGCCGGGCTGATCGACGAGAAATCCGCCCGCGTGCGCCGGCGCGAGCTGGAGCAGGAGAGCGGCTTCTACGGCGCGATGGACGGGGCGGCGAAGTTCGTGCGCGGCGACGCCGTGGCGGGCCTCATCATCACCTCGATCAACATCATCGGCGGCTTGGCGATCGGCGTCGTGCAGCGCGGCATGAGCTTGCCCGACGCGCTCTCGACCTTCACGACGCTGACCGTCGGCGACGGGCTGGTCTCGCAGATCCCCGCGCTGCTGGTCTCCATCGCTGCCGGCATCGTGGTCACCAAGGGCGGCATGGAGGGCAGCGCCGACGCCGCCCTGATCGCTCAGCTGGGCGCCGGGCCCAAGCCGCTCGCGCTGGCGGCCGGCGCGGCATGCGTGCTGGCGATGATACCTGGATTGCCGGCGATCCCGTTC
>JBAWFF010000446.1:0-10278 GCA_049591635.1 Acetobacteraceae bacterium
CAGCCACGCCCGCAGGTCCGGCGGCAGCAGAAACGCCTGATCACGATTGAACGGAACGAAGTTCGTCATGCGCCCAATTCTAGCCAGGATCAGCGCAACTGCGTACCCCAATCCGACAGGCTGCTAGCCGGTCGCCAGAATCTCCCGGGCCAGCCGATGGTACACCTTGCGGTCGAAATGGTTCGGCCCATGCATCTCGGCGGGGTCGGCGACGCAGTCGCGGATCGGGATCAGACGCACACGGGCGTCGTCCGCCGTCGCCTCGGAGGTCCAGCGGTTGATCCGGGTGATATTGGCGAGCAAGGGCATGGCGGAGCCCGGCGGCGTATCGTTCAGGAGCACGATGCGCACGCGGGCATCGCCCGGCACATGATCCAGGATGGCGCCGAGGTTCGCCTTGAATTCCGCCTCGCCGATCCCCCCGCGACACTCACAGCGGTCACGCAAGAACCTATGCACCGCTTGCGCCTCGACGTTGTCGATCCTCTCGGCGAACAAGGCGGCCGGGATTGCCGTGAGGTCTTGGCCGAAGAACTCATGGAAGTGGACCGGGACGATCAGATCGGTGAGCCGGTCCCGGTAGAGCAGAAGTTCCGCGTCGGCCCAGAAGCTGAACACGTACAGCGCCGGTGTCTCGGCATCCCGCGCGAGATCGGTTCGGAACACCTCGCGCGGATATCCGGCGCCCTCGAGTGCCGCGAGACCGTCGGTGTCCGGCAGCCGCAACGCATGACCCAGCACGACAGTATGGTCGATACGCAACTCGATCCCGTGATGGACAACCGTCAGCTCCGACGTGACCGAGCGCGCCGCCAGCCGGAGGTAGTGGTCCAGCACATGGAGATCGCATCCGCCGCGCAGATAGGCTGAACCTAACTCGGCCGATTCCGCCGGCACGCCTCGCGCACCCAAGTCGCCGACGCCGATCCAGTCAACGGCGTCATCGGCGAACAGATCGGTCATTACTTCGCCCTGAACGCCGATGGCCGGCCGGCCGAGGCGCCGATAGAGCCAGGATTCCACGCCCATGCCCAGGATGCGGCACGAGAAGCAGAAATGCGCGAGGCGGAATTCCGACGGGGTCCGAATGACCGCGTAGAGCCCGACCAGTCCGTAGTCGCCGTAATCGTCGACGACATGGACGAGCGCCATCTGTACCCAGAAATAGGATGCGAGTGTCCGCAGTTCCTTGCGCGCCGCCGCCGCGTCGGCGGGCAGGCGGGTCTTGGTGAAATTGAGCTGGTTGGTTCGTGCGATCAGTTCGACCGCCCGATCCATATGCGTCTCGATGTCGAACTCGAAGCGCACCCGGATGTTGCTCGCGCGCAGGAACGCGCCGTTGTCGCCTCCGGCCGTCAGCCGGGCGGCGCCGCGTTGTTCCAGCAGCTTGTAATCCTCCAGCCGCACAAGCCCGGGGTCGGGCTTTCCCGCGAGCAGCGGATCGTCCAGCATGGCGGCAACAAAATCGGCATCGCGGGTCTGCAAGTCCGGCAGGAAATGGCGTGCCTCGTGCAAGTTGGCGGGGTTGTCGTCGATGAACAGAATGCTCGCGGGACGCAGCTGGGCGGCCTCGATCAGGCGGGCGAGGCGCGGGCCCTTGGGGGACCAGTCGATGCTCGGGAAGACGAACAGATCCCAGATGCCATGCTCGAGCAGGACCGCGCGGACGGTGGCGAAGTCGTTCTTTGAACAGATCGAGCTGATGATCCCCCGCCCGGCCAACTCCGTCACGATCGCCGCCCGGTCCTCGCGGTAGGCGATGCCGCCCTCGCTCAGCGTGCCATCCCAGAACGTGTTATCGAGATCCCAGACGACGAGGCGGATCGGCTCGGGCATCGTGGGACAATGACCAAGCCGGTTGCCGGGATCAAGGCGCGAGTTTCGGCCCTCGAAGGCGCAACGCGTTGCCAATGACCGACACCGAACTCAGCGACATCGCCAACGCGGCGACGGCCGGGCTGAGCAGGATGCCGAAGACCGGGTAGAGCACGCCCGCCGCGATCGGGATGCCGATGACGTTGTAGGCGAACGCGAACACCAGGTTCTGCCGAATGTTGCGCATCGTCATCCGGCTCAGGGTACGGGCACGCGCGATGCCCGCGAGATCGCCCTTCACCAGCGTCACCCCCGCGCTCTGGATCGCGACTTCGGTGCCGGTCCCCATCGCGATGCCAACGTCCGCCTCGGCCAGGGCCGGTGCGTCGTTCACGCCGTCGCCCGCCATGGCGACGATCCTTCCGGCGGACCGCAGCTTGCGAACAGCGCGGTTTTTATCCTCGGGCAGGACGTCCGCCTCGATCTCGTCGATGCCGAGCCGGCGCGCGACCGCTTCGGCGGTGGTCCGGTTGTCACCCGTCAGCATGACGATGTGAATGCCTGCTTCCCGAAGCCCGTCGAGGGCGGTCCGCGTGTTGGCCTTGATCGGGTCGGCGATCGCGATGACGCCGCCTGGCTTTCCGTCCGCTCCCAGGAACAAGGCGGTGACCCCGTCGCCACGAAGTTCCTCGGCGCGCCGGGCGAGGTCTCCCAGTCCGATCCCCTGATCAGCCATGAGCTTGGCATTGCCCAGCGCCACCGGCCGGCCGCCAACCTTGCCGGTTACGCCCTTGCCGGTCACCGATGCGAAATCCGCCGGCTCCTCGACGGTGATCCCGCGGTCCGTGGCCGCGCCGGTGATGGCCGCCGCGAGCGGATGCTCGCTCAACCGCTCAAGGCTCGCGGCGAGACGCAGCACGTCGGCTTCCGATATCCCGGCCGCCGGGACGACGGCGACCACGCGGGGCTTGCCCTCGGTCAGCGTGCCGGTCTTGTCCACGACAAGGGTGTCGACCTTCTCCATGCGTTCCAGCGCCTCGGCGGATTTGATGAGAACGCCGGCGCTGGCGCCCTTGCCGACGCCGACCATGATCGACATCGGCGTGGCGAGGCCGAGCGCGCACGGACAGGCGATGATGACGATCGACACCGCCGCGATCAGCGCATAGGCGAACGCCGGGGGCGGTCCCCAGACGGCCCAGCCTGCGAAGGCGGCGATGGCGATGGCGATCACCGCCGGGACGAAGTAGCCCGCCACGATGTCCGCCAAGCGCTGGATCGGCGCCCGGCTGCGCTGCGCCGCCGCCACCATCGCCACGATCTGGGACAACATGGTGTCGGAGCCGATCTTGTCCGCCCGCATGACGAGTGCGCCGGTGCCGTTGACGGTGCCGCCGATGACCGTGTCGCCGGCCTGCTTCGCCACCGGCATGGATTCGCCCGTGACCATGGACTCGTCCACGACGCTGCTGCCGTCCCGTACCGTGCCATCGACGGGCACGCCGTCGCCCGGACGGACGCGCAGGCGATCACCGACCCGGACCTGTTCCAGCGGGATTTCCTCGTCATCGCCGTTGTCGCGGAGACGGCGCGCCGTCCTTGGCGCGAGGTTCAACAGGGCACGGATGGCACCGCCGGTCTGCTCGCGCGCCCGCAATTCCAGCACCTGACCCAGCAGCACCAGGACGGTGATGACGGAAGCCGCCTCGTAATAGACGGCGACCGTGCCGCCCATGCCGCGGAACCCGGCGGGAAACGCACCGGGGGCGAACGTCGCGACCAGGCTGTAGAAGTAAGCGGTGCCAGCCCCGAGGGCGATGAGCGTGAACATGTTCAGGTGCCGGCTGGTCAGCGAGGCCCACCCGCGCTGGAAGAACGGCCATCCCGCCCAGAGCACGACGGGTGTCGCCAATACGAACTGGATCCAGGTCGATGCGGCGGGCGGCACGAATTCATGCAGACCGAGGCCGGGGACGTGGCTGCCCATCTCCAGGATGAAAACCGGCAGCGTTAGCACCAGGCCGATCCAGAGCCGGCGCGACATGTCCGCCAGTTCGTGGTTTGGAACCGCCTCGGCCAATACCTCCAGCGGCTCCAGGGCCATCCCGCAGATGGGGCAATTCCCCGGTCCCTCCTGGCGGATTTGTGGGTGCATGGGGCAAGTGTGGATGGCGCCCGCCTTGGCCGGCTCCGATGCCCTTGGCTTCACGTAGCCGCACCCGTGATGGATGGCCGTATCGACGTGGGGATCAATCGTATGCTCGTCCACCGTGCCCTCCGGGTTTGCACATCCAGCGGCCCGGACATGGAGATTCCCATCGTGGGAAGGTCAAGGGCCTTAGCGGCGAAAAGGCCATGCGCCGCGCGATTGCCCGCGCGCGGCCGCTCCATTAGGGTCCGCCGCGCCGCGACAAACGAGTGATCCCCTATGCGCCTGACCGCCGACCGCCTCGATCGGATCAGCCCGAGCCTGACCATCGCCGTCGCCACCAAGGCGCGCCAGCTTCAGGCGGCGGGGCGCGACGTCATCAGCCTGTCCGCCGGCGAGCCTGACTTCGACACGCCCGACAACGTCAAGGACGCCGCGATCGCCGCGATCAAGGCGGGCGAAACCAAATACACCGACGTTTCCGGCACACCGGCGCTGCGCCGCGCGGTCGCGGCGAAGTTCCTGCGGGATTCCGGGATCGAGTACAAGCCGGAGGAGATCATCATCTCGACCGGCGCCAAGCAGGTGATCTTCAACGCCATGCTGGCGACGCTGAACGCCGGCGACGAGGTCATCGTCCCGAGCCCCTGCTGGGTCAGCTACCCCGACATCGTCTCGCTCGCCGACGGCAAGCCCGTCCTCGTGCCCTGCGAGCAGAACAATGGCTTCAAGCTGCGCGCCGAGGCGCTGGAGGCGGCGATCACGCCGGCGACCCGCTGGTTCATGCTGAACAACCCATGCAATCCGACGGGTGCCGCGTACAGCGCCGATGAGTTGCGGCCAATCTGCGACGTGCTGATGCGCCATCCCGACGTGTGGGTGTTCACCGACGACATCTACGAGAAGCTCTCCTATGACGGCTTCAAGCCGGCGACGGTGCTGGAGGTCGAGCCGCGCCTGCGCCCCCGCACGCTGACGCTCAACGGCTGCTCCAAGGCGTATGCGATGACTGGCTGGCGCATCGGCTTCGCCGGCGCCCCCGTCGCGCTGATCAAGGCGATGGACAAGTTGCAAAGCCAGTCCACCGCGAACCCCTCCTCGATCAGCCAGGCGGCGGCGGTCGAAGCACTGAACGGCCCGCAGGAATCGGTCGCCGCGATGGCGCGGGTCTACCAGCAGCGGCGCGACCTTGTCGTTGACGCGATGAACCGCGCGCCTGGCATCACCTGCCACCGGCCGGAGGGCGCCTTCTACGTCTTCCCGGCGATTCATGGCTGCATCGGCAAGACCTCGCGCGGCGGGACGCGCATCACCGACGACGAGACGTTCGTGACCGCGCTGCTCGACGAGGCCGGCGTCGCCACCGTGCACGGCGCGGCGTTCTGCTACCCGGGGCATTTCCGCATCAGCTACGCGACCTCGACGGAGCTGTTGCGGGAGGGTTGCCGGCGCATCCAGCATTTCTGCGACGGCCTTTCCTGATGAAGGAGCTGGCCTGATGCCGCAACTCGCCGCGCGCCTCGGGCGCGCGCAGGTCGCCGCCAGCGTGATGATGACGATCCGCGCCCGCGAGTTGCGGGCCCAGGGCGTCGATGTGATCGCGCTGACGATCGGCGAGCCCGGCTTCGCGACGCCGCGCGGGGCGATCGAGGCCGGCTATCAGGCGGCGTTGCGCGGTGAGACCAAGTACCCGCCGCAGGACGGCATCCCGGCGCTGAAGCAGGCGATCCAGCGCAAGTTCCGTCGCGACAGCGGCCTCGACTTCGCGCTCGATGAGATCGCGGTGTCCAACGGCGGCAAGCAGGCGATCTTCAACGCGCTGTCGGCAACTATCGATCCGGGCGATGAGGTGGTGATCCCGGTGCCGTCGTGGAACGCCTATCCGCTGATGACGCGCTTGCTGGACGGCACCCCGGTGTTCGTCCCCTGCCCGCAGAACAACGGCTTCAAGCCGCGCGCCGAGGACATCGAGCAAGCGATCACGCCGCGTACCAAGTGGCTGGTGCTGAACAACCCGAACAACCCGTCGGGCGCCGCGTGCTCGGCCGACGACCTGGCGGCGATCGGGGCGGTCATGGCGCGCCATCAGCATGTCTGGATCATGTCCGACGACATGTACGAGCATCTGGTGTTCGACGGCTTCCGCCACGCCACGCTCGCCGCCGTCGCGCCGGGACTGCGCGACCGCGTCCTGACCATCAGCGGCGTGTCGAAGACCTACGCGATGACCGGCTGGCGCATTGGCTTCTCCGCCGGCCCGCGCGCGTTGATCAAGGCGATGGTCAACATGCAGGGCCAGGTGACGGCGGGCGTCTCCACCGTCGGGCAGGCCGCCGCCGCCGCGGCGCTCGACGGTCCGCAAGGCGGCATTGCCGAGATGGTCGAGGCCTACCAGCGCCGGCGCGATATCGCGGTCGAAATGCTGAACGCCTGCCCAGGGGTGAACTGCCACAAGCCGGAGGGCGCGTTCTACGTGTTCCCCAACATCGCCGGCTGCCTGGACCGCGCCACGCCGGCCGGCAAGCGCATCGAGACCGACGCCGACTTCGCGATGGCATTGCTGGAGGAGGCGCATGTCGGGGTCGTTGCCGGCGCGTCCTACGGCATGAGCCCGTACGTCCGCGTCAGCACCGCATCCGACGAGCCCGTGCTGGTCGAGGGTTGCCGGCGCATCCAGGCGTTCTGCGCCAGCCTCGCGTGAATGAAGCCAGCATTCGTGCCGGGCGTGACAGCGATTCAACCGGTTTCATCGCGCTGATCGGCGCCTGCTGGGCGGAGTATCCCGGCTGCGTCATGGATGTCGATGGGGAAGTGCCGGAGTTGCGGGCGCTGGCGACCCATATGCGCGAAAAGAACGGCGCGCTGTGGACGGCGGAAGCGGATGGGCGAGTCGTCGGCGTGGTCGCGACCTACCCGGAGGAGCCGGGGATTTGGGCGATCTCGCGCATGTACGTCGATCGCGCCCATCGCGGAACCGGTTTGGCCATCAATCTGCTCGGCACGGCGGAAGCCCACGCCATCGCCGCCGGCGCGACGCGCCTGGTGCTGTGGTCCGACACAAGATTCGAGCGGGCGCACCGGTTCTACGAGCGTCGCGGCTACGTCCGCTCCGGGCCGACCCGATCGCTCGGCGACCTTTCGAACTCGATCGAGTTCCGCTACGCCAAGCCGGTCAGATAATCGCGACCCCAGCCGTCATTCCCGCGCAGGTGGGAATCCAGGCGATTCGCGCGCAATTCCGAGTGGTTCGCCTGGGTGCCCGCCTTCGCGGGCATGACGAATGCGGTCAGGTCGCTTGGATCAGATAATCGAGACCTCGGATAGGTCGAACGTCACGCCCGGCGGGTTCGCGCCGATGCGGATCACCGTCTTGCCGACATAGTTGTAGGGCGGGACCGGCAAATTGTCGGGCGCTGGGACGTTTTGATAGACCCGTCCGGCGAGATCGTATTTCGACCCGTGGCACGGGCACAGATAGCCGCCTGGCCAGTTCGGCACCGGATCGGTCGGGTCCGGCTTAGGCAAGTACTGCGGCAGGCAGCCGAGATGCGTGCAGATGCCGACCAACACCGCGAACTCCGGGTTGGAGGAGCGGTGCCAGTTCTCGGCGTAGGGCGGCTGCTGGTGCACCTTCGAGTCGGGGTCGGAGAGGATCGAGACCAGCTTTGGGTCTTGCAGGGTCTTCAGCATCTCCGGCGTGCGATTGACGATCAGGATCGGATCGCCGCGCCAGCGGACCACGATCTGCTGGCCCGCCTCGATCTTGCTGATGTCGAGGTCGATCGGGGCACCGGCGGCGAGCACGTCGCCGGCCGGGTTCATGGTGTCGATCAGCGACCACGCGACGGCCGCGCAACCGATCGCGGCGAAGGCGCCGGTGACGAGGCCCAGGAAGTCGCGCCGCGTTCCCTCCGGCCCGGTACCGTGCCCGTCGGGGCCCGGGGAAAGGGGGCCGATCGTGGTCGTGGCAGACATAAGTGATCTCCTGGTCGCGCGCCGGCAAAATCGTTCATGTCGGCGCGCGGATCAACCCCTTGTCTGCCGATGCGCTCAGCCCGGTTGCGGGGCCGGACCCAGACCGCCGGCCGCCGGGGGGGCCGGTACAGGGCGAGCGGTCGTCGGAACGGAGGCGCGGCGATTCTCCGGCGCCGGCTCGTCCACTACCTTGCGGATTACCGGCTCGCCGCGCAGCACCGTGCGGATTTCGTCGCCCGACAGCGTCTCGTGCTCAAGCAGGCCGCGGGCGAGTCGATGCAGCTCCTCGATGTTCTCCGTCAGCACGTGCCGCGCCTTGGCGTAGGCGGTGTCGATCATCTCCTTGATCTCGGAGTCGATCTCGCGCGCGGTCGCCTCGGACACGTTCTTGCTTTGCGTGACCGAGTGGCCGAGGAAAACCTCTTGGCTGTTGTCGCCATAGGCGATCATGCCGAGGCGTTCGCTCATGCCCCATTCGGTGACCATCCGGCGCGACTGGTCGGTCGCCATCTTGATGTCGCCAGCGGCGCCGTTGGAGACCTTGTCGGGCCCGAAGATGATCTCCTCGGCGGCGCGCCCGCCCATCGCCATCACCAGCTCGCTCAGCAGCTTCGACTTGCTCTTCGAATAGCGGTCGCCCTCGGGGAGGCTCATGACGAGGCCCAGCGCGCGGCCGCGCGGGATGATCGTCGCCTTGTGCACCGGGTCGCACTCAGGCTCGTGCAGCGCGCACAGCGCGTGGCCCGACTCGTGGTAGGCGGTCATGCGCTTCTCCGCCTCGCTCATGACCAGGCTGCGCCGCTCGGTGCCCATCAGCACCTTGTCCTTCGCGGATTCGAACTCCCACATCGCCACCACGCGCTTGCCCATGCGGGCGGCGAGCAGCGCGGCCTCGTTCACCAGATTGGCGAGGTCGGCGCCCGAGAAGCCGGGGGTGCCGCGCGCGATCACCTTGGGATCGACGTCCGATGCCAGAGGCACCTTGCGCATATGCACGCGCAGGATCTTCTCGCGCCCGTTCACGTCCGGGTTCGGCACGACCACCTGACGGTCAAACCGACCAGGACGCAGCAGCGCGGGGTCGAGCACGTCGGGGCGGTTGGTCGCGGCGATCAGGATGACGCCCTCGTTGCTTTCGAAGCCGTCCATCTCCACGAGCATCTGATTGAGCGTCTGCTCGCGCTCGTCGTTGCCGCCACCGAGGCCGGCGCCGCGATGGCGGCCGACCGCGTCGATCTCGTCGATGAAGATGATGCAGGGGGCGTTCTTCTTGCCCTGCTCGAACATATCGCGCACGCGGGAGGCGCCGACGCCGACGAACATCTCGACGAAGTCGGAGCCCGAGATGGTGAAGAACGGGACATTCGCCTCGCCCGCGATGGCACGCGCGAGTAGCGTCTTGCCGGTGCCGGGCGGGCCGACCAGCAGCACGCCCTTGGGGATCTTGCCGCCGAGGCGCTGGAATTTCTGCGGATCGCGCAGGAACTCCACGATCTCCTGCAACTCGCCCTTGGCCTCGTCGATGCCGGCGACGTCGTCGAAGGTGACGCGACCCTGCTTTTCCGTCAGCAGACGCGCGCGCGACTTGCCGAAGCCCATCGCCCGACCGCCGCCCGACTGCATCTGGCGCATGAAGAATACCCAGACGCCGATCAGCAGCAGCATCGGGAACCATGACAGCAGGTAGTGCAGCAGCGGGTTCACGTCGGCGTCGATCGGCTTGGCGATGACCCGCACGCCCTTGTCGGTCAGGCGGTTCACGAGGGACGGGTCTTCCGGCGTGTAGGTCTCGAAGGTGTGGCCGTCATTGAGCTGGCCGGAGATGGTGCGGCCCTGGATGACCACGTCGCGGACCTGGCCGCCGTTCACCTGCGTGATGAAGTCCGAATACGCCTCCTGCGAGGAGGTGCTCTTGGTCGTCCCGGGCTGGAACAGGTTGAACAGAACGACGAGCAGCAGGGCGATGATCACCCAGAGCGCGAGGTTCCGGCCGAAATTGCTCATGTCGAGTTCACGTCTCCGCCAAGGACCACAACATAGGACGCATCCGCGCCTTTCGCACCCCCCTTGACGGAAGGCACGAACGGCGCCGCTCCGGCTGGCCTTGGGGGAACGAACAGCAGCGCCAGATTGGCGCACGAAGCGGGATCGGGCCAGTCGATATGCGGCACCGCGATCAGCCGCCCCTCGGCGTCGAACAAGGCGGGCAGGACACGCAGCACCGCTGCGGGAAGCCGGGACAAACGGCGCAACTGGGACGCCGCGCCACCAAGGGCGCCCAGCGTGGCGCCGGCCGGCGCCGTTGCCCCGGCGGCCAGGCGGAACCGCCCGTCCCACAC
>JBAWFF010000447.1:0-2106 GCA_049591635.1 Acetobacteraceae bacterium
GAGCGGCGCTCGCGGATGCAAGCGGGGAGCGGCCGATGCTGGCGGCCGCCTGCCGCACCCGGTTTGGCGACCTTGCCGGGGTAGCCCTCTGGCGCGCGCCCGGCGCGCGACCCTGGGACCCCGACGACCAGACCGTCGCCGCCTCGGCCGCCAGCGTGGTACGCGTCGTGCTGGAGCACGAGGCGATCCAGCACGAGATGGCGAGCCAGGCGCGCACCGATCCGCTCACCGGCCTGCTCAACCGCCGCGCCTTCCTGGAGGAGCTGCCGCGCCATATCGATCGCTTGGAGCGCGACGGGATGCCCGGCACGCTGATGTTCGCCGACCTCGACAACTTCAAATCGGTCAACGACCGCCTGGGCCACGACGTCGGCGATCAGATGCTGTGCGCGGCGGCCGATCTGCTGCGGCGCACGTTCCGCCCCACCGACCTGGTCGCCCGCCTGGGCGGCGATGAGTTCGCGATATGGCTGAACGGCGCCGACCACATGACGGCGGCGGAACGGGCGGAACGGCTGCGCGTCGAGGGGCCTCGCCTGTTCGCGGAACTGACCGACGACGCGAGCCCCGTCGGCTTTTCAATCGGGATCGCGCCGCGCCGCTCCGGCGGCGGCGAGGAGATCGACGCCGTGATGCGCCGCGCCGACCTCGCGATGTACGAGGTAAAACGATCCGGGCGCGGCCATTGGCGGGTCTCGCTCGAGGAGGCGACTTGACGGCAGCGGCACTCGCTGAAGTGCTCGACGAGGCAAGCCTCGTGCGCCTCGGCGCCAGCCCGACGACCCCGCCGGAGACCTTGGCCGCGCTGGCGATCGGCGGCCCGGTGATCGTGCGCGTCGCGCTGGCGCTGAACCCGAACATTCCGGGCCGCACCGTGGAACGGCTCGCGCGCGACGACGACGAACGGGTGCGCGCGTTGCTCGCCCGCAAGCTCGCCGCCCTCGTGCCCGGCCTGTCGGAGCCGGAGCAGGTGCGGCTGCAATACCAGGCCTATGACGCACTGGCCGCGCTGATCTCCGACGAGGCGGTCCGCGTGCGCGCCGCGATCGCCGACGTGATCAAGGACATGCCCGGCGCGCCGCGCGGCCTCGTGCTGCGTCTCGCCAATGATTGCGCGGTATCGGTCAGCGAGCCGGTGATCCGCTTCTCGCCAATCCTGACGGACGAGGATTTGCTGGCCTTGCTGGAATCACCCCCGTCCTCGGCCACCGCCCTCGCCGTGGCACGCCGCCCGGACCTGACCGAGCCGCTCGCCGATGCGATCGTCGCCGCCGAGGATGCCGGCGCGATCCAGGCGTTGCTGGCCAACCCGTCGGCGCAAATCCGTGAATCGACGCTGGACGCGCTGATCGCCGCCGCTTCGGGCCATGTCGAATGGCACGCGCCGCTGGTCCGCCGTCCCGTCCTGGCGCCGCACTCGGCGCGGGCGCTGGCCGACATCGTCGCCACCCAATTGCTCGAGACGCTTGTGATGCGGGCCGATCTCGGCACCGAGACGACGGCGGCGCTGCGCGCGCGTCTGACCGCGCGCTTGTCGGCGGAGGAGACCCAGGCCAGCCAATTCCACGACCTCCCGACCGAGCAGGCGCTGCAGGAGGCGCATCGTCTGGCGCGCAACAATCGGCTCGACGAGCCGGCGCTGATCGAGGCGCTGCGGACCGGCCGCCCGCGCCTCGCCACGGCGATGCTGGCCGTCGCCGCCGTAGTGCCGATCTCGGTGGTCGATCGCGCCGCGTCGCTGCGCAGCGCCAAGGGGCTGGTGAGTCTGGTCTGGAGCGCCGGCTTCAGCATGGCGGGAGCGGTCGCGCTCCAGGCCGCGATCGGCAACCTGGCGCCGTCGTCCGTCTTGACCGCCGGCCCGGGCGGCGGCTTTCCCCTGGTGGCCGAGGAGATGCGCTGGCAGCTGGATTTCCTGCGGCGGACGGGGCGGTAGGGCTAGGGCTCTTTTCACGCCCCAAGGCCGCGCCATCTGCTACAGTCTAGCAGCCTGTCGGATTGGGGTACGCAGTTGCGCTGATCCTGGCTAGAATTGGGCGCATGACGAACTTCGTTCCGTTCAATCGTGATCAGGCGTTTCTGCTGCCGCCGGACCTGCGGGCGTGGCTG
>JBAWFF010000448.1:0-7559 GCA_049591635.1 Acetobacteraceae bacterium
GCGCTATTTCGGCTACAAGGCCCATGTCGGCGTCGATCTCGGATCGAGCATCATTCGCCGGGTCCGGCTGACCACGGCCGCGGTCGCCGATACCACGATGGCCGAAGAGCCGATCGTCGGTGACGAGCGCGCGGTCTATGCCGACAAGGCCTATGACACGAAGGCTAGGCGTCAGCAGCTGAAGGCGCGCGGCGTCAAGGACCGGATTGCGCACCGACCCAACAAGCACCATGCGCTGGCGCCCTGGCAGGAGAAGCGCAATGAGGGAATCGCTCATCGCCGCAGCGCGGTCGAGCGGGTCTTCGCCATCGCCAAATGCCTGATGGGCTGGCGGCGCGTGCGCTACCGCGGGCTGCGGCGCAACGCCACCCATCTCGACATCCTGTGCACCGCCATCAACCTCAAACGATGGGCGGTGCTGACACCATGAGTCTGCCTAAACCAAGCCTCGCCACCAAGCCGGCCGGCCCAATCGGGGGCAACCCCCACCGCGCGACCGCCCGCCGGCGGTATTTTTCGACGAAACGGCATCAACACCCCCCTCCCGCCGAATTCCGCAAAGGTCTCGCTTGCGGGAGAGGTCGCCGCGCGTCAGCGCGGCGGGTGAGGGTGCGCTCGCCGGCGACCGCCTGATGTCACTGCCCGACGTCCTGCTTCAGCAACTCGCCAACGGGCTGATCCTCGGGTCGTTCTACGCGCTCGTCGCACTCGGCTACACGATGGTCTACGGGATCATCAAGCTGTTGAACTTCGCGCACGGCGACATCTACATGGTCGGCGCGTTCGTCGGCTTCCTGGTGCTCTCGGCGGTTTCTTCCACGTTGGGCGACGGCTGGGGCGGCATCTTGCCGTCGATGATCCTCAGCATGATCGCCGCCGGCTTCCTGGGGATGCTGATCGAGCGCGTGGCCTATCGCCCGCTGCTGCACGCGCCGCGCCTGTCGATCCTGATTACCGCGCTGGCGGTCTCGATGGTGCTGGAGAACAGCGCGCTGTCGGTGACCGGCGGGCAGTACACCGCGTTCAACACCGGGCTGGGCTTCGACGGCGTCGACATCGGTTCCGTTCACCTCACCTACACCCAGATCATCCTGGTCGGCGCGTCGCTGATCCTGATGGCGATCATGCACCTGTTCGTCTCGCGCACGATGTACGGCAAGGCGATGCGCGCCATCGCGATCGACCAGGATGCCTGCCTGCTGATGGGCATCGACGTGAACAAGATGATCGCGCTCACCTTCTTCATCGGCTCCGCGCTCGCCGCCGCCGCCGGAGTGATGGCGGGTGTCTATTACGGCAGCATCTACTACTTCATGGGCTTCATGATCGGGCTGAAGGCGTTCACCGCCGCCGTCATCGGCGGCATCGGCAGCATTCCGGGCGCCATGCTGGGCGGATTGGTGCTCGGATTGCTGGAGGCGTTCGGCACCCAGGTCCAGGCGATCGGCACCGAATGGAAGGACGTGTTCGTCTTCGCCATCCTGATCCTGCTGCTGGTGTTCAAGCCCACCGGCCTGCTCGGCCGGCCCGAGGTGGAGCGGATGTAGCTGGATGGCGCGCCGCTTCGCCGCCACGCTCGAAGCGCCCGGCGTTCGCCCGGGCCTGATCGGCCTGCTGCTGGTCGTGACGATTCTGATACCGGCATTCGCCGACAATTACGTACTGGAGGTGCTGACCAACGCGTTCCTCTACGTCGTGCTATGCCTCGGGCTGAACATCGTGGTCGGATATGCAGGGCTGCTCGACCTCGGCTACGCGGCGTTCTTCGCGGTCGGCGCCTACACCACCGGCATCCTCACCGCGCGCGTGGGCGTCGATTTCTGGCTGACGATCCCGATCGCGGTGATCTGCGCGCTGTGCGCGGGCGTGATCGTGGGCGGCCCCACCTTGCGGCTGCGCAGCGACTATCTGGCGATCGTGACGCTCGGCTTCGGCGAGATCGTCCGTATCAGCGCGCGCAACCTGTCGATCACCGGCGGCGCCAGCGGTTTGGTGGGGATCAACCGGCCGTCGCTGTTCGGCTGGAAGCTCGAGCAGATCAACCAGTTCTATTACGTGTTCCTGATCCTCGCCGTGCTGGCCTGCGTGGTGAGCTTCCGTGTCCAGGATTCCCGCATCGGACGGGCCTGGCGCTATGTGCGCTTCGACGAGGACGCGGCGGAGGCGATGGGGATCAATCGTGTCGCGGTGAAACTATACGCCTACATGCTCGGCGCCGTGTTCGCCTCCGTCGCCGGCTGTTTCTACGCCGCCAAGATGACGGCGATCGCGCCCGAGACGTTCAGCTTCGCTCAATCCGTCCTGATCCTGCTGGGCGTCGTGCTCGGCGGGATGGGAAAGATTCCGGGGGTGATCCTCGGCGCGTTCGTGCTGACGGTGTTTCCCGAGGTGTTTCGCGGCATCGGCTCGCTGCGCCTGCTGGTGTTCGCGGTGGTGCTGCTGCTCATCATGCTGTTCCGTCCGCACGGCATCTGGCCGGATCGACGCGCATGACCCCGGCGCGCATGACGGAACCGGCGCTCCTGTCGGTCGAGAACGTCACGCTGCGGTTCGGCGGGTTGCAGGTGCTGCGCGGCCTCAGCTTCGAGGTGCGCGCGGGTTCCATCAGCAGCCTCATCGGCCCGAACGGCGCCGGCAAGACGTCGGTGTTCAACTGCCTCACGGGGTTCTATCGGCCGAACACCGGCGTGGTGCGCTTCCTCGGCCAGCCGCTCGCCGGTATGCGGCCACACCGCATCACCCGCCTGGGGTTGGCGCGGACGTTTCAGAATTTGCGGCTGTTTCGCGAGATGACGGCGCTCGACAACGTGATGGCCGGGCTGCATTGCCGCACCAGCTCCGGATTGGTCAGCGCGATGCTGCATCTGCCGGGCCAGCAGCGGGAGGAGGCGGCGAGCCTGGCGGCGGGCGAGCATTGGCTGGCGTTCGCCGGAATCGCGCAGCATCGCGATCGTGCCGCCGGAAACCTGTCGTACGGCGATCAGCGCCGCGTCGAATGGGCACGCGCGCTGGCGACCCAACCCAAGCTCCTGCTGCTTGATGAACCCGCCGCCGGGCTGAACCATGACGAGAAGGAGCGGCTGATCGCGCTCATCCGCCGGGTGCGCGAGGAATTGGGGGTGACGGTGCTGCTGATCGAGCACGATATGGGGTTGGTGATGCGGGTGTCGGAGGCGATCACCGTGCTCGACTACGGCCAGAAGATCGCCGAGGGCGACGCCGAGACGGTGCAGAACGACCCGCGCGTGATCGAGGCCTATCTGGGCCGGGAGGAGGATTAGCGTGGACGCCGCCGGCGACATCGTCCTGCGGCTGGAGAGCGTCGATGCGTTCTATGGCCCGATCCACGCGCTGCGCGGGGTCAGCCTGACGGTGCGGAGCGGGCAGGTCGTCGCCTTGCTGGGCGCCAACGGCGCCGGCAAGAGCACGACGTTGCGGGTGATATCGGGGCTGGTCGCGTGCGCTGCCGGACGCATCGAGTTCCTGGGCCGCGACATAACCCGCACGGCGGCGCACCTGACGCCGCATCTGGGGCTGATCCATGTCCCCGAAGGGCGACGCATCTTCAAGGGCATGACGGTGCGGGAGAATTTGGAGCTGGGATCGTTCACGCTGGCCGACGAGGTGGAGCGGCGCCGCCGGCTCGATCATGCGTTCGAGGTGTTTCCGTTGCTGAGGGAACGTCAGCGCCGCGATGCCGCCTATCTGTCGGGCGGCGAGCAGCAGATGCTGGCGATCGGACGGGCGCTGATGGCCGATCCGAAGCTGCTGCTGCTCGACGAGCCGTCGATGGGGCTGGCGCCGCGGCTGGTCGCCGAGATCATGCGGATCATCACCCGGCTGAACGAGGCCGGAACGACGATCCTGCTGGTCGAGCAGAACACCAAGGTGGCGCTGCGCCACGCCGACTACGGCTACGTGCTGGAGACCGGGCGCATCATCCTGGAGGGCGATGCGGAGGCGCTGCGGCAGGACGAGGACGTGACGAAGGCGTATCTTGGGGTGTGACGTGTCCCGAAAGTTGGACGAATTTGGTACGAATTTCCGGCGGCTCGGCGCCCGTTTTGTACGGGATTCTTGTGTACGCTTGCGAAAACCGTACAAGATTTTCGGGTCGCACTTGCCCTTTTGTACAAGATTCGCGGGCGGACAGGGGCAAGTTGTATAGGAATCAGGCGCTGGATGGGTGACGTGCGGATCAAGATCTGCGGCATTCGCGACGAAGCCGCGCTGGACGCGGCGGCCGAGGCGGGGGCCGATTGGGTCGGCTTCGTGTTCTTCCCGCCGTCGCCGCGCTGGGTCACGCCGGCCGACGCCGGCCGGCTCGCGCGGCGCATCCCGGCCGGCATCGGAGCGATCGGGCTGTTCGTCGATCCCGCCGAGGCCGAGATCGAAACGGTGCTGCGGGAGGTCCGGCTGGAGGCGTTGCAGGTCTACGCCGCCGCGCCCCGGATCGCCGCGTTGCGCGCCCGATTCGGGCTGCCGATCTGGCGGGCGCTGGGCATCGGCAGTGCGTCCGACCTGCCGGCCGAGGCAGGTGGCGCCGATCGGTTGGTGCTGGAAGCCAAGCCGCCCGCCGAGGCGACCCGCCCAGGCGGCAACGCCGTGGTCTTCGACTGGCCGGTCCTGCGCGGCTGGAGCCCGCCGTCGCCCTGGATACTGGCGGGCGGCCTGACGATCGCGACGGTCGGACGGGCGATACGCGAGACGGGCGCCGCCGCCGTCGATGTGTCGTCGGGCGTGGAATCCGCCCCCGGGGTGAAGGACCCGGCGCTGATCCGCGCATTCATCGCGGCGGCCCGCGCGTAGGCCTACGCGGTCCCCTTCTTCCGCCTTGCCTCCGCCAGCTCGCGGCGCAACGTCGCGACTTCGGTCCGCAAATCGGCGATCTCGGACGGCGACACCGGGGCGCCATCCGCCTCCGGCTCCTGGCCGGGCGGGCGATAGAACGGCGTGAACAGGTTCATCGCCCGCTCCATGATCGCCATGTTCTGCCGCCCGACCTCCTCCATCGTCGCGTTGTTGAAGGGGAACAGGGAGCCCATCGTCTTCTGCATCGCCGCGCGCATCTGCTGCTGCTGCTCGGCGAGCGCCGCCATCGACTGCTCCAGGTAGCGGGGAACCAGCGACTGCATCTGATCGCCGTAGAAGCCGATCAGCTGGCGCAGGAAGGCCGTCGGCAACAGGGCGCGGCCCTTGCCCTCTTCCTCGACGATGATCTGGGTCAGCACGCCGCGGGTGATGTCCTCGCCGCTCTTGGCGTCGTAGACGACGAAGTCGCGGCCCATCCGGATCATGTCGGCCAGCGTGTCGAGCGTGATATAGCTCGACGTCTCCGTGTTGTACAGTCGCCGGTTGGCGTATTTCTTGACCACCACCGGCGGCGGCGTGGCCGGCTTGCTGTCCGTCGGGTCAGGGTTCGGAACGGCCATGGGTGCCTCGGCTGCCTGATCCGCCAAGGATATGCCTCTTTCCGCGCCGCAGCGAAAGCCTCGGCGGCTAAAACTGTTTCAAAAGCCGGTCGATATAATCCAGTTCCTGGCGCGGCCGCGTGCGTTCGGCGCCGCGGCGGCGCAATTCCTCCTCGATCTGCTCGGATTTCCGAGGGCCGGCCTGGTCGGGAACCGTCACGTCGCTCTCGTCCACCTCTTGCCCGCCTGGGCCAATCTGCCTCCCCAACGGGTCCCGCCCCCGCCCGCCCTGCCCCATCGCGTCGCCGTTCTCACCGCCGTCGCCCGGCTGGCCGCCGTCATCGGACAGCGTGACGTCGCCTTGGCCGTCCCCTTGGCCTTCCCCTTGCCCCTCTCCAGCCTGCTCGCCCTGCCCGGCGCCGAACTTGGCCGCCATCTGGCTCGCGGCATCGCGGCCACCCTTTTGCAACGCCTCGATCGCTTCCAGCTCGGCCGCTTGCGCCTCCCCGTCGTGACCCGCGCCCAACGCCTGCCCGGCGCCTTCCATGTCGTGATCCGCCTCGCCCAAACTGTCCGGCACCTTGCCCGTGAGGTCGCCGAGTTGCTGCATCACCTCGCCCAGCGCACGGCGAAGCGCCTGCTGCACGCGCTTATCCTGGGCACGCTGTGGCTGGGCTCCCTCCGGCTCGGCTCCGCTCCGCGCCGCCTCGCGCGCCCGTTCCTGCGCATGATCCAGCAGGCCGCCCTGGCGGGCGAGCAAATCCTGGATGGCGCTCTCCTGCTGCCGCCCCTTGCGCCGCTCGGCGGCACGGGCGCGGTCGGCCTGGGTCATTGGCTTGGCGTCGCGCAGCGCATCCAGCGCACGCTCCAACTGGGCCAGCGCTTGCGCGGCGTCCTCGGTGGAGCCTCGGCGGGCGGCGTCCATCGCGCGCTGCGCCATGCGCGCGAGGTCGCGCGCCGACAGCCGCCGCGCCTCGGGATCGACCGGCCCGGATTGCTGGCTGTGCAGCTGTTGGGCGAGCGCCTGCATGTGTTTGGCGATCGCATCGCGCAGCGCCTGCAACTTGGCCTCCAGATCGGCGCGGTGCGCCTCGCTGGGGTCGGTCCGCATGCGGCTCAGCGCCTGTTCCGCCGCCTCGCGCGCCTGTTGCAAGGCCCGCTCGGTCTGCGCCGCCGGCCCCTCCTCGAGCTGCAACGCAAGACGCCAGAGCCGCTCTTGCGCCCGGTCGACCGCCGCGGCGTCATGGTCGAATTCGAGCAGGTAGTAGATCGCCGACAGGTTCAGGAAAGTGCCCGGACTATTGGCGATCGAGCCGGGCGCGACGAGAAGGGCATCAAGCCCGGCGAGCGCGTCGTCGCGGTCCTCGGGGTGAAGGCTGAGGCCCTTGCGGATCGCGATCAGCGCCCGCGCCTCCTTGTTGCGAAAGTTGCGCTCCGGCAGGACCAGGGGGGCGTCGACGCTGTGGCCCGACTGCCCAGCGCCGTCGCGCGCGACGAGATGGGCGATCACTGGCAGCCCGGCCCAGGGATGGGCCGACAGATCGGGCTCGTCCACGCCATGCGCGTCCTTTGCCGCGCCGGGCAGCGGGATCGGGACAACCAGGGCCGGCGCGTCCGCGCGCTCCGCCAGCCGCAGTTCCGCCGTCAGCGCGGTGACACCGTAATCGTCGGTAACCCGCCATGGCAGCCTCGTGTGCAGCCGGGCCCGCGCCGGGCCTGGGGGTGCGGTCCATGCCGCGACGGGGGGACGATCCGCGACCACGGTCAGGTCCCAACTCGCGAGCATGGCGCCGTCCCGGCGCACCACCAGCCGCCCGCTTTCGGACAACGCCGCGTCGGCCTGGAAGCTGCCGACGTCGAGCGCGCGGAATCGCGTCTGCTGGTCCGCGACCGCGAGGCTCGGCACCCCTGACCCGCCGGTCACGTTGACCGTGAGGTGCGAGCGGATCGGTACGCTGATCCCGGTCATCTCCGGCCTCAGGAAGATCGGCGCCATGCCGGTATAGGCCGGCGGGGTGATCCATGCCTGCAACTCCGTCGCCGGCGCGGCCGCCCCGTGCGGAAGCTTCGGCGTCAGTGCCGCGCCCAGCCGTGCCGGGGCGTCGGCCCCCGCCACGCCGGCACACGCAACCAAGGCCACCACTAGCC
>JBAWFF010000449.1:0-6590 GCA_049591635.1 Acetobacteraceae bacterium
TCGACGCCGACGGTCTCGGCGACCGTGATCTGCACATGATCGACCCGGTCGCGGTTCCATAGCGGCTCGAACATCCCGTTGGCGAAGCGCAGCGCCATGATGTTCTGCACCGTCTCCTTGCCGAGGAAATGGTCGATCCGGTACGTCTGGTCCTCGGCCAGCACGCGGCCGAGCCGCTGGTTCAGCGCGCGCGCCGATTCGAAATCGTGGCCGAACGGCTTCTCGATCACCACCCGCCGCCAGCGCTCCTCCTCGTGCGTCGCCAGCTTCGCCGCGCCGATATTGTCGATCACCGGTCCGAAGAAGCGATCGGCGACCGCGAGGTAGAACAGCACATTGCCGCCGGTGGCGCGCTTGCTCGCCACGTCATCGAGATGGGCCGCCAGACGCTGGTACAAATCGGCGCCGGTGATGTCGCCCTGCACGTACGACATCGCCGAGGCCAGGCGATCCCACGCGGCGGCTTCGATGGCGCCGATCTGGCTCTCGCTGTCTGGATTGCCGACGAAGCTCGCCAGCATGTCGTGCAGGCTCGCCGCCCAGCTTTGCGCCGTGTGCTCGACCCGATCGACGCCGACGATCGCGAAATGCTCCGGGATCAGCCCGGTGCGCGACAAATTGTAGAGCGCCGGAACCAGCAGCCGCTTGGTCAGGTCGCCGCCGGCGCCGAAGATGACCATCGCGCATGGCCCCGGCGGCGGCGCCGGCCGGCGCGGCGGCGCATCGACGACCTGGGCGGTCGGGATTGTCTGATCTTTTGTCTCATTCGTCATCGCGTCAGTCTCGGGCCGGCGGCGTTGATAAGCAAGGCCGGGGCGCCTAGCTTCCCGCCATGTCTGATACCAGTAGTGATCTTTTCGCCCCGCCGGGCGGCTGGCGCGTACGCATCCGCGACCTCTCCGGCGGCGCGCAAGACAACATCGTGGAAGAGGTCGGCGGCTTCGCCACCCTCATGCAGGCCAACGCCTTTGCCCGCCGCTACGTGCGCGATTCGGTGGAGCATTGCCGCGCTCCCGGCGCGACCACCAAGCAGGTGCTGGAAGCGTGGTTCGCCTACGGCGAGGACGCGGAGGTGATCGACGCCGGCGACGCTGCCTGGCGCAGCGCCAACGAACTCGGCGACTTCGCCGATCGCCGTGCCGGGACGGAAGAACGCGACTGGCGCGCGCTCGACCCCCGCCGCATCGGCGAGGACGAAGACGAGCCCTATGAAACCGACGACGAGGACGAATGACGATCCTCACCCGCTTCGCCCCCAGCCCGAGCGGTTACCTGCACGCCGGCAACGCCCGTCTGGCGTTGATGAACTTCCTGTTCGCGCGCCGTCACGGCGGAAACTTCCTGCTGCGCATCGACGACACCGATGCCGAACGCTCCCGCCCGGAGTATGAGGAGGCGATCGGCCACGACCTGCATTGGCTCGGCATCGAATGGGACGACAATTTCCGCCAGTCCGACCGTCTCGACCGCTACGCCGCGGCGGCCGAGCGTCTGAAGGCGTCCGGCCGCCTCTACCCCTGCTTCGAGACGAAGGAGGAGCTGGACGCCAAACGCGAACGCCGCATCCGTCGTAAGCTCCCCCCCGTCTACGACCGCGCGATGCTGGCGCTCACGCCGGCACAGCGCGCGGCGGCCGAGGCGGGCGGCAAGCGCCCGTACTGGCGCTTCAAGCTATCGGACGGCGTCGTCGCCTGGGACGACCTCGTGATGGGCCGTCAGCAGGTGAAACTTCCCGCGGTGTCCGATCCGGTGCTGATCCGCGCGGATGCCACGCCGCTCTACACGCTCACCTCCGCCGTCGACGATATCGAGGCCGGCGTGACGCACGTGATCCGCGGCGCCGATCACCTCACCAACACCGGGATGCAGCGCGACCTGATCGCCGCGCTCGGCGCCGATCCCGCCGCTATGCGCTTCGCCCATCTGCCGCTGATGCTTGACGCCGCCGGCGAGAAGTTGTCGAAGCGTCTCGATTCGATCTCCCTGCGCAAGCTGCGCGGGGACGGCATCGAGGCGCGCGCGCTCGCCGCCTATCTCGCCCGCCTCGGCACCAGCGACGATCTCGAACCGCTGGGGATGGAGGCGCTGATCGCCACCTTCGACCTCGCCCGCGTCTCCCGCGCCTCGGCCCGCTTCGATCCCACGCAACTCCTCGCGCTCAACCGCCGCGTGCTGCGCGACACGTCCTTCGCCGAAATCGCCGAGCGGCTGCCGGCCGGCGCGACCGAGGCATTCTGGCTCGCCGTGCGCGGCAACCTCGACCTACTGGCCGAGGCGCGCGGCTGGTGGGACACGATCGCCGGCGAGATCGTGCCCCCGGTGTTCGAGACTGAGGACGACCGCGCGCTTCTCCGCGCCGCGCTCGACGCCCTGCCGCCCGAGCCGTGGACCGACGAGGTCTGGCCGAGCTGGACCGACGCCGTGAAACAGGCCACCGGCCGCAAGGGCCGCGCGCTGTTCCTGCCGCTCCGCCGCGCGCTGACCGGCGAGGACCACGGGCCGGAACTGAAGGAGTTGCTGCCCCTGATTGGGCGCGCCCGCACCGCGCAGCGGCTGCAACTGGCGGCGGCGTAGGGGCCGCCTTCTCCTGGCGACGTTTCATGCGCCCGGAAGGTCCGCCATCCGTGATCAAGATCAACATCGAACAGACAGGGTGACACGCCGATGACGCAGGATGTGGCCGATGCCACGACGCCGCGGCCGCACAGTTCGCACTGGGGTGCTTTTTCGGCCTGGCAGCAGGATGGGCGGCTGATCGTTCAGCCGCATCCTGGCGATCCCGACCCTTCCCCGCTGCTGCGCAACATCCCCGATGCGGTCGCCCACAAAGCGCGGATCGCCCGGCCGATGGTGCGACGTGGCTGGCTGGAGCGCGGGCCCGGGCCGGATCGCCGCCGGGGTCGCGACGAGTTCGTGGCGCTCGACTGGCCGGAGGCGCTGGATCTCGCCGCCGGCGAGTTGCGCCGGGTGTACCAGGCGCACGGGCCGAGCGCGGTCTATGGCGGCTCCTACGGCTGGTCCAGCGCTGGCCGGTTCCATCACGCGCAGAGCCAGGTGCACCGGTTCCTCAATGCCATCGGCGGCTATGTCCGTTCGGTGAATACCTACAGCGCCGGCGCCGCGGCGGTGATCCTGCCGCGCGTGCTGGGTGGGTACGAGCCGCTGGTGCGACGCAATGTCTCCTGGGACTCGATTGGGCGGCATACCGAACTGGTCGTGACGTTCGGCGGCATGGCGATCAAGAATTCCTCCGTCAGCGGCGGCGGCACCAGTCGGCATGTGGTGCGCGGTGCCATCGCGGCGGCGCGGCGGAATGGCACCAAGTTCGTGCTGATCGGCCCGCTGCGCGACGACTTGCCGGCGGAGGCGCACGCCGAATGGGTGCCGATACGGCCGGGCACCGACACGGCGCTGATGCTGGGCATCGCGCACACGCTGGCAAGCGAGGGGCTGCACGACCGCGCTTTCCTCGACCGGTTCTGCGAGGGTTATCCAGTTTTCGAGGCGTATCTGCTCGGCCAATCCGACGGCCGGCCGAAGGATGCCGCCTGGGCGTCCGCGATAACCGGGATCGATGCGGACGCGATCATCGCCTTGGCACACCGGATGGCGGGACGACGCTGCCTGGTGGCCACCAGCCAATCGGTGCAGCGCGCCGAGCACGGCGAGCAACCGCTGTGGATGGCGGTCACGCTGGCGGCGATGCTCGGGCAGATCGGCTTGGAAGGCGGCGGCTATGTGTATGGCCTCGGCTCGCTCGCCAATGTCGGCAAGCCGGCGCTTGCCGTGCCGATCCCGACGCTGCCCCAGGGGCGGAACGTCGTGCGCCCGTTCATCCCGGTTGCCCGGGTCGCCGACATGCTGCTGCGGCGCGGCGAGGCGTTTGATTACGACGGCGAGCACCTGCCGTATCCTGATATCCGCTTGGTCTATTGGGCCGGCGGCAACCCGTACCACCACCATCAGAACCTGAACCGCCTGCGTGACGCGTTCGCCACGGTCGATACGCTGATCGTGCATGAATCCGCCTGGACCGCGACGGCGCGCCGCGCCGACATCGTGCTGCCCTCCACCATCACGCTGGAACGGGAGGATCTCGGCGCTTCCGCTAACGACCCGCTGCTGATCGCCATGCACCGGGTGCTGGACCCGTACGGTGAGTCGCGCGACGACTACGCGATCTTCGCCGATCTGGCGGCGCGGTTGGGTGCCTCCGAGACCTTCACCGAGGGCCGCGATGCCGCCGATTGGCTGCGCGTGCTGTACGAACAGACAAGCAGCGCGATGCGCGCGATGGGCGTCGCGGCGCCGGATTTCGACAGCTTTTGGCAGCGCGGCGAGTTGGCGCTGCCGGTCGGTCCCGACGACGGCGGCCCGATGCGTGCCTTCCGGCTGGACCCCATCCAGGCACCACTGCCCACTTTGAGCGGACGCGTGGAGATATTCTCCTCGACGATCGCCGGCTTCGGCTACGCCGACTGCCCTGGCCATCCCGTCTGGCTGGCGCCGGAAGATGGCGTGGGCTCGGCGGCGCTAAGGCAGTTCCCCCTGCAGCTCGTCGCCAACCAGCCGGCGACGCGGCTGCACAGCCAGCTCGATTTCGGCGCCTGCAGTCTAGGTTCGAAGATCCGCGGGCGCGAGCCGATGCGCATCCATCCGGCGGATGCCGCGCATCGGCGCATCGCCGACGGCGACATCGTGCGCCTGTTCAACGATCGCGGCAGTTGTCTGGCCGCCGCGGTGCTCAGCGAAGACGTCCGGCAAGGCGTGCTGCAGCTCTCTACCGGCGCTTGGTACGACCCGGAGGCACCGGGCGAGGACGGCTCGCTCTGCGTGCATGGCAATCCCAACGTGCTGACACGCGACATCGGCACGTCGAGTCTGTCGCAAGGCTGCTCCGGGCAACTCACCTGCGTCCAGGTTGAGCGTTTCACCGGGAACCTGCCGCCGGTGCTCGCCTTCGATCCCCCCGTCGCCGTCGTCGTAGGAGGCGCCCATGCCGCGCGGGTTTGACCACGCCATCGTTGCTGTCGTTAACGCCAGTAAGAAGAGCGGTGCGAGAGGATCGTTGCGACGGTCCCGCAGCGCTCCGATCCGCCCCGTCAGGCCGACAGCGCGGCCGCTGCCCGCGACGTGATGACGGTCGTCAAGGGAACCGTGGATGCAGCCGTCGTGCGCGGCGAGACCGATCAGCAAGCTTTGACCGTGCGTGTGGCACGAACCGTTTTCGGGTATCTCGGCTCCGGCCCAAACACGGCCGTTGGTATGACATGCTGGAAGTACCTGGGCGAATGACCCCGCGGATCATCCCTCGGCGCGAGGCACCCAGGGGATGCGGCTGATCTCGACGCCCTCGTCGGCGAGGCTTTCGGCTTGCTCGGGCGTGGCGTCGCCGTAGATCCCGCGGGCCTCGGCCTCGCCGCGATGGATGCGCAGCGCCTCTTCGGCGAAGCGGTTGCCGACGTTGTCGCAGGTCTTCTCGACCTCGGCGCGTACTCGCTGGAGCATCGCGCGCATGTGGTCGGGCATCGGGCCGGCGACGGCGCCCGTTCGGGCAACGTCCTTGGCGGGAGCCGGGGGCGTCGGCGCCGGGCGGGGCGGGACGGGCGCGCGGGTGGACACGGCGGGCGCCATCATCGCCCGCGCGACCTTCGCGTTCCCGCAGGTCGGGCAGGCGATCAGGCCGCGTCCGGCCTGCTGGTCGAACGCCGTGCTGTCCTTGAACCAGCCGTCGAACTCATGATCCTCGGCGCAACGCAACTGATAGTGGATCATCCCTCACGCCGCCCGCAGCATCGCGTCAAGCTTGCCGGCGTTGTCGAGCGCCAGCAGATCGTCGCTGCCGCCGACATGGCGGCCGTCGATGAAGATTTGCGGCACCGTGGTCTGTCCACCCGAACGCCGCACCGCCTCCGCGCGCTCCGGCGTGCCGTGCGGGGCCTCGATCTCGCGGAAGGCGACGCCCTTCGCGTCGAGCAGCCGCTTGGCGCGCGCGCAGTAGGCGCACCAGGGCTGGGTGTAGATCTCGACCTCGGGCAATTCCGTCTCCTTCGTCATTCCGCGCTTATTTCGGCGCACGTTGGCGGTTTCGCAAGCTACGGGCGCGGGTTCGGCACCCGAGCTGCCGCCAGCACGTCGACGCTCGCCGCTCCCGCCGCCTTCAGCGCCCGCGCGCAGGCGCTCGCGGTCGCGCCCGAGGTCATCACGTCATCGACCAGCAGGATGCGCCTGCCCTCGATACGCGCGCGGCGCCTGGGCCGGACGGCGAACACGCCGTCCACCTCCGCGCGCCGAGCGGCGGCGCCCTTGCCGCCCAACGAGGCCGTCCTGCGGGTCCGGGCCAGCGCATCGGGAAGCGCCGGGACGTGGCTTAGTCGCGTGAGGGCATGGGCAAGCACGGCGGCCTGGTTGTAGCGGCGGCGGAACAGCCGCCAGCGGTGCAGCGGCACCGGCACCAGCAGGTCGGCCCGCGCCAGAAGCGCCACCCCGGCGCGCGCCATCATCGGCGCCAGCGCTTTGGCCAGTTCGACCCGGTCGCCGTGCTTGAACGGCAGGATGAGCCGCCGCGCCCCGCCGTCGTAGCGCAGGGC
>JBAWFF010000450.1:0-7290 GCA_049591635.1 Acetobacteraceae bacterium
GGGCGGGGGCGCCTCGATCGCGGGCGACGGCTATGCGACGATCGGCGAATGGCACTCGGTCGGCGGCATCAAGTTCGGCAGCCTGGAGGTCGCCGAGGCCCGCTTCCCGCTGTTCTTCGAGACCCACGAATACCGGGAGGGATCGGGCGGCGCCGGGCGCTTCCGGGGCGGCACGGGCGCCGACATGCGTCTGCGCGTGGAGACCGCCGAGGCCGCCATCGCCAACACCGCCGGCGAGGGCGTCGTGCACGGCGCCTGCGGGATGCTGGGCGGCGCCGATGGCGCCCCGCACGACTACACGCTGCTCGCGCCCGGCGTGCCCCCGCGAAAGCTGGCGAGCAAGGAGGTCGGGATCGCGGTGCCGCCGGGCAGCGTGTTCCACGTCCTGTCGGGCGGCGGCGGCGGCTGGGGCGAGCCGGAATCTTGTACGACACGGGACCCGAAGGGGTCGAACTAAGTACGAGACTCCAGTATTGGCCCCTCGGTCTTGTACAAGACGAGGGTTCCAGCCTCTTGAATCTTGTACATCTCGGGCCTCGGAAATGGTTAATCCCGTACAGGGCGCGCACGAAAGTGGCGCACTATAGTGTGGCATTGGTTCCAATCGAGATCACCACCGCTCCCGCACCCTCCCCGTCACCCCCGCACCCTCCCGTCACCCCCGCACCCTCCCCGTCACCCCCGCGAAGGCGGGGGTCCAGGCGGTCCGCACGACCGCGCCCCGAAGCCCATGCACATCCGTGCCCCGGCCCTCAGCGCGAATTCCTCGGCAAGCTGCTTTGTGGATAGTGTTCAACGTTACCACAAATTCGAACCCAACCATGTTTCGACCGCTCGAAAACCGATCTGGTGGGCGCCGGGTATTCCGGGTCCGCCAGCGCGCCGACCGCGACGCCGATCATCGACGGCAGGTTGTCGGCCTTCCAATAGAGCGTCGAGCCGCAGTTTGGACAAAAATAGCTATGGACCTTCCCGCCGCTCGCGGCGGCGCGCGTGAACTCCTTGGGGGTTCCCGAGATGGTGACAACCTCCGCGGGGTAGAAGGCGCCCACACCGAACGGCGCGCCGGTTCGTCGCTGGCAGTCGATGCAGTGACAAGCGACGACCAGCTTGGACGGCTCTGGAAGCGAGAGCGTGATGGCACCGCAACTGCATCGGGCATCGCCCATTGGAAAACCCTCCAATTTCTGAAACGAGATCGCGTTGAGATTTCAAACTGAGACACTCCCCGCAATCCGCATGGCTTGACACGCTTGGCCACATTAGCTGACGAAGACGAAGTCCGAGGTTTTGGGCGTGCGTGCATATCCCCAGGATCGTCCATGCTGCCACTGATCGAATCGCATCGCGCCGAGATAGCCGAACTCTGCCGGCGCTTCCATGTCCGCCGGCTGGACGTGTTCGGCTCCGCCGCCCGCATAACCGATTTTGATCCCGCTCGCTCCGACGTGGATATCCTGGTCAGCTACGATCGCACCGTGCCGCCGCCGAGCCTCGATGAGTATTTCGACCTGCGCGACGCGCTGACTTCGCTGCTCGGTCGCGAGGTCGATCTCGTCATGGCGGGGGCGGTACGCAATCCGTATGTGCGCGATGCCATAGAGCGCGGGAAGGAATTGCTCTTTGCAGCGTGATGCGCGTGCCTTTCTTTGAGACGTCCGCGACGCCAGCTGATGCGATTGCCGGCTTCTCGAAGGGCCGGAGCTTCGACGACTACGCCGCCAACCTCATGCTGCGCTCCGCGATCGAGCGGCAGTTGGAGATCATCGGAGAGGCGCTAAACCGGCTGTCCAAGCTCGCCCCCGATGTGGCTGCGCGAATAAGCGAACTCCCGCGCGCAATCGGACTGCGCAACATTCTGATCCACGGCTACGATGAAATCGAGAATGCCACGATCTGGTCCACGGTCGAGGTGGCGCTCCCTGAACTCCGGGCCAAGGCGGCCGCACTCTTGGATGAACTTGGTGATGCACCCTGACATCTGCTACACGCGGAAGGTCGGCTTCCTTCGTCTGTGATGACATGATCCTGGATCGCCGCCTCCATCGGATGAATCGCGGCCTCGAAAGCGGCCAGGTCGAACCGAACTAGTTCCAAAGCGTCAGGATCGCCTTACACTAGTCGTCTTTCGGCTTCAGTACGCCGGAATATGTGATCAGGGCCAACGACGTCACGATCTTGCCGAGGATCGAGAACACGGCCCAGGCGATTTGCCAGATCTCGGTCCCCGGCCGGGCGGCGACTTCGCACCGATCCTCCTGATGCAGCGGGATCACCGGCAGCATCATGTCCACCGCGTAGAATAGAGGCTGAATATCGTGCTTGCCGCACCGTCGCTCTCCAAGATCAACGCGCATACCGGCGAGTTGCTGTTCGGCGCTAAGCGCGGCCTCTCTATCGGCGGTCAACACTAGCAATGGGCTGGTCTCCGCCGCATGGTTGCCCATCCAGGGCTGCTTCCATGCCGCCCACACAAGGGCGGTGCCAATCAGCAGCACGACGATCAGCGTCCTTGAAGCGAGCCGTGGTGATAGGCCGTAGCCGAAGCATCTGCCAAAGAGAAAGCGTGGGAAGCGCGAGCAGAGACCGTAAGGCGTGGCGTCCTGCTCGGCGATTGCCACTGTACGTGCCGCCTCCATATGGCCCTGGGTGCGCAGCACTGTTGCCAGGTGGCGGTAGGGTTGAGGAAAGAAGGCGCCGGCCCGTGCGACGTGCTGGCGCCGGAGCCAGGCGAGTCTAGGTCCCGCGATGTCCTCGTTGCCGCTCGCCCAATTGTGCAGCCGATCCCAGGCACGCGCCGCCTTCTCGATCCTGGTTTTACGCAACGGCCTCAACAGCGGGGCGAGTACCCGCGCGAGCGGTGCCTGCACAACGCCGATTCGGCGGAGCAGCCGGAAGAGCCACTGCCACAGACGCCTGCCCTCTGACGGCGGGGCGGAGGGAAAATGCTCGATCCGTTGATAGATAAAACCGTCAAGGTCGAGCCGTGGCACCCGCCTTCCGTCCCGCTCGTCGCCGCCCCAGCCCGCCGGAAAGCTGCTCGTGTCACCGTCCTTGAAGTCGTCCAGCGTGTAGGCGTGGGCGGCACTGAGATCGATCACCAGCGGGACCTCGGCCGCAAGATCGTGCGCCTGCAACGCTGCGCCGATCCGTGCGTGGGCGAGCACGATTTGCGTGGCCGGGTCGGCGTCTGTGCCCCGAAGGAGCGGCGACGCCCCCGGGTTCGCCGTAGCGGCATCGAGACGGCCACTGTAGGACCAAGCGGCATTCTCGTGTGACAGCTTCGCGTTCCCGGCCATAGGGGTCCGGACCTCTACCGAGCGCGGAAAGTGAATGCCATCCCATCGCAGACCGCCAGTGATTTCGGCGTGCTCGAATACCAGCGATCCTAGCACGGTGACGCGGTCCAGGATCACGTCGGCGCCAGCCGTCAGATTGGTGGCATCGAGCGCGCTATCCCGCCGAGCCGCGCCCCGACACGAACGCGACCAAGTCACGAACGTGCCGCCCGCGCAGTTCAAATTGCCTCCGACCCGGCAGCCCCGAAGCGAAATCCGGCCAATGCTGACGACCTCCAACCGAGCGCGGCCAGCGATTGTAGCGTTCACGAGATTGAGCGTGATCGCCGCCTTGTTGGGGCTACTGTTGCACAATGTCGCCGACCTGCAACTTAGGCTGCCCATCTTCGCGTTGAGGAGGACGACGCGGCCCTCCGCTGTGAAACCGTCGCGCAGCAGAACGGCGCCGATGATCTCGGCGCCCTCCGCGACCAGCGACCTGCCCTTGCCGTTCTTCGTGCGGTTCGCGAAGTGGCCGCCATCGCAGTCCAGATTACCGGCGATCTTCGCACCATGCAGGGAGACGCCCCCTTCCGCTCTGAAGCCCTTGCAGAGCAATACGTCACCGCGGATCTCAGTGTTCGTCGCGACTAACGCGTCGCCGCTGCCGTCGTCGATGCGATTGGCAAAGTGCGCGCCATCGCAAGCAAGGTCGCCGCCGATCTTCGCGCCATAAACAGAGACGCATCCCTCTGACTTGAAGCCGCGCAGAAGCATGTCGCCGCCGATCTCGGCGCTCTGCGCGATCAGCGCGTCCCCGTTACCGTCCTGCGTGCAGTTGGCAAAGTGCGCGCCATCGCACTCCAGATTGCCGCGGATTTTCGCGCCGTGCAGGGAGACGCGTCCCTGCGCGGTGAAGCCATCGCTCAGCAGCGCATCGCCGCCGATCTCGGCGCCCTCCGCGAGCAGTGCTTGGCCGCTCCCGTCCTGCGTGCGGTTGGCAAAGTGCGCGCCACCGCACTCCAGGTTGCCGCGGATTTTCGCGCCGTGCAGGGAGACGCGTCCCTGCGCGGTGAAGCCATCGCGCAGCAGCGCGTCGCCGCCGATCTCGGCGCCCTCCGCGAGCAGTGCTTGGCCGCTCCCGTCCTGCGTGCGGTTGGCAAAGTGCGCGCCATCGCACTCCAAGTTGCCGTGGATATTCGCGCCGAGCAGGAGGACGCTCCCGTCCGCCATGAAGCCGTCGCGCATTTGCACAGCACCGCCGATCTCAGCGCCCGTCGCGACCAGCGCGTCGCCCCTGCCCTCTGGCCTGCCGTTCTTGAGGTCCGCACGGTCCATTAGCAACGCGCCGCCGATCCGGATGCGGGTCAGCCAGATCATGCCGCGTCCCGTCAGTCCGGCAAGCACAACGAGACCGTCGATCCGGGCAGCCTGGGCGTTCAATGCGTCCCCTTCCGTGGCCTCCATCCGGGCGTCGGTCCCGTAGAGGTCGCCCCGGATCCGGGTGCCCGCGACATTGACACCGCCGATGGCCTCGACTTTGCCCAATAGACGGAGGCTGCCATCGACAATCGAATCGGACAGGTCGAGCGCGTAGCGCTCTTGCCGTGGGGGCACATCTTCGCGCTTCGGCGGGGCCCGCAGCTTCGCGCAGTCGCCCAGCATTTCGCCACGGATGACGCAATCATGCGCATCGATCCAGGCGAGTGCGTCGGGCGCATCGGAGGCCGGGCGGACGGCGGAAAAGTCGAACGGCCCGTCCAGGCGCGCGCCGCGCATCTGTACCTCGCCGATCCGGCTGCCTTTGAGAGATAGCCGCGCCAACCGCGTATTCGTAAGGTCGATTTTCGCTCCGATATCGCAGTCTTCCAGCGCGAGGCCCGGCAGCCCACCACCCACTGGTCCTGCGTAATCCGCGAGGTCCAGCTCGTCCTCGATGCGCGCCCCGCGTACCCGCACGCCCGGTAGCCGCACCAGGCAGGGGCGTGCGCCGTCCCCCTCTGGCACCACCGGCAAGCCAAGCAGCAACTCCCGCAGGAATGCGGCATGGACGCGCCGCTCCTCGTCCGACTTGCCGGACAACTCGGCCCAGTCGCCGTGTTCCGTCGCAGCCACGGTTTCCTGCTCGCCCGGCAGCAGCACCCGCGGCGTGATTGCGGCCATGACTCGGCTTCCCCTAAGCGCCACAGGGTAGCCGCACGCGCGGCAGAGGAGCAACGAAATGCGCGCGTTCGGTCGTCCGCACAGACTTGCGCGCGTGCTTCCGCGCAAGGATAAGCTCGGCCGCCCGGGCAAGGAACAACGACGCTGTTGCCATTCCCGCTGGTCTGAACGCCGATGCCGCGTTCGCCAACGGTTTGGTCCTGCCTATCTCCCGCCATGGCACGCACTATAGGCCGCGCCATGGCCGAGCGCCCCAGGAATGTTGTCTGCTCGCCACCCTCAGCGAGCCGCCGCCTTGTCCATCGCCGCCAGGATGGCGGTGAACCGCGCCTCCGTCTCGGCGCGCATGTACGGATGCGTGAACACGTAGAGTTCGCCCTCGCGGATCGCGGTAAGGACCCGCGCGGCGACATCCGACGGATCAATCCCCGATCGCCCGAGTTCGGCGAGCCGGGCGGCCAGCGCGCCCGCCGGGCTTTCGGGATCGGGCGTCAGCGCCGGACCGTAGCGCTCCGGCCGATTACGCCCACTCTCGCTGATGCGGGTGCGAACGAACCCGGGACAGAGCACGGTCACGCCAATGCCAAGCGGTTCGAGCTGCATGGCCAGCCCCTCCGACATGGTGACGACCGCGAACTTGCTCGCCGTGTAAGGGCTGAACCCGAGCCCGCTCGCCATCCCCGCCATCGACGCGGTGTTGACGATGTGGCCGCCTTCGCCGTGGCCGCGAATGTGCGGAAGAAAGGTTCGGATGCTGTGCAGGACTCCCATGAGGTTGACGTCGAGCACCCACCGCCAGGTGTCGAGTGAGATGTCGTCGATGCCGCTGCCGCCGCCGACACCGGCGTTGTTGCAAACCACATGGACGTTTCCGAATGCCTCGAACGACGCCTTGGCCGCGCGCTCGACACTGACCGGATCGGCAACGTCGCAGATCACGCCGCGTACCGCCGGCCCAAAGTCGCGCAGGCTTTCGACGGCGGCCGCCAACGCATCCGCCTCGATATCGGCCAGCATTACTTTCATGTCGGCCTCCGCGAAGGCGCCGCCTAGATTGGCAAACGAGGGGGCGTCAGCCACTCTCGCCCCCATGACCTTCTCCATCGGCATCGACGTCGGCGGCACCTTCACCGACGTCGTCGTCTCCGGCCCCGCCGGCGCGCTCACCATCGCCAAGGCGCCGACGACGCCCGATCAGACCGACGGCGTGCTCGACGGCATCGCCCGCGCCGCCGCCGCGCTCGCCATCACGCCGGCCGCGCTGCTGGGTCAGGCCGAGCGCATCGTCCACGGCACCACCGTCGCCACCAACGCGCTGCTGGAAGGCAAGAACGCGCGCGTCGGGATGCTCACCACCGCGGGCCATCGCGACGTGATCGAGATGCGCGAGGGGCTGAAGCCCGAACGCTACAACCTCCGCATGACCCCGCCCGCCCCGCTCGTGCCCCGCGAGCGGCGGCTCGGCGTGACCGAGCGCATCCGCGCCGACGGCGACGTGGAAACGCCGCTCGATCCCGCCTCGCTCGATGCCGCGCTCGATCGCTTGGCGGAAGCGCGCGTCGGCGCCGTCGCGGTCTGCTTCCTCCACGCCTGGGCCAATCCCGCCCACGAGCACGCGGCCGCGGCGGCGGCACGGGCCCGCCTGCCCGGCGCCTACGTCACCGCCTCATCGGACGTCCTGCCGCAGATCAAGGAGTTCGAGCGGTTCTCCACCACGGTCGCCAACGCCGCCGTCGGCCCGGTCATCGCGGCCTACCTGCGCCGGCTCGCCGAACGGCTGGAGGCGGCGGGCTTCGCCGGCGCGCTCTACGTGATCCTCTCGCATGGCGGGGTCGCCTCGGCCGAGGAG
>JBAWFF010000451.1:0-1605 GCA_049591635.1 Acetobacteraceae bacterium
GCCGCGACGACCGGCGAGTCCCGCGCCTCCGTCGGCGCGAGCGCTTCGTCCACGGCGACGGCCATGCCGCCCCGTTCCATCCACTGGCCCGCGCATCGCGCGCATCGCACCCCGCGCCGTCCGGCGAGCAGGTCCGGCGGCACATCGTAAGCAGCATCACAGTGTGGGCAGACGAGTCGCACGATCGAATGATGGTGCGACAAGCGACGCTCGCGATGCAACTCTTCCCGCGCGCCCTGCCGGAGTGGCACAACGGGACGCGATGGTGCGATTCGAGTCCGTGGGGCTGAGTTACGCGGGCGCCGGTGGTCGCGCCGGGCCCGAGGTCCTGCACGACCTCTCGTTCGGCGTGCCGCCCGGTGCGTTCCGCTGGCTCCTGGGCCCGTCCGGCGCCGGCAAGACCAGCCTGCTGCGCCTCATGTACCTCGCCGCCAGGCCGAGCCGGGGGCAGCTCTCGGTTCTCGACACCGACATCCACCACGCGCCGCGCCGCGCCTTGGTCGGGTTGCGTCGGCGCATCGGCGTCGTGTTCCAGGATTTCCGCCTGCTCTCCCACCTCTCCGCCTACGACAACGTCGCCTTGCCACTACGCCTCGCCGGCCGGCCGGAGGGCCAGATCCGCGCCGACGTGGGCGAGATGCTGCGCTGGACCGGCCTTTCCAGGCGGGTTGACGCGCGCCCGGCGGAGTTGTCGGGCGGCGAGCAGCAGCGTGTCGCGATCGCGCGCGCGGTAATCTGCCGCCCCGCCTTGCTGCTCGCCGACGAGCCCACGGGCAACCTTGACGACATCCAGGCCGAGCGGCTGATGGGCCTGTTCGGCGAGATGAACCGTCTCGGCACGACGGTCGTGGTCGCCACCCACAACGACCGTCTGGTCGCCCGCCATCCCGCACCGGCGTTGCGCCTCGATTCAGGCCGCCTGGAGCCCTGATGGCCCGTCGCGTCTCGCTTCGTCCCGCCGGCTTCGACGAACTGGGCCTGCGCCGGGCACTCGCCGGGCGGATGCTGCCATTCCTGGTCGCCGCGATGGCCTTCCTCGCCGCCCTCGGCCTCGCCGGCTGGGTCGGCGCCGCGGCACTCGCCCGGCACTGGCAGTCCGGCGCCGCCGCCGCCTTGACCGTGCAGGTGCCACGCCCCGCCGAGGATTCCAGGCTCGATCGCGTGCTGGCCCTGATCCAGGCCGATCCCGGCGTCGCCGAGGCGCGAGCGCTTTCCCGGAAGGAGCTCGCCGCGCTGCTGGCGCCCTGGCTGGGTACGGACGCCGACACGCCGGCGCTGCCGCTGCCCGGCGTCATCGCGGTCCATCTCGCCGATCCCGAGATGGATACCGACGCGCTGGGACGCCAACTCGCGGCCATCGCACCTGAAACCGTGGTGGAGAGCCAGGGCGTCTGGGTCGGTCGGCTCGCCGCGCTGGCCCGCAGTCTGCAAGCCTGCGCCGGTGCCGCACTGGTGGTCCTGGCCGCGATCGCCGCCGCCGTCATCGCCGTCGCGACTCGCGCCGGACTCGCCGCCCGACGGGAGGCGATCGAGATCGTGCATGGGCTCGGCGCGAGCGACGCCTATATCGCCGGCCGCTTCGCCGGACGCACGACCGCGCTCGCC
>JBAWFF010000452.1:0-2487 GCA_049591635.1 Acetobacteraceae bacterium
GATTCATCGCCGGCACGCTGATGGGCATCACCAAGCAGGCGACCGGCAGCTACCCGCTGACGTTCTTGCCGATCGTCGGCTTCGTGGCGCTCGGCTGTGTCATGCTGATCGTGATCGGCCGTCCGCATCGCGTCGCGGCGGTGGCGGCGGTGTGAGGACGCCTGATCTCTCGCGACCCCTCCCCCTAACCCCCTCCCGCAAGGCGATTATCTAGTTGACAAACGTGCCACAAGGGGTAGTATGGCGGGCAAGGAGAAGCCGTCATGACCGCCGATCTACAAGCCCCCGCATTCACTGACAACAACGCGGCCCGCGAGGCGATGGAAGCGGTCATGTGGCCGCACGGCCCGGTCTGCCCACGCTGCGGTTCGCTCGATCGGATCGGCAAGATGGGCGCCAAGTCCGGCCGCCCCGGCCTCTACTACTGCGGTGAGTGCAAGCGCCAGTTCACGGTCACGGTCGGGACCATCTTTGAACGTTCCAAGGTGCCGCTGAGCAAGTGGTGGCTGGCCGTCCACCTGATGGCGTCGTCCAAGAAGGGCATGAGCGCGCATCAGCTCCATCGGATGCTCGGCGTGACCTATCAGACCGCCTGGTTCATGGAGCATCGCATCCGCGAAGCGATGCGCTCCGGTGACTTTGCGCCGCCGCTCGGCGGAGCGGGCAAGACGGTCGAGGTTGACGAGACTTTCATCGGCAAGAAGAAGGACATGCCGAAGCGCAGCGGCTACGCGCACAAGCACGCAGTCCTGACGCTAGTAGAGCGCGGCGGCGAAGCCCGCTCCTTCCATGTGGACGGGACCAGCGCGAAGGACGTGGTGCCGATCCTCAAGACCAACATCGCCGCCGAGACGCGTGTGGTGACAGATGAGGCAGGTCAGTACGCCCAATTGAACAAGGAGTTCGCGGCGCACGAGTTCGTCACGCATGGCAGCGGCGAGTACGTGCGCGGCGACGTGCATACGAACACGCTTGAGGGCTTCTACAGCGTATTCAAGCGCGGAATGAAGGGCGTCTATCAGCACTGCGCCGAGAAGCATCTTCACCGCTACGTTTCGGAGTTCGACTTTCGGTACAACGCACGGTCGGCGATGGGCGTAGAGGACGCAGAACGCGCGGCGATGGTAGTGCGCGGCGCCACGGGTAAGCGGCTAATGTATCGGCGGACTGACGGCTCCAGTGTCGCCTAAGCGCCGTGGGAAGGCGTAACGGGATGGCGGCGCTCTTTCTCCCGTCGCCGCCGCTGTGCCTCGGCACGGGCTCCTGTGGGCTTGGGGGCAGCCTTCTGCGGTTCTGGTGCCATGCGTAGCAGGCGTCGCATGATGCGCTGCTCAGGGGCTGTAGTATCTCGTAAGGGGTCGAGGATCCGGTCTGCCATATCGCCATTTATAACACGTTCAACGAGGCGGCGGAATCGAAGACTTCCGGCCCTCGTTGCGCGGCCGTGGCATCGCGACACCGATTAAGGAGCGAGTGTTGTCATGCCTCAACCGGTGCGGCCACTGATTGCTGCGGATTTCTCGCCGCGCTCCATGTTAGCGCGACCTGAACTGGCTGCCCATATAGGAGTTATTTCAGCGATCTGGAATGAAATCGACAAACGGATAGCTACCTTATTGGCCGCTTTAATCGGAGCGGAAGCTCGCGTCGTCATCGGGATGTATCAGTCGCTCACAAGCGCGCCTGCCCAGCGTGCTGCACTCAGCGCCGCCGCGTCCCTTCGTATGACCTCAGATCAGACGAAGATGTTGGAGATACATATGAAGGAGATCAGAAAGCGAGGTCGCGAGCGGCATGCAGTCGTCCACGGAACATGGGGGGTATCTGATCACCATTCCGATGCTCTTATCTGGGCTGATCCGAAAGACAGGATAGTCCACGAGATAAACAGGATCGACGACGCTCGCGCAATCAAGCAGAATGGCCGCAGCACACACTACGACATCCTGGCTGGCATACGTGAGGAGCAGACGAAGTGGATGGTTTATAAGGCGGAAGATTTCAAAGACATAGAGGACAGAATGACCCTAGCCTTGATCGGCTTTGCCGAGTTCTCCTCCAGTTTTTTGATCGCGTGGATTCGTCACTGATTGGACGATCGACCACAATTCCCTCGCTAGCAATGCGGCTTCCGCAACTTGCACCGCGCGACCCTCGTAGTACCCCCAAAAGTGATCCATCAAGATGCGAGAAGCCTCAGCCTCGAAATGCTGGCGTGCGGCTTCCGCACTTGCCGGCCTGTCACGCCCCTCGGATACTACATGTTGTCCCGCGTTTGTCATCTAGATAATCCCCTCCCGCAAGGGGAGGGGGGACTCTTTCATATCGGTCTAGAGGGTTCGTCGTCCAAAGATGGCGTGGTAGATGACCAGCAGCACGATCGCGCCGATGACCGCCACGAGCAGGCTCCAGAGGTTGAACCCCGTCACCCCCGCGGCGCCGAACGCATTGAAGATGATCCCCCCGATGATCGCCCCGACGATCCCG
>JBAWFF010000453.1:0-5205 GCA_049591635.1 Acetobacteraceae bacterium
CGGACCACCCGCGCCACCCTTCCCGGTGCTGTTTCGAGACAACCGATTTCTGGTGATCGACAAGCCCGCCGGCATCCCCGTGCATGCCGGGCCGAGCGGTGGTCCCAACGTGGAGGATGCGCTGCGTCCGCTCGCGCGTGGACGCGACGGCCCGTGGCTCGCGCACCGGCTCGACGCCGACACGTCGGGCTGCCTTCTGGTGGCGCTGCGGCGCTCGGCATTGCGCGCGGCGCAAGCCGAGTTCGCCGCGCGGCGGGTGAGCAAGATCTATTGGGCGATCGTGCGCGGTACGCCGCGTGCCGATAGCGGCGTTTGCGAAGCGAAACTGATGCGCGCGGCCGGACCAAGAGGCTGGCGCATGGAGGTCGATGCGAACGGCCAGGAGGCGGTGACCGCCTGGCGGGTGCGGGGCGTGGGCAACGGCATGTCCTGGCTCGAACTGGCGCCGCGGACCGGGCGCACCCACCAGGTGCGGGTCCATTGCGCCTCACTCGGCGTCCCGGTACTGGGCGATGCCGTCTATGGCGATGGGGCGGGGACGTTGATGCTGCTGGCGCGCGCCTTGTCGCTGGCGCTGGACCCGGAGATCGCGGCGGTCGCGCCGGCGCCGGCGCACATGCACGCGGCGCTGCTAGCGTGCGGATGGGAGGGAGAATGAAGGCCTCGCGCTTGGCGCGAGCATCCACGCCTTGTCACTCTCGCGTCCAGAGCGATGCGACCGGGTTCGAGAGCATTTGGCGCATCAACTCGGACTGGCGGTTGGTCTCGGTCTTCGCGAATATCTGCTTGAGCTGGGTGTTGGCCGTGTTGATGCTGATACCGACGCGCTCGGCATAGTCCGCGATCCGCTCGCCTTGAAGCTGAGATGCGAGGAGACGCGCCTCCGCCGGCGTAAGCCCGTAGAGCGCGGCGAGCACCGAAGTCGCGGGCGGGCGCTGTATCTCCGGGTCGCTGACGAAGATCGCCGCCCCGGTCTCCGACAGGGCTTCCGATGCGCGAAACGGAGACACCAGGAGGGACAGCGGCCGCTTGCCCGGCCGGCGCACCAGCAGCACACCGGCGGGTGGGCCGGTGACGGAGCAGGCATTGCTGACCGCCCGCTGCAATTCCGCGTCGTGCCGCGGGTCCCGCATGGTCAGCCGGCCTTGCCGCGGCGTCAACCCGTCGCCCTTGGCAAGCAGGCGGTCGGCGGGATGATTGGCGAACACGATCCGGCATCCCGCGTCGACCACGATGGTCGCCAGCGACAGCGCCTCGAACATCTCGCACGCCAGCCGGCGCTGGACGTCGGCCGCGGCGAGCAGCATGCGGACCTGCATGGCGCGGCTGAGGTGGGGCAGCACAAGCTCGAGGTGCCGCTTGTGTTCGGCGGTGAAGTCGTCACGGCCGATGGGTCGGTGGATGCCAAGCATGAGGCTCGTGCCGGCGTCAAGCGGCACGCCGGCGCCGAGAAAATGGAAAATCCCGACGCGCCGGCAGAAATCGTTGTGAAACTCCGACCTCTTGAGGTCGTGTGGGTCGACCAGCTGCCGGCCGACGAAGATGCCCGCCGCGCCGATCCCCTGCCATCCGTTCACCCATACATCGAGCTTGCGGAAGTGCTGGGCATAGGTACGCTGCGCCGCCTCGTCGTAGTTCGGCGTGGTCGCACGCAGGACGATGCGATCGAGGTCGCGGCTGCGCACTTGGATGGCGGTGCTCTCCGAACCAAAGAAGCGGGCGACCTGCGCGGCCACGCCCGCCCACCGCTCCGGCTCGACGGAGGCAGTGTAGAAATCGCCGATCAGGGACGAGATGCGCTTCGCATCCATGATGATATCCAACGTTGCAGATTGGCATCACCTGTTTGGGTGATGCAAGGGAAATCGGATCGGCGATAGATCATGATCTCCCTCGGCCGCCCTGTCCTCGGGCGACCGGACGGGCGGCACTGGTGAAGGAGAAAGTCGATGAAGGCGTTCGCAAGCGGTGTACTGGCCCTGGTCGGGGGACTGGGGCTGTTCCTGAGTTCATTGGCGCATGCGAATTTAGTGCAAAACAACAGCTTCGAAGACGATGGGATAAATGGCGATACTCTGATTTGTCCGATGACCGGCTGGGGCGGGTGCGCGGGAATCAACGCCGGTGAAACCGCAAATCTCGACCCGATATTAATTGGCCACGGCGGCTATCTCGCGATCGGTACGGTTGGGACTCTCGGCTATGTGAGCCAGAACATACCGACCGTTATCGGCCAGCTCTATCGCTTCACCTTCATGTTCAGCAGCGATGGAAATCCATCGAATAAGTTCCAGGCGCTCTGGGATAGCAATGTATTGATGGACGTTTCCGGGACTCCTTATGACCCTAACTGGACGTTTTTTGGATGCCCATTCATCAACGATCCGCAGTATGAAAGTTGCATCCAGGGCGGTCACGGCGGCCCCGCGTATTACTCGTTTGATATCACCGCGGCTTCAACGCTGTCGACCATCAGCTTCGGGGGACAGGGCGACAGAAGCGGCACGAGCTATGTCGGGATTGATGAAGTATTCGTGACACCTATATTCGAACCTGGGGCATTCTCCCTGTTCGCCTCTGGGATGATGGGCCTGCTGTTCGTGAGACGCCGCTCCGCGATAAAGGTTGGATGGCGGATGCTGCACGGGTCGTGACGGTGGTCGCTTCCCACTTTGCACGATCGTGATGGCTGTCGCGTAAGAGTGGCGGGATAGGAAGGTGTCGAACATCAGGCGGTGGCGGCGGTGGGCCCCCCTTACCCGGCGTCGCTGTGCTCCGCCGACCCCTCCCGGAGGGAGAGGTGATGCCGCGCCAGAACAGCGAACGCGCCGCTGACCGTGTCGCCGGTCGGGGAGCCGCCGGCGATCGGGTCGTTCGGCGTGGTGGTCGTCGCATTAGACGCCGCTGTTATCGGTCGTCGGCGTGCGGAGAGGACGAAGGCGTGGATGGTCGGCCTTCGCCGACCATGACTAAGTCCTCTCATCATGCTCGCGCTTGGCGCGAGCATCCACGTCTACTTTATCAGAACAGCGAATGGTCGCCGTCGATCACGAACGTGTCGCCGGTGTGATGCGCGCTCGCCGCACTCATCAGGTACACCGCGACGCCGCCGAAATCAGCGCCCTCGCCCCAGCGCCGCATCGGAATCCGCGGCATGACGTTGTCATGGAACTTCGGGTTGCCGATGGCATTCGCCGTCATGTTGGTCTCGATCCAGCCGGGCAGGATCGAGTGCGCGCGCACGCGGTAGCGCGCCAGTTCCACCGCCAGCGTGCGGGTCCTGGAGATCATGCCGCCCTTGGTCACGGCGTAGTGCTCGCCGCGCGCGGCGCAGGCCGAGTTCGCCGCGCGGCGGGTGACCAAGATCTATTGGGCGATCGCGGCGCACACGCGGGAGGCGCTTGTCGCCCGCGGTTGGGACGATGCCGGATAGGTGCTACGTGGAACGGCACGGCAAGAGGGCGTCCGTTGTCAGTCCAACCCTTCCATTTCGAGGACGTCCATCCCGGCCTCGTCCTGCGCTCGACGTGCGCCATCCCGATGGACCGCGGTTCCATCACCGCCTTCGCCCGCCAGTTCGACCATCACCCCGCGCATCTGTCGGAAGAGAGTGCGCGGACTTCCATGTTTGGCGTCTTCTGCGCCAGCGGCTGGCACACCGGCGCGGTCACCATGCGGCTCATCAGCGAGACCATGCCGATCGCGCGCGGCGGGATCGGCGCCGGTGTGGAGAAGCTGCGATGGCTGCGCCCCGTGCAGGCCGGCGATGCGCTGCGGATCGAGATCGAGATCCTGCGAACCCGCCCCTCGCGTTCCCGTCCGGACGCCGGCGTGGTCACCTATCGCTGCACCACGCTCAATCAGCGCGACGAAGCCGTGCAGCAATTCACCACGACGGTCCTGTTTCCCCGCCGCGACGCGCCGACCTCGCCATCATCTCGCTAAGCGCCGGATAGTCGCGCTCGGCCATGCAGACCAGATACTCCCGGCTGGCGCGGGCCGCGATCGATCCCTCGGGAACCGGGAGCCCCTTCGGCCCCAACGGCAACGCGGTCAGGCCGAGGTCATTGTAGACCTTCAGCAGCGCCGGCCCGGTGCGCCAGAAGGCTGGATCGCGGCCCTCCTGGTGGGCGAGGTCGCGCAGGCGCCAGATCGCCGAGATCTTGTCGCTCTCCGCGCCGACAGGATCGCCCAGCGCCACCAGCAGCTTGCCCACGCGACGGAACGACACTGCCGCACGCTCCGCCTCGCCGAACACCAGCCCGTCGGCGCGATCCGGCGGCGTCGTTCCCAGCATCAGCAGCCGCAGCCGCGCCTCCACGTCGAACGGGCGCCAGCGAACCCGCCCGGGACGCAGGAGCAGCCATATCGCGCCAAGCGCCAGGATCACCACCAAGGCCAGGCTTGCGCGCAGCGTCCAGGACATCGACGGCGACAGCACGACCTCCCAGAAGGCGTTGCGCGGGATGGCATGGACGCGAACGCGGAATCCCGCCAACGCCACCCCACATGCGGCGAGGGCCAGCAGCGACAGCGCGCTCGTGCGATCGAACGGACCGCTCAGCAGGCGGGCATGGCGATAGAAGCACCCTCGGAACGGTGCCAGCACCAGAACGGCCAGCAGCAGCACGCCGACCGGCCACAGCCGCTCGCCTTCGCCCAGGATGAAGCCGATCGCGGCCACCAGCAGGACGAGCGCGCCGCTCCAGGCGAGGTTCACGCGCCGGATCAGACCGAACGCCATGACCACGAGCCCGGCGCCGATGAGGGAGGGCACGAACTCCCCAATCTGATGCACCGGCGTCTCCAGGGGTGCATTCGGCGCCAGCAGACCAAGGCCGAGCAGCAGGACGCCCGACAACGCGACGGCGCTGCTGGCGGCGGCCGCGGCGAAGTCGGGCTCGCTCCAACGCGGCGCGTTGGCGGCCCCTGCAGCTCCGCTGCGCCGCAGGAGCATTTCATTCGCCGCGAACAGCGTGCCCGCGAGAAACAGCGGAATCACGTAGTAATAAAGCCGGAACACCGCGATCGCGGCGATGATCCGCGGCGCCGGCAGGAACGGGTGCAGCCCGAACAGCACCGCCGTGTCGAACACGCCGAGGCCGCCCGGCAGGTTCGCGGCAAGCCCGGCGCTGTATGCCGCCAGGTAGATGCCGACAAACAGCAGCCAGCCGAGACCAGGCGCCGGGGGCAGCAGGATCCACA
>JBAWFF010000454.1:0-2453 GCA_049591635.1 Acetobacteraceae bacterium
CGCGCCGCCCGGTTGCGGAGATAGCCCCGGACATCGCGCCACCCGCCCATGTCGCGCCCTCGCCGCCGCCTCCCACGAGGCGCCGGCGCGACGACGACCTTGGCCCCACGGTCGCCGGTTTCGGCGACGATGTCCCGGCATTCATGCTGGTACGCGTCCGCCCGGCGCATCCGACCCCAAGGATGACGCCGGACGAGGGAGAGGCATGAACGTCGCCGCGATCCCCGCCAGGAGCCGTTTCACGCCCTTCCGCTGGGACGATCCGCTGCGGTTCGATGCCGAACTGTCCGAGGACGAACGCGCCATCCGCGACGCCGCGCGCGCCTACTGCCAAGACAGGCTGATGCCCCGCATCCTGGAGGCGAACCGCCGCGAGACGTTCGACCGCTCCATCATGACGGAGATGGGCGAGATGGGTTTCCTGGGCGCCACGCTCGAGGGATACGGCTGCTCCGGGGTGAATTACGTCTCGTACGGGCTGATCTCCCGCGAGGTGGAACGCGTCGATTCCGGCTACCGCTCGTGCTTCTCGGTGCAGTCCTCACTGGTGATGTATCCGATCTGGGCGTTCGGATCGGACGAGCAGAAGGACAAGTATCTCCCCAAGCTGCGCAGCGGCGAGTTCGTCGGCTGTTTCGGGTTGACCGAGCCTGACGCCGGCTCCGATCCCGGCTCGATGCGGACGCGCGCGCGGGCGGTCGACGGCGGGTTCGTGCTGAACGGATCGAAGACCTGGATCACCAATTCCCCGCTCGCCGACGTGCTCGTGGTGTGGGCGAAGGACGATGCGGGCGACATTCGCGGCTTCCTGCTCGATCGCGGGATGAAGGGTCTGGAGACGCCGAAGATCGAGGGTAAGTTCAGTTTGCGGGCGTCCGTCACCGGCATGATCATGATGTCCGACGTGTTCGTTCCGGCCGCCAACATGCTCTCGGTGAAGGGGCTGCGCGGGCCATTCTCGTGCCTAAACAACGCCCGCTACGGTATCTCCTGGGGCGCGCTGGGCGCGGCGGAGTTCTGCTGGCACGCGGCGCGTGAATATACGCTGGCGCGCGAGATGTTCGGCCGACCGCTGGCGGCGACGCAGTTGATCCAGAAGAAGCTGGTCGACATGCAGACCGAGATCACGCTGGGACTGCACGCCGTATTGCGCCTCGGACGGCTGATGGATGCCCATGACGCGGCGCCTGAGATGATCTCCATGCTGAAGCGCAATTCCTGCGGCAAGGCATTGGCCGTCGCGCGCGAGGCGCGCGACATGCACGGCGGCAACGGCGTCGCCGACGAGTACCACGTGATCCGCCACGTGATGAACCTGGAGGCGGTGAACACGTACGAGGGCACGCACGACGTCCACGCGCTGATCCTTGGCCGCGCGCAGACCGGCCTCAACGCGTTCGGCGCCTGACGCCACGCTGCTGCGTGTCGCGCGCCTCGGCGCGGACGGCGACGGCATCGGGGAACTGGCGGACTGCACGACGGCCTACGTCGCGGGCGCGCTGCCCGGCGAATTGGTAAGCGTTCGTCTCGAGGGAAAGCGCGGCGACGGCCGGGCGGCCTCCTTGCAATCGGTGAGCGAGCCGAGCGCCGGGCGTGTCACCCCGCCTTGCCGGCATTTCGGCGTCTGCGGCGGCTGCGTCGCCCAGCACATGTCCGATGCGATCTACACGGACTGGAAAACGGCGCGGATCGTCGCCGCGCTGCGGCGAGCGGGCTTCGACGATGTTCTGGTCACGCCGATCGTCCGCACGCCGCCCCGCATCCGGCGGCGCATGGATCTCGCGCTGCGCCGCGTCGGCTCGAACGTCGCGGTGGGGCTGCACCGGACTCGCTCCACCGAGGTGGTCGACATTCGCTCCTGCGACGTGCTGGACCCGGCGTTGTTCGCGCTGATCGCGCCCCTGCGCGCATGTCTCGCCGGCCTCGGCGGATTGCGCCGGGAAGGATCGGCGATGGTGAACCTGCTCGACAACGGCTCCGACCTGCTGCTGCGCACCGACGCGACGCCCACCCTCGCCGACCGGATCGGCTTGACCGCGTTTGCCCGCGCGTACGGCCTTACCCGCGTGAGCTACGCCGAGCACGACGGCACGCCCGAGCCCGTGTGCGTCCTGCGCCCGCCTGTCGTCACGCTATCCGGTGTCTCCGTCACGCCGCCGCCGGGCGCATTCCTTCAGGCATCGGTTGCCGGAGAGAGGGCGATCGTCGATGCCGTGCTCGCCGGGCTGCCCGCGCCGATGCCCGCGCGAGCGCGCATCGCCGAACTGTACAGCGGGTGCGGAACCCTCACATTCGCACTCGCCCGCCTTGCCCGAGTGCGGGCCTTCGAAGGTGAGCCGGCGTCGTGCGCCGCTCTGGACGCGGCTGTGCGCCTGGGCGGGCTTGCCGCGAGGATCGAGACGCGGCGGCGCGACCTCGCGCGCCAACCGCTCCGTGCGCCCGAGCTGGCGGGC
>JBAWFF010000455.1:0-10325 GCA_049591635.1 Acetobacteraceae bacterium
GGGCATGGCTCGACCGGCTGCGGCGCGGCCGGGAGGTGTGGCGAGACTACCAGGCCGGCCTCGCCGCCTCCGATCAAGTGCCGCTGCGGCCTGAGCGGCTGATGCGCGCGCTGTCGCGCGCGCTGCCGGAGAACGCGATCATCGCCAGCGATGTCGGCGTGCATCACAACTGGATCATCCAGTTGTTCGAGGCGACGCGGCCCCGGCAATTGATCCATTCCTGGGGCTTCGCAGCGATGGGGTTCGCCAGTTCCGGCATCCTCGGCGCCAAGCTCGCCGCCCCCGATCGGCCCTGCGTCGCCGTGGTCGGCGACGGCTCCTTCCTGATGACGCCGCACGCGCTGGCAACCGCCGTGGAATACGACATTCCGGTGGTCTGGCTGGTGTGGAACAATCAAGGCTATTGCTCCATCCGCGACATCCAGCACGGCATGTTCGGCGGCCGCGAGCTGGCGACCGGGTTTCACACGGATCGCACGCGCGAACCCTACAGCCCCGACTTCGCCATGCTGGCGAAAAGCTTCGGCGTCGCGTCCCACACCGTTACCCGCGCCGACGAGGTGGAGGATGCGCTCGCCACCGCGATCGCCGCCAACCGGCCGTACCTGATCGAGGTGCCGGTGGATCGCGAGATACGCCCGATCGGCACCGGGAGCTGGGAATTGCCCCCCCTGCCCCAGCCCGAGCCGAACTTCCTGAAGGCGCTCGCCGCGCGCGGGCTGTCGTTGTAGCCGCCAACAACCAAAAATCGGAGGAACCAATGCATCGTCGAAGCCTTCTGGCCGCCGCCGCCGCGCTGCCCGCCGTTTCCGCCTTCGGGCGGCGCGCCGCCGCGCAAGGCGCCGCGTCGTCGGCGATATCGGACGGCGTGGTGAAGCTCGGCGTGCTCGACGACATGTCCGGCGTGTTCGCCGACCAGCAGGGCATGGGCGATTTCGTCGCCGCCCGCATGGCGGCCGCCGATTACGGCGGTCATGTGCTGGGCGCGCCGATCGAGGTCATCCCGGCCGATTTGCAGAACCGACCCGACATCGGCCTGTCGATCGCCCGGCGCTGGTTCGACCAGGACAAGGTCGATGCGATCTTCGGCCTCGGCAACTCCGCCGTCGCGCTGGCGGTGCAGGAACTGTGCAAGCAGCGCCAGAAGATCGACGTGGTGATCGCCGCCGGCACGACCGACCTGACCGGCAAGCAGTGCTCTCCCTATGGCGTGCACTGGTGCTACGACAACTACTCCGCCGCGAAGGGACCCGTCACCGCGCTGATGAAGCAAGGCAAGAAGAAGTGGTTCTTCATCACCTCCGACTACGCGTTCGGCCACTCGCTGGAGGAGAATGCGACGTCGATCCTGGAGGGACTCGGCGGGAAGGTCGTCGGCCACACCCTCGTGCCGCTGGGCGAGACCGACTACTCGGCGCACCTCGCGCGCGCCGCCGCCTCCGGCACCGACGCCGTCGGCATCTGCTGCGGCGGCGCCGACTTCATCAACTGCGCCAAGCAGATGGGCGAGTTCGGCCTGATCCGCCAGGGCATCGTGCCGGCGGCGCTGAACTGCTCGCTCACCAACATCCACTCGCTCGGACTGCCGATCGCCCAGGGCATGATCTTCAGCCAGCCTTATTACTGGGACCAGACCGACGCGACCCGCGCCTTCGCCGCCCGCTTCGCGAAAATCCACGGCCGCCCGCCGACCGCGTTCCAGGCGAGCACCTGGGGCGCGGTGACGCACTACCTCAAATCGGTGCAGGCCGCCGGAACCGATGCCGCGCCGGCGGTCATGCAGAAGATGCGCGCCATCCCGATCAACGATTTCATGACCAAGAACGGGTTCGTGCGGATCGACGGGACGGTGATCCGCGAGATGTACCTGCTGCGCGCCAAGAAGCCGGCTGAGTCGCATAGCGAATGGGACATCCTCGAAGTGGCGCAAGCCATCCCCGGCAAGGACGCCTTCCGCCCGCTGAACGAGGGCGGCTGTCCGCTGGTGACGTAGCGGTGCGGGCGGGCGGCAAGCAACCCGACACGGGTTCGGTCGTTGGTCTCGCGCATGGACATGCCGCTCGACGCGTCCCCCACCCGTCTGCTCGGCCGGATCCGCGCGTGCGTGCCGACAATGCGGGCGCGCGCCGCGGCGCTGGACCAGGCCGTGCGCTTTCCCAACGAGGACATCGCCGATCTGCGCCTCGCCGGCTGCCTGGATGCGCCCGTTCCCACACGCCTCGGCGGCCTGGGCGTCGGCACGAATCCCGAGGGGTCGCTGGCGACACTGACGATGCTGCGCCTGATCGGCAGCGCCAACCTTTCGGTCGGGCGGGTGATCGAGGGGCATATCAACGCGTTGCGTCTGGTCATGCTCTTTGGCGACGAGGCGCGGCAGCGGGAGGCGGCGGAGGATGTGCGCGACGGGCGGCTGTTCGCCCTGTGGATCGCCGAGGCCGCGCCGCTTCGCTTGATCTCGCGCCGGATGCTGAACGGCCGCAAGACGTTCGGCTCGGCGGTCGGCGCGGCGACGCGTGCCCTGGTGACGGCGACCGACGACGCCGGCGACGCCTGGCTCGTGCGCGTCGACGTTGACCATCCAGGCATCGAGACGGAGGCGTTGGCGCAGTCCCCGCAGGGGATGCGCGCCGCCGGCAACGGCGCGGTCGCCTTTCACGACGTACCGTGCACGGTGTTGGGAGGCGCGGGCGATTACCTGCGCGAGCCGGAGTTCTCCGCCGGCGCGTGGCGATCCTCGGCGGTCGCGCTCGGCGGCCTCGACGCGCTGATCGAGGCGGCGAGGGAGCAGCTTCAGGCACGGGGGCGCGCCGGCGACCCCCACCAGCTTGCACGGATGGGCCACGCCCTGATCGCACAGGAGACCGCCTCGCTGTGGCTGCGCAAGGCCGCGCCGATCGCCGATGAGGCGACGGATTCCCCGCACCGGCTTGCCTACGTCAATCTCGCGCGGATCGCGGTGGAAACGGCCTGTCTGGACGCGCTTCGCCTGGTGCAACGCTCGCTCGGCCTGGCGGCGTTCGTCCCGCCGAACCCGATCGAGCGTCTGTCGCGCGACCTCGGCACGTTCTTGCGCCAGCCCGCCCCCGACGAGGCGTTGACCGACGGCGCCGCGTACTACATGCGCCACGACCTGCCGCCATGACGGGCGCGGATGTCCGCCGCGCCTGGCTTGGCTTGCCGCTGGCCGGGCTGGAGGCGGTCACCGCCGGACCGCCGCTCGTGCTCGCCCCGCACCCGGACGATGAGAGCCTGGGATGCGGCGGCCTGATCGCGGCCTCGGTCGCCGCCGGCATCCCGGCTTTCGTGGTTGTCCTGACCGACGGCACCGGCTCGCACCCGCATTCCCGCCGCTTTCCGCCCGCCGCGCTGCGCGACCTGCGCGAAACCGAGGCACATGAGGCCGCCGCCGCGCTGGGCCTGCCGGCTGATCGTATCGAATTTCTCCGCTTGCGCGACACCGCGGCCCCCTCCGCCGGCGCGGGTTTCGAGCACGCGGTCGAGCGGGTCGCGGGACTCGCCCGCCGGCACGGCTGCACCACGCTCTGCACGACCTGGCAACACGATCCGCACGGCGACCATGAAGCCGCGCACGCCATCGGCATCGCCGCCGCCGCCCGCGCCAAGGTGCGGTTGTGGGTCTATCCGGTGTGGGGCTGGGCGCTGGCTGACAATGCCTGGCTGCCGGATGCGCCGATGCGCGGCGTCCGGCTTGATATCGCCGCGTCGCTTCCCGCCAAGCGCGCCGCGATCGCCGCGCACGCCTCCCAGCATGGGCGGGTGATCGACGACGACCCCGACGGTTTCGTCCTGCCCGCCGACCTTCTCTCGGTGTTCGACCAGCCCTTCGAGGTATTCCTGGAGTGACCTCGGTCCCGCCGTCACATTTCGAGGCGTTGTACGCCACCGACCCCGACCCCTGGAGCTTCGAGACCAGCGCCTACGAGGCTGGGAAATACGCGGCGACGATGGCGGCCCTGGACCGCCCGCGCTTCACGGAGGCCGCCGAGATCGGTTGTTCCATCGGCGTCTTGACGGCGATGCTGGCGGCACGCTGCGACGCGCTGATCGGCGTGGATTTCGCCGCCGACGCGCTCGATCGTGCCCGTGCCCGCTGCGCCAGCCTGGCGCATGTCCGGTTCGCGCGGTTGCGCGTGCCAGGCGAATGGCCGCGCGGGGCGTTCGACCTGATTGTGTTGTCCGAACTGCTCTATTTCCTCGATGAACCGGACATCCACGCGACCGCCGCGCGCGTCCTGTCCACGCTGCGCCCGCGCGGACGGGTGGTGCTGGTGAATTACCTCGGCGAGACAGACGGCCCGATGAGCGGCGATCACGCGGCGTCTTGCTTCCTCGGCGCGGCCTCGCTCAAGCCAATTGCGTCACGGCGAGCGCCTCTATGGCGGCTTGATCTGCTCGCGGCCGACTGAGCCGCGCACGCAGCCTTGCAAGACACCCTTGCGCCGCGCGAGTCTCGGCGCGCACGGCACTCGCCGGCACCGGCACGAACCGCAACATTGGGCTCACCGCTTCGACCGAATCCCATGCGGCGCCAAAGAAGGGCTGCGATAGCATCTCCGTGAGTCGCGTCGGGTTGAGCCCAAGCCGGCGAGCCAAGTCGCGCCCCGCGACATCGCCCGATTCCCACAACTTCCGCAGCTCCGCGCGGATTTGCGCGCGCCGCGATGCCGCGCGCGCCGGTTCCAGGCGATCGTCCAGCATCTCGTCCGGCCGCTCCATCCGCCGGCGCATCGTGTCCGCCATCCCGCCGGCGGCGCGGCCCTCGATGCGTCCGGAGACGACGACCCGGATCGCGGGATCGTGGCGGATGCGCGCATCGATCCGGCGCAACGCCTGGAAGAAGGCGCGATCCTCGCCGAGCGCGACAGCCGGGATGCCGCCGACCGCTTTCCAGGCGGCGGCGGTCACCGCGAAGCTGGCGCCCGAGTGTTCGTCGTGGCGCGGCCACGGATCGGCCGGGTCGGGATCGATGATGGAGGCCATCTCGTCGAGGAGAGCAGCGTAGGCGCATTCCAGCGCATCATCGTCATGCAGCCGCTGTGGAATACGCAGCGCCTCCACCGGATCGATCACCGCGCGCCCGGCGACCGCGTCCGCGCCCCGGGCGAGGGCATCGAGGTTGCGGGCGATCCAGTCCGCCGGCACCCTTGCGTCGGCATCGGTGGTCATCAGCACCGCGCCCGGAGCGCCCCGTGCCGCGTGCACGAACGCCAGCCGACGCGCATGGCCGGCCCCCGAGCCAGCCGGCGGATGCCGTTCGATCGCGTGCAGCCGAAACGGCATGGTGGGCGCGAATGCCGCGACCGCGGCCTGGGTGCCGTCGTCGCACCCGTTCAGCAGCAGCACCACGTCGAACGCCGGGGCGGCGCGCTGGCGGGCGAACGCGCCGAGGCAATCGCCGATCCGCTCAACCTCGTTTCGCACGGGGATGGCGATCGACACGGCGGAAGGCGGACGGGCGGCGCGAAACATGCGGCAGCCGATATGGTCGCGTCTGTCCGCTTCATAGCCACCGCGTTCATCACAAGACCGCAATCGCGCGACGCAGCCGCACCCAAAGCCGTGATCACGCCCCGAGTTGGCGCGCCAAATCCTCGATATCCGTGGCCACGACATCCCACGTGGCATCGGCCTTGAAGTCGCGCGTCTGATGCGGGCCGTACTCCGCCGGGCGGGGAAAGAACGCGGTCAACAGCCCGCACTTGCGCGCCGCCGTCAAATCGCCGTTGTGCGCGGCGGCCATCATCACCTGGCCGGGCTCCAGATCGAGCAGTCGCGCGACGCCGAGATAGGTCTCCGGGTCCGGCTTGTAGCGGCCGAACACATCCGCGCCGAACACCATGTCCCAAGGCAGGCCGGCGCGTTTGGCCATATTGACGAGCAGCGCGACGTTGCCGTTCGACAGCGGCCCGATGATGAAGCGCGCCTTGAGCCGGGTCAGGCCGGGCACCGAATCCGGCCACGGGTTGAGCCGGTGCCAGCCACGATTGATGTGGTCCAGGTCGTCCTTGGACAATCCGGTGATCCCAAACTGCGCCACCAACTGGTCGAGCGACTCGCGATGCAGATCATCGAGCGGCGCCCACGCCACCTCGCCCGAACGCACGCGCTGCATCGACGGCTGGTAGGCGGCGCGCCAGCCATCCACCAGCCCCGCCCAGTCCGCCGTTATCCTGCGCGACTGGCCGAACGCGCTCAGATCGGCGATCAGGCTGCTCCGCCAATCGACGACGGTGCCGAAGGTGTCGAAGACGATCGCGGCGGGTCGCGGGGTTGGCATGTCGGTCTCCTGTTCAGGGACGGAACGGCCAGATCAGGAACCGCTCCACCCGCTCCTCGATGACGACGGTGGGGTGCTCGATCTCCACCATGCGCTTCATCTCCTCGAACGACGGTGGGCGCCAGACGTATACCGCGCGCGCGAACTGGGTGGAGAGCCAAGGTTCCCACATGCCGGCGAAGGAGTCATGAAACATCAGCAGACGCCCGGTGCCGGTCGCGCAAGTCGTCGATGCGTCCTCGTACACGGGCTGGCTCTCGTCGAACGGGTTGCTGAACAGGGCCGGATCGGCGATGGGCGGCAAGGTCCGGGCGCACGTGGATTTTGGCCCGAGGTCGTGTTCCGTCAACGCCAGCCCGGCGAGCCGGCCAAGATCGCCGACCCGATCCACGGCGACGAGGGCATGGCCGAGATTCTTCGGCTCGGGCGTCAGGCCGAGCCGAAGCATGACCGCCCGATAGCCGTCATACCCCCCCTGCCGATTCCAGTGCGTGTCCCAACGATAATAGAGCTGCCCCTCGGCCTTGTCGGCGCGCAGCGCGGCGGTGAGATCAAGGAACGCCGGTTGATCCGCGAGCGCCTCATCGAGTTGGCCGCGCCGCGTCGGACCCGGGCCGGGACGGAGCAGGCGCGGAAGATACTCGGGATAGACGCTTCGCTTATCCGGCGCGAGCACGAACACGTACTTGATGCCGCGCGCCGCCAGCCAACGCCGCCGCGCCTCGATGCCCGCCGCCCAGGTGCTTACGGAAGCCGCCGATAGCGGATCGGTATGCAACGTGTCGCGCAACTCCCGGTTGCCGGTGAAGAACAGCCAGTGGTCGCGGCCCACCATGATGTCGGGCGCGAAGCTGTCGCCCAGCAGCCAGAACACCAATCGCGCGCGCGCATTGATCGCCAGGCTGCGCAACCCGTAATGGTCATCCATGAAATGGCTGAACTCGGCCGGATAGTGGTACAATGCCGCCACTGATCGGGGTACCGGCGGCAACACCGCGGCGCGGCGCTGCTCCTGCCGTTCCAACGCCTGATCGGATCGTCCCCGCCAGTCGGTCAGCGCGAGCACGACAACCACCGACGCGAGGAACGCCACCGGCAGCAACAGATCGGCCAACCGGCGCGGCGAGACGCGCACCGTGTGGCTCAGTCGCTGGGCCTTCGGCACACCACCAGATCTTGGTTCCCGCCGACTCCCTTGGGGACGACGGCCTCGATCTCGAAGAACTCGCTCCAATGGTCGCGGATATAGGGCTCGGCGTGGAAGGCCGTCTGATAGAAGTCGGGCAGCCCGTCCGTCCCGCCGCGCTGGAGATAGACAAATCCCTTCCGGGCAAACTCCGCCCGCGTCTCCGGCGATACAATCGGCAGCATTGCTTCACCCTGGACGGAGAGAAGCAAGTACCCGCCTGGCTTGGTCACACGGCGCAGATCACCGAGCCACGCGGTCTGCATCTCCTCCGGCAGGTGGCTGAACACCGAGATCGAATACACGATGTCGAACGCCGCATCGTCGAACGGCAGCGGAGGCATGTCCTGGTTGACGCTGAACGTCCCCACGGCGGCAAGGTTCTGTTGGCACCACGCGACCGCCTCGGGGTCGAGATCGGTGCCGTGAAGACTGCCGGGGAATGCCGTACGGAGATACGCCATGACCCGTCCGCACCCGCAGCCGAAGTCAAGTATCCGTGAAGCGTCGGTCGGAGTCAGCCGATGGTCGATCTCGCGTTGCAGGTCATCGCAAACGGTCTTCCCGATCCATTCGAAGCTGTTGAGTTCAGCGGTGTTGTGGACCCTTCGGCGCAGTGCCGGGGGCGGCAAGGGACCCGGGAAACGATATCCCGGAGGATTGGGAAGCCACGGCTTGCCCGGCCTGTCCTCGTATTGGCCATAGTGGAGATAGTGGAAAAACGCTGAGGGTTGCCGTCTGTTCGCGATCGCGACTCGAACGTCCGGGTTCTCCTCAAGGTACAGGTCTTCATCGAAATAGTCGGCCACTTGACCGTTCATGGTTTCCCTCGGCGTCATGTGGTTGAAAATACTCGCGCCCCTAGAAGCGGAAATAGATAAAGGGGTTATAGACCGCGCTAGCGAGTTGCAAAAACGACAGGACCATCAAGCCCAGCAATATCACGTTGCGCGCGCCGAGGACCAGGGCACCCTCGCGAACCTCGGCCAGCGCCGGATCGACTCGTCCGCGCAGCTGCCCGGCGCGCGCACGCCAGTCGCGGGTGAGCCACGTGAACGCTCCCGTCGCGCCGAGCAGCGCGCACGCGAGTACCACCCACGTGAACTCGCCCGGATAGATCCGCGAGAGATTCTTGGCATCGGGATGCAGCAGGGCGGCATAATAGCCGATGCCGCCCGCGAGTGTCGGGGCGCGGAACACCACCCACGCCAGGGTCACCATCAGAAGTGTGTAGGCACGCGCGACGAGCGCCGGCGCCCGCGCGAGCAGGCGGCCCAGCCCGGCTCGCTCCACGACCAGCAACAAGCCGTGGATCGCGCCCCAGACAACGAAGCTCCAGGCCGCGCCGTGCCATAGCCCGCACAACAGGAATACCGTCGCCAGATTGAAATAGGTGCGCGCGGCACCGCGCCGGCTGCCACCGAGCGGGATGTACAGATAGTCGCGGAACCAGTTGGACAGCGAGATGTGCCATCGCCGCCAGAACTCCTGCACCGAGCGCGACACGTATGGGTAGTTGAAGTTCTCCAGGAACTCGAACCCGAACATGCGCGCCAGCCCGATCGCCATGTCGGAATAGCCCGAGAAGTCGAAATAGATTTGCAGCGTGTAGCAGATCAGGCCGAGCCAAGCATCCGACCCGGACAGCGTCGCGACGGGCAGCGCGAACGCCTTGTCGGCGATCTCGCCCAGCGGGTCGGCGATGACCATCTTCTTCGCCAGTCCGACGACAAACCGCTCCATGCCCGAGGCGAAGTCTTCCAGCCGGACATGGCGATCATCGAGCGCGTGCGCGATATCGTGATACCGTATGATCGGCCCGGCGATGACCTGCGGGAAAAACGAGATGTACAGGGCGAAGTCGATCGGATTCCGCCGTGCCGGCGCGGCGCCGCGATAGACGTCCACGACGTACGAGATGTTGTGGAAGACGTAGAACGAGATGCCCAGCGGCAGGAGGATGCCCTGCCACGCGGCGAAATGCGCCGCCGGGAACAGCGACGTCGCGAAGAAGCCCGCGTATTTGAACCAGCCGAGTCCCGCGAGATCGACGCCCACCGCGCATCCCAGCGCGATCCGTCGCGATACGCCACGCCCGGCCTCGATCGCGTGGCCGGCGAGGTAGTTCACCACGATCAGCGTCAGCAGAAGCCACAGATGCCGCGACTCGCCGCTGGCATAGAAGAACAGGCTCAGCGCCAGCAGCATCAAGTTGCGCGCCCGCCGCGGCGCCGCCCAGTACAGGAGCAGCGCGAGCGGGAAGAATAGAAAGATGAATTGGATCGAACTGAAGACCAATCGCGGGCGCTCGATGCGGGGCGCGCGGCCTTACCATGCCGGCGCGCGCGCGGGAAAGTCCCGCCCACGCGCTGGACAGGCACGCGCCGCTGCGGCTATCGGCCCGTGATGAAGAACCCGCGATGAAGCGCCTGCTGCGGCACAAGGCGGTGCAGGCCATGCTGGCGGACCTGCTCGGCCGCTATCTCGCCTTCGCCTTGGCGACCACGCGCTGGCGGCTCGAAGGCGAGGAGAATCTGGCGGGGGCACTCGCCGGGGGACGGTACATCATCGCCTTCTGGCACGAACGGTTGCCGATGATGCCGATGCTTTGGCTGTTGTTCCGCCGGATGCCGAGCGCGCACCCGTGTCGCGTGCACGTGCTGGTCAGCCACCATCGCGACGGGCGTTTCATCGGTAGAGTGATCGGCCGCTTCAAGATGGACGTCGTGCTCGGGTCGTCCTCGCGCGGCGGCGCGGCGGGGCTGCTCGATCTGGTGCGTCTGCTTGGCGAACGCGATCTCGTCGCGGTAACGCCCGACGGCCCGCGCGGGCCGCGGAGGG
>JBAWFF010000456.1:0-23006 GCA_049591635.1 Acetobacteraceae bacterium
GATTCATCGCCGGCACGCTGATGGGCATCACCAAGCAGGCGACCGGCAGCTACCCGCTGACGTTCTTGCCGATCGTCGGCTTCGTGGCGCTCGGCTGTGTCATGCTGATCGTGATCGGCCGTCCGCACCACGTGATCGCGGCGGCGGCGGTGTAGTCGCCTAACCCCCTCCCGCGAGGGGAGGGGGGACTCTTTCACATCAGTTTAGAGGGTTCGTCGTCCGAAGATGGCGTGGTAGATGACCAGCAGCACGATCGCGCCGATGACCGCCACGAGCAGGCTCCAGAGATTGAACCCCGTCACCCCCGCGGCGCCGAACGCGTTGAAGATGATCCCCCCGATGATCGCTCCGACGATACCGAGCACGAGGTCGATGATGAAGCCCTGACCTTCCTTGTTGACGATCTTGCTCGCGATGAAGCCGGCGATCAGGCCGAGAATGATCCAAGCGATCCATCCCATCGTGCGTTCCCTTCAAGTTGCGGCGGAGAAATCCGCGTTATACAGGTGGCTCGTTAACCCATTTCAATGGGATTGGCATTCAGTAACCGCTCCTGGAGGCCGTCGCTAGCCGGATAGTGAAGGCCGTCCTCAATGCGCGCTGGAGGCCGCTTGCACGCCGTCGCGCACGCTCCTGACCTCGCCCGCGGATACCGGCGCCCCCTGGTTGCCCCACGCGCTTCGCACGTAGCTGGCGACCGCCGCGACCTGTTCGTCGGACAGCTTCCAGCCGAAATCCGGCATCGAGACCGGGGTCGGGTGCTGATCCGTGGCGACCGCCTGGCCGCCGTTCAGGATCAGGCGGATGATGGTGGTCGGGTTGTCGGACTGTACCATCGCGGTGCCTTTCAACGCCGGGAACATCCCCGGCACGCCCTGGCCCTGGCTCTGGTGACACGCCGAGCAGGTATCGACGTAGATCGCCTCCCCAGCGGTCACGACGTTCGCCGCCGGCCGTCCCGGCGCGCCGGGCTTCGGCCCGGTCATGCCCTTAAGGTAGACGGCGATCGCCTTCAGGTCGGACTCCGTCAGGTACGACGTCGAATCCCGCACGACCTGCGCCATCGGGCCATAGGCGACCGCGGTCGCCGTGCGCCCGGTCTTGAGGAAGCTCACGATGTCGTCCTCGGTCCAAGAGCCAAGGCCGGCAACGGGATTATTGGTGAGGTTCGGGGCGAACCAATTGTCGAGCACGCCGCCTTGGTAGGCGTCACCATGCTTGGCCGAGCCGGCGATGTTGGTCGGCGTGTGGCAGGCACCGCAATGGCCGAGGCCCTCGACCAGGTACGCGCCACGGTTCCACTCGGGGCTCTTGTTCGGGTCGGGCTTGTAGGTTCCGGGAGTGAAGAAGACCCAGTTCCAGGCGCCCATGGCGATGCCCGGCACCAAGGGGAAGGGGAAGGAGTTCTCGGGCGGGCGCATTTTCACCGCCGGCAAGGTCCGCAGGTACGCGCGGATGGCGTCCACGTCGTCGCGCGTGACCTTGGTGAACCAAGGATACGGGAACGCCGGGAAAAGACGGCCGCCGTCGGCGGAGATGCCTTCGTGCATGGCGCGGTAGAACTGCGCATCGGTCCACGCCCCGATTCCGGTTTCGGCGTCCGACGAGATGTTCGCCGAGTAGATGGTGCCGAACGGGGTGCGAAGCGGCACGCCGCCCGACATCGTATCGGCACCCTCCGGCGTGTGGCATGCCGCGCAGTCGCCGGCCTGGACGAGGTACCGGCCGCGCTGGATACGCTCGAAGGAGCCTTGCTCGGCGCGCGCGGCGGGGATGGCGAGCGCGAGGCAGGCGGCGAGGACGGCGATGCGGCCGACCGGCCTCATGCCTGCACCAGCGGACCGGGGGATTTTAGGTACCGCGTGCGGATCGCGTCGGCCGCCCAGTACGTCAGTGCGCCGACCGTGTCGGTCGGGTTGTAGCCGCTGTTGTGCGGGAACGCGCTGGCGCCGACGACGAACAGGTTCGACACGTCCCAGTGCTGGAGGTAGCGGTTCACCACGCTGTCGGACGGGTTCGCCCCCATGATCGCGCCGCCGGTGTTGTGCGTGCTCTGATACGGCACGATGTCGTAGTGCGGCCCGCGCTTGGTCTGCTTGATCGAGACCGGTTTCATCGCTTGCGCCAACTGGGCCATCTTGCCTATCTGGAAGTCCTGCATCCTCAATTCGTTCTGCCGGAAATCAAAGGTCATCCGCATCAGCTTGCGGCCATAGGCGTCGCGATAGGTGGGGTCGAGGTCGAGGTAGTTGTCGCGATTCGGCAGCACCGCGCCCATCAGGCCGAGGCTCATCGAGGTCAGGTAGTTCTTCACGAACGCCTGCTTCCACTTGGCGCCCCATTTCGGCGTCCCCTCCGGCACCAGTTCGCTCTCGATCGGGCGGCCGTTGGTGATGTAGGCGCCGATGTAGCCGCCATGCAGGAAACCGAGGCCGGTGTGGTCGAAATTGTCGCCGTTCCAATCGTCGACGATCATGCCCAGCGCGCCGGCGCCGACGAACGGGTTGAGGATCTTGTCTTCCGGCAGGAACACGTCGACGCCCGGCGTGAGCTGGTAGGCGTAGTTCTTGCCCAGCGTGCCCTTTCCGGTGGACGGGTCGTACGGCGTGCCGATGCCCGACGTCAGCAACATGTGGACGTTGTGCAGGATGTAGGCCCCAAGCACGATCAGTTCGGCCGGCTGCTCGTACTCCTCGCCTTGGGCGTCGACATAGGTCACGCTCACCGCGCGCTTGCCGGTGCTGTCGAGGTTGATCCGCGTCACCTCCGACTGGGTCTTCAGCGTGAAGTTGGGCTTGCGCATCAGCACCGGCAGGATGGTGGTTTGCGCGCACGCCTTGGAGTAGTTGCCGCAGGCGTATTTCTCGCAGAACCCGCAATAGGTGCAGGGGCCGAGCTGCACGCCCAGCGGATTGGTGTAGGCGCGCGACATGTTGGCCGACGGGCACGGGAACGGATGCGCGCCGACCGCCTCCGCCGCCTTGCCGAACAGCAGCGTTCCCAGCACCTGCTTCATCGGCGGGTTGGGATAGGGCTTCGACCGCGGCCCCTCGAACGGATTGCCGCCCGCGGTCTTCTGCCCGTTCAGATTGCCGGCCTGACCGGAGATGCCGGCGATGTATTCGAACGTGCTATAGTACGGCTCGAGTTCCTCGTAGGTCACGGCCCAGTCCTGCAACGGCATGTCGGCCGGGATCGCCTGCGCCCCATAGCGGGCGGTCGTCTGGGTCTTGATCTGGAAATCGTACGGCAGGAAGCGGAACACCTGACCGTTCCAGTGGATGCCCGACCCGCCGACGCCGGTGCCGGGCAGGAACGAGCCAAGCTCGCGCATCGGCAACGCGGTTTCCGTGCTGTTGTTGCGAAAGGTCAGGGTGACGCGGGCGGGTTCCTGGAACAGGTGGTCGCGGTAGCGGTAGCGCAGCTCGTCCTGGATGAAGGCCGGGGAGAAGTCGGTCGGCGTGTCGCGCCAGTTGCCACGCTCCAGCGCCAGCACATTGAGGCCGGCGTCGGTCAGCTCCTGGCAGATGATCGCCCCGGTCCAGCCGAAGCCGATCATCAATGCGTCCACGGAGGGCAGCTTGCGGGCCATGCGCGCCGCCTAGCTCTTGGGGGTCCAGGCGGGGCGACCCATGATGCCGACCGGCGGCAGCGTGTAGCGCACGCCCTGCTTGCCGACCCAATCGGTGTAGTCATAGCGCGCGCCCGGAAAGCCGAGCATCTTCCAGCCGACCATGTCCTTGTTGCCGCCGTACATCGGGTCGGCGAACATGCCCTCCTTGGTGTTCTGCAACAGCACCGTGAAGAACGTCTTGGCGTCCACGCCTTGCAAGTCGAGCTTGCCGCTCTCCATGTCGGTCAGCAGCTTGTCTTGCTCGTCCGCGGTGAGTGCTGCGAACGTCTTGCCGCCCTGCGCGGCCTTCACATGCGCGTCGATCGCTTTGATCGCGGCGCGGTACAGCTCCGCCGGGTTCATGCGCGACTGAAAGCCCTGCGTTGGCGTCCCCTTGGCCCACGGACCCTGCATGTACCACCGCGCGGCGCGGCCGAAAGCGCCGTCGAGCTGATGGTCGATGAACAACGGAACGCCGGCGTCGCGCGCGCCCGGGCCAAGGTCGTCCTTGGGGATCAGTCGCTCAGTCGCGGTCTCGATGAACGCGGCCTCCTCGGCGGTGAAGAAGAGGTAGGTGTCGCCGCGCACCGGGTGCGGCGCGTCCGCGGCATGGGGGAGCCACGGCACTTCCCCGTGGTAGGTGCGCGCCTCGGCGGGATCGACCGCCCCAGTTGCCGCGGCCGCACCAGCCGCGACGCCAGCCGTCAGAAACCGGCGGCGGCCGAGTCGATCATGGGGCATGGCGTTCCCTCCGGACCCGCTCGGAAATGAGTCCGCGATCGCGACGATGCCAGACTCCTACCGCAACCGTGATCGGTTCGATGGCCGCCGAAGACGCCGCACTGGAAAACGGCGGCGAAATCATCGCAAATGGCGCGCTGCCATCCGCCAACCTCCAGGAGCGAGATCATGACCCTGCCACGGCTTGTCCTGAGCGCCTGCGCCTGCGCCGGCGCCGCCTTCGTCGTGACCGCCGCCGCCCAGGCGGCCGCCCCGTCCTTCGTCAAGGGCGGGTCGGTGACGCTGTGCACCGATCCGACATACGCGCCGATGGAATTCTTCCTGCATACCGGCGACAAGGAGCCGGTCGGCTTCGACATCGACCTCGCCCGCGCGCTGGCGAAGCGCTGGGGGGCGGAGCTTCGCGTCATCTCGATGGCCTTCACCGGCCTGCTGCCGGGCGTTTCCGCCGGGCGCTGCGACATCGTTCTGAGCGGCACCTTCATCACGCCCGAGCGGGTGAAGAACTTCTCCGGCGTCCCCTATCTGGTTTCGTCCATGGTCCTCCTGAAAGAGGCGAAGACGCCCGATCTCGACAACCCCGAGGCCGTGTCGGGCAAGGTGCTCGCGGTGCAGGCCGGCACCCAGTACGAGAAGCGCGCGCACGCGCTGAGCGACAAGCTGAAGGCGGAGGGCAAGGCGCCAATCACGATCGAGTCCTATCCCGGCGGGTCGGATGCGATCCAGCAGCTGACCACCGGGCGGGCCGCCGTCGCCATCACCCAGGACACCGAGGCGGCCTGGCGCGCGGTCGCCCAGCCCGGCGAGTTCGCCGTCGCCTACGTCTATCCGCCGACCGACGAGTTTGGCATCTATTTCGCCAAGAACGCGAAGGACGCGGAGATGGTGACGGCGGACGTGGCGGCGCTGCGCGCGGACGGCACCATCAAGAGCCTCGCCGCGACCTGGCACATGCCGCCGGCGGATGCCGAGGCGGCGCTGATCCCGCCGCCCTCCTGATGCCCTGAGCGGGGATGGAATTCGACTGGCGGCTGTTCTTCGGCGCGCTGTTCTCCTGGCCCTTCTTCGACGGTGCCCTGATCACGGTGGCGCTGACGATCGCCTCGCACGCGGTGGGGATCGGGTTCGGATTGGCGCTGGGCGTGATGGCGTCGGCGCGGCGACGGGCGGTGCGCGGTTTCGTCACGTTCTATGTCTGGCTGTTCCGCGGCGCGCCGGTGCTGCTGCTGCTGCTGTTCGTCTGGAACGCGCTGCCGCAGCTGATCCCGGCGTTCCGGCAAACCTGGTTCACCCCGTTCCTTGCCGCGCTGCTCGCGCTGGGGCTGAACGAGACCGCCTATCAGGCGGAGATAACCCGGGCGGCGCTGCTGTCGGTGGCGACGGGACAGCGCGACGCGGCGGCGGCGCTCGGGCTGTCGCGGCCGAAGGCGTTCTTCCTGGTCGTCTTGCCGCAGGCGCTGCGGGTCGCGCTGCCGCCGACGGCGAACGAGTTCATCACGCTGCTGAAGACGACATCGCTCGCCTCCGTCATCTCGTTACAGGAGTTGCTGGCGATCACCACCCGCGCCACCAGCGTCAGTTTCCGGTACACCGAGTTCTACGCGGTGGCGCTGGTGTATTATCTGGTGATCGTGTCGGTCCTGATGGTCGCGCAGAGCCGGCTGGAACGCCGCCTCGGCACCGCCGGGCCGATGCGGCTGCATCACGGGTGACGGGGGTCGGCGGAGTGCCGTATGCCGACCGGGGGACTCGAAGGTTACGGATTTTGAGTCTCGGACAGTAACGTGACGCTAGGCAGCCATTTTCAAGGGCTCGGAACGGAACTTGTTTCTGGTCTGTGCGTCGTGTTGGCGCTCACCAGGCGGTTCGCACGCCATTCCGAGCGGTTGGCTGGATTCCCGCGTGCGCGGGAATGGCGGTGGAGGTAGGGACTTTTGGCGGTTGGTAATTAGACCGCGTTTGGGGAAACCATGATCGCTGCGCAGGCCAATCGCGTCGGTTACGGAGGCGTATCGTGCAGCTACGTCGGGGAAGGCCCCCGCAGGTACGTCGCGATGGTGCCTGCGCACGCACGCTACCCATCGAGCGCACAGCGCTCCTGTTCGTGCGCCTCGACGCCGTTTTAGTAGATGTCGCTTGCTTCACAAACTGCCGAGTGCTTTATCACCATGGAAAAAAATTAATGGGAGAGCGACGATGATCAGGTTTTTGTTAGCCGCGCTAGCAATCGCCATAGGAACAATCTCCGCGACTGGGGCGGCCTTTGCAGACGTGACCTATCGGATGGACGTGACCAGCACGACGCCCCCTGACGAGGCCATGTTTCTTCCGCTGCCTGTCCAGGTCACGATTTCCGACGCCCTGTATCATATCGGCTCTATTAACGGACAGTGCGAGGACAGCGACCCCTTCCCGACGATCTGCTACATGAGCGGCGTCAACGGCGGCCGGCCGTTCGACGACCCCGACGACGATGGCGAAGTGCCGCTGCCGATTGCCCTGACGGAGGGCGGGGCGCCCATCATTGGCCAGCAATGCCCCGACTGCGTTACCGAGTTCGATTTTGTATTCGGCCCCACGCAGGCGACCGGCAGTTTCAGCTTCGACTATGGCGAACTCGGCGGCGGGTGGGCCGATGGCGTCGGCGCATTTGAGTTCGACTCGTTCTACATTCAGTACGCCGGCACGCTCGACCGCGTCGCCGAACCATCGTCAGGGGCGGTACTGGGCCTCGCGCTCGCAGGCCTATTGGCTTCCCGGCGCCGGAAAGTGATTACGCGCTCCATTTGAACGGCGCCGGCAAAAACCGCCTATGCCCGCCGGGGGACTCGAACCCCCACGCCTCTCGGCCGCGGATTTTAAGTCCGCTGCGTCTACCGTTCCGCCAGGCGGGCGTTCGTTAGGCTTGCGCGAGGCCTCGGGCGATGTCCAGCGCCCGGCGCAGCAGCGTCTCGCTCGATTCCGGCGTCCGGAACGCGCTGTGGGCGGACAGCGTGACATTGTCCAGCTCCGTCAGCGGGTGCGCGACAGGCAACGGTTCCTCGTTGAACACGTCGAGCGCCGCGTGGCGGATGCGCCCGTCCCGCAGCGCCGCGATCAACGCCGTCTCATCGACCAGGGCGCCACGCGCGGTGTTCACCAGGATCGCATTCGGGCGCATCCGCGCCAGGCGCTCGGCCGAGAGGAAGCCACGCGTCTTGTCGTCGAGCAACAGATGCAGCGATACGACGTCGCTCTCGGATAGCAGCGTGTCGAGATCGACGAAGCGCACGCCCGGCACCGACTTCGCCGTGCGGTTCCAGGCGAGTACGCGCATTCCCATGCCGCCGGCCAAGCGCGCCACCTCGGCGCCGATCCCGCCATAGCCGATCAGCCCGATCGTCTTGCCGGTAAGCTGCGGACCCTCCGTGCGGACCCAATTTCCCGCGCGCATTCCCCGGTCCATCCGCGCGAGGTCGCGCGCGGCCGCCCACATCAGGGCAATCGTATGCTCGGCGACGGCGGTGTCGCCGTAGCCCTTGATGATGTGGACGGTGATGCCGAGTTCGGCCAGTTCCTCGGGGTTCATGTAGCTGTGCGCGCCGGTGCCGAGGAAGATGATGTCGCGCAGGCCCACGCAGTCCCGCATCACCGACGTCGGCATCTGGCTGTGGTCGTCGAGCATGAAATCATAGCCGGCGAGCAGACGCGGCAGGTCGGCTGGATCGATGTCGGCCTGTTCGTTCACGTCAACCGGTGGATCGTCGGGACGGGCGACGCGGCGGAACACGTCGCCGAGGTCATCGACCGCATCGAGAAACAAACCCTTCATCCAACGTCCTCCGTTCCCGTCCCCCCTTCCGGCGCGGAGGGCTGATCGGCCACACTAGCCCATGCCGCGCGCTCCCGTCTCCGCGCACGCCCTTCCCCCGGCTGGCGCCGTCCCGCGCGCGCGCCGGCGTTGGCCGCGTATGTTGCGCGTCGCGTTGATCGCGGCGATCTGGATGACGCTCGTGCTGGCGGCCATGCTGCTGTGGTTCGCCCGCGACCTGCCGCGGCCGGACTCCGCGCTCGACCCGGCGCGCCGTCCGAGCCTGACGCTCGATGATTCGAGCGGGCGCGTCCTCGCGACGTTTGGCGACGTGGTGGGCGAGCCGATGCGTCTGGCCGACCTGCCGCGCTATGTGCCGGAGGCCGCGATCGCGATCGAGGACCGCCGCTTCTGGCACGAGCCGGGCATCGACCCGATCGGAATGGCCCGCGCGGCGCTCACCGACATCATGCGCGGCCATCTCGCGCAGGGCGGTTCCACCATCACCCAGCAGGTCGCGAAGAACCTGTTCCTGACCAACGCGCGGACGCTCCAGCGCAAGGCGCAGGAGTTGATCCTGACGGTCTGGCTGGCGCGCCATTTCACCCACGAGCAGATACTCGAGATCTGGCTCAACCGGGTCTATTTCGGCTCCGGCGCCTACGGAATCGACGCCGCGGCACGGCTCTATTTCGGCATATCCGCGCGGCGGCTGAGCTTGTGGCAGGCGGCGGTTCTGGTCGGACTTCCGCGCGCGCCGTCGCGCTTCAATCCGCGCGTCGATCCCGAGGCGGCGACCGCGCGAGGGCGCCAGGTGCTCTCGGCGATGGTCGCGACGGGCGTCATCACGCAGGCCCAGGCCGACGCCGCCGCGCGCCAGATCCGCTTCACCGATCGGCGGTTGACGGGCGCGGGATGGTTCGCCGATTGGGCGGCCGGGCAAGCGGAGGCGATGCTGGCGCAAGGTCAGGACGCGACCTTGCGCACGACCCTCGATTCCCCGACCCAGGCGCTGGCCGAACAGCGCCTGGCCGCGTTGCTGGCGGGACCGGGCGTGGCGCATCGCGTCACCGAGGGCGCGGTGGTCGTGCTGGACGCGGCGACGGGGGCGGTACGCGCGATGGTGGGCGGGCGGGACTATCGGGACTCGCCCTACAACCGCGCGACCCTTGCCCGCCGCCAACCCGGCTCGGCGTTCAAGCCGTTCGTCTGGCTCGCCGCGCTGGAGCATGGCGTGCGGCCCGACGACACCGTGATGGACGCGCCGATCCGCATCGGCGGGTACAGCCCGCATGATTTCGAGCCCCGCTTCCTCGGCGAGATCACCGTCGAGGAGGCGCTGGCGCAGTCGATTAACACCGCCTCGGTGCGCCTGCTGCTGAAAGCTGGCGGTCCCCGCGTGGTGGCGGGCGTCGCCGCGCGGCTGGGGATCGCCGACCGGTTGCCGGACAATGCCTCCCTGGCACTGGGGACCGGGGAGGTCGGATTGTTGGAGATGACCGGTGCCTATGCGGCGTTCTTCAATGGCGGTCGGCGGGTGACGCCATTCGGGCTGGCCGCGGTGTCGGCGGACGGGCGCACGGCGGCGGCGCCGATCACGCCGCCCGCGCAGGTGATCGCGCCGGAATACGCGACGATGATGGCGCGGATGCTGGGCGCGGTGGTTGCGCGTGGAACCGGCCGGAGGGCGGCGGTTGCCGGCCGCGTGGTGGCGGGCAAGACCGGGACGACGCAGGACTTCCGCGACGCCTGGTTCATCGGCTGCGTCGATGGACGGGTCATCGGCGTGTGGCTGGGCAACGATGACGACGCGCCGATGAAGGACGTCGAGGGCGGCACGCTGCCGGCCGGGCTGTTTCATGAGATCGCGAAGGGAATGCGCTAGGGGGCGGCGTCAATTCTGGCGGACCGATCCCGCATGGCAACGCCGGTACCGCTCATCATCGCGATGGCAGTGCCGCTTGAGTTGCGGCTCTCGCACTCCCGCAAGCGTTGCCTTGGCGGCTGGCGGTTCGCTCGGCCTCTTCGCTCAGATCGGACTGATAGCCCAGCTTTTTTCCTTGCTTGTATCGCCGCTGGGTGAAGCAGGCGCCGGGATGACGAGGGGCCTGATAACCGTTTGCGCGATGGGCGGCCGCACGGTCCTCGGGATGGCGATGGGTCCGAATGCCGATCGGCGCGTCGTCGCGGCAGCGAACGTTATTCTCCGGGCGGGCGGCTCGATTGCGCTGATCTTGGCCGCCGGTCACTCGATTCCGCTGCCGCTTCTCGGGTGCCTGCTGTTCGGTCTGGGGCTGGGCAATGTGACATCGAGTCCCGCCGCACGCCGTTCCGGAGATAAATAGTTTCCTCTTGCGCGCGATGTGTCCACAAAATGCTGCGCTTGCGAAGGTGATGTGACGACAAAATGCTGCAACTGCGAAGGCGGTGTGCCCACAAAATGCTGCACCTGCGAAGGCCAAGTGCGCACCAACTCGCCCTGCTGGGCGGCGATGTGCCTACATTCAAGGGGCAGGCTTATCCGACTACCGGCGCTCCGGCGACTGCCTAGAGGCGCACCACCGAGCAAGCGCCCCCGGCGGCGTGGACCTTTTCGCAGAAGGCGCGGGCCTGGGCCTCATTGGCGAAGTCACCCGTCCGGATGCGCCACCAGCTTTGTCCGTTCACGGTGCCTTCGCTGAAGTCCGGCTTGCGGCCGGCAAGCAGAGTGGCGTCGCGGTGGCCGAGCCGGCGCCACTCCTCCCCCGCCGCTTGCCGGGTCGGCAAGGCGCCGAGTTGGACCAGCGCGCCGTGGCCCGACGCGGCGGCCACGGGAGCGGCAGGATGGGCGGCGGCAACGACAGGCTTTACCGGCGGCGGCGCTGGCAGTGGCGGTGCCTTGGGCTGGACGGCGGCCGGCGCCGCCAGGGGCAGCGGTTTCGGGGTAGGCGGCGCCTTCAAGGCTTGCGGATCTGGGGCCTCGGGCGCCGGAGCCAGCGTATCGGTACCGCCATCGTTTAGCCCGCTGCCGAGGATCAGCTCGTGGCCGACCTTGAGGCCGCCTGGATTGGCGGGCTTCACCCGTGTCGGCCCAGCAGGCGCCGAGATAACCGGCACCACGGCGGACGAATGGCCCCCCAAAGTGGACCAGGCGCCCAGCACGACGAACAATGTCCCGCCCAGGCACGCGGCGATCAGCGCCAGGCGCTTGGTGGCCGGGTCCATACCGCCCCGAGGCACACGGTAGGCGGGTCCCCGGTTCGCCACATTATCGGACACCACGCATCCTCCCGTCGCTTCAGCGCATCTCCTCGACGGGCGTGACGCCCATCACTCCCAGGCCCGAGCGGATCACGACGGCGGTGGCGGCGACCAGAGCGAGCCGGGCGAGGCTGTCGCCCGGCTGATCGGCCTGTAGGAACCGCAAGGTCGAATCGTCCTTGCCTCGGTTCCACAGTGTATGAAAGTCGGCCGCTACATCATAGAGAAAGAACGCGATTCGATGCGGCTCCCGCGCTTGAGCCGCGGCGGTGATGCAGCGCGGCCACTGTGCTAGCCGCCGAACCAGCGCCAGCTCCGGCTCCGCCCGCAGCGGGTCGAGGGCAACCTCGGCGAGCGCCGTATCCAAGGTCGCCTCGACGCCGAACATCTCGGCGGCGGCGCGCAGGACGGACCGGCAGCGGGCATGGGCGTACTGGACGTAGAACACCGGGTTGTCACGGGTCTGCGCCACCACCTGATCGAGGTCGAACTCCATTTGCGCGTCGGCCTTGCGGGTCAGCATGGTGAAGCGGACGGCGTCGCGGCCGACCTCCTCGATCAGCTCGGCCAGGGTGACGTAGGTGCCGGCGCGCTTGGACATGCGGACCGGAACCCCGGCCCGCATGACGTGCACGATCTGGCAGAGCACGGCTTCCAGCGCCGCCTGACCGTGCGACACCGCCTTCACCGCCGCCTTGATGCGCGAGACATAGCCGCCGTGATCGGCACCGAGCACGTCGATCAGCAGCCGGGCGCCACGGTCGAGCTTGTCGGCGTGGTAGGCGATGTCATTGGCGAAGTAGGTGTTGGAGCCGTCGGACTTCCGAAGCGGCCGGTCGACGTCGTCGCCGAAGGCGGTGGCGCGAAACAGCGTCTGCGGCCGAGGCTCCCAGTCATCCGGCGTCTTGCCCTTGGGCGGGTCGAGGATGCCCTCGTAAATTAAGCCATCGGCGCCCAGGCGCGCGATCACCGCGTCGGTCGCGCCCCTCTCGACCAGCGCGCGCTCCGAGCTGAATACGTCCGGATGCACGCCGAGCGCGTCGAGGTCGGCGCGGATCGACCCCATCATGGCGCCGACCGCCGTATCGCGCACGGTGTCGAGCCAAACGGCCGGGTCGGCCGGGCCGCGATCGGGAGCGGCGAGCGCCGGGCCATGCGCGGCGGCCAGGGCCGCGCCGACCGGGATCAGATACTCCCCGCGGTACTGCAGGCCGCCCGGCACGAGCGCCTCGAACGCCTCGTCCGACAGCGTCGTGCCGATCGCCTGGAGATAGCGCCAGTAGGCGGCCCAGGCGAGCGCGACCACTTGGGCGCCGGCGTCGTTGACATAGTACTCCTTGGTGACCTCGTACCCGGCCTTGGCGAGCAGATTGGCCAACGCATCGCCCACCACCGCGCCCCGGCAGTGTCCGATATGCAGCGGCCCCGTGGGGTTGGTGGAGACGTATTCGACGTTGACGCCAAGCCGCTCCCCGGCACTGCTGTCGCCGTACGCTTCCCCGGCGCGAAGAACCGCGGGCAGGACGGTCAGGAGGGCGGCGGGGTGCAAGCGGATATTGATGAATCCGGGTCCGGCGACCTCGACGGAGGCCACGCGCGGATCGCCGCGAAGGGTTTCGGCGATCCGCTCGGCGACATCACGCGGCTTGCGCCCGTGGGTCGCCGCGAGGAGGGCCGCGTTGGTCACCATGTCGCCGTGGGCGACTTCGCGCGGCGGACCGACGTTGATCCGCGCCTTGACGTCCTCGGCAAGCGGGACATGGGCGTCAACGGCGGCGATGACGGCATGGCGTATCGCGGCGAAAAGGTCAGTCATTACGCGTCCTATCCACCGACATGCTCGGGCTCGGCGCGGGCCTTAGACCATGCAGGAACGCCTGGGCAACGGCAACGAACCCAAGGGGGTTGTCGGCGTGGACCCAGTGGCCCGCGTTCTTCAGGGTGACGAACCGGGCGGCGGGGAACAGGGCGCGGATCGCCCCCCGGTGATCCGGCTGGATATAAGCGGAGAGAGCCCCCGCCAGGAACAGCGTCGGTCCCGGATACGTCCGGCCCGGTGGCGCGGCCCATCCCTCGATCTCCGCCAATCCGGCCTTGATCTCGGGCAGGCCGATCCGCCACGCCGGTTCGGCCCCTAGGCGGAGGTTCTGGAGGAGGAACCCACGCACCGACGCCTCGGCCACCACGGGCGCGAGCGCGGCGTCCGCCTCCGCGCGGGTTAGCCCGAAGGCGAGCGGGACGGCCGCCATCGCGGCGGCATAGGCGCCGAAGCCGGGCGGATAGGGAACCGGCGCGATGTCGGCCACGAGCAGGCGGCTGACCGCATCCGGGCGATCCAACGCCGCTCGCATGGCGGCCTTGCCGCCCATCGAGTGGCCGATCAGCGCCGCCGGCAAGGCATCCATCCTCGTCAGCGTCTCCAGCACGTCGCCGGCCATTTCCGCGTAGCTCATGCCATGCGCATGCGGCGAGTCGCCGTGGTTGCGGAGGTCGAGCGCCAGCACCCTGAAGCGCGCGGCGATGCGCCGCTGTACGGTGCCGAGATTGCGCGCGGTGCCGAACAGGCCATGCAGCAGCGCCACGGGCGGCCCGGCGCCCATCTCGATCGCGTGCAGGATCATCGGCGCCCGGGCAGTGCGGCGATCGCGACGCCGCCGAGGATCAGCGCCGTGCCGCCCAGAAGGTCGGGTGTCAGCGGCTCGCCGAGGATCAGGTTCGCGAGCAGCAGGCCCACCGCCGGCGTGCCGAGAAAGCCAACGGATGACACCACGGTGGGCAGCCGCATCGTCGCCTCCACGATCCCCCAGGTGCCGAGCGGTCCGGCGATCAGGCCGACATACAGGATACCGGCCCAACTCGGCGGGCTCGTGCCCAATGTGCCGTTCGGCGCCTCCCACAGCACCAGCGGGGCCATCAGCGCCGCGCCGATCAGGAAGCACCACGGCAGCAGCTCGATCATCGGCGCGCGCGGAGGCCGGGCGCGTACGGCGACGATCGCGATGGCGAAGGCGAGGCCGGCCAGCAGCAGGAAGCCGTTTCCGATCAGCACCGAGCGGCTGGACCAATCGATCGCCCACGGTCCCATCAGGATGGCGACGCCCGCCACGCCCAGTCCGGCGGCGAGCCAGCGCCGCGGCGGGATGCGCTCGTGCAGGACCACCAACGACAGCGGCACGACGAAATAGACCGTGGTGTTGGCCAGCACCGCCGTGCGGCCGGCCTGCACCCAGGCGATGGCGAGGTGGGAGAAGATGAAGAACAGGCCGATCTGGAACACCCCGATGGCGATCAGCGGGGGCAGGTCGGCCCGATCCGGAAGTCGCACCCGCCCCGCCACCGCCAGCAACGCGGCGGTGCCCAGACCCGACAGTACCGCCCGGCTCTCGGCGAACCACAATGGCGTCGTTCCCCGATCGATCGCGAGCTTGGTCAGCGGCCAGGCGCTGCTGAACAGCAGCACCGCGCCAACCAGGCAGAGCAGCCCGATCCGATAGCTTCCGGCGGTATCGACGGGATTGGCGAGTCTCACCCGACCAGCACGGCCTTGCCGATCACTTCGCGGTCGATCACCGCCTGGACCGCCTCGGCGGCCCGCTCCAACGGGAAACGGTGCGAGATGCGGGTCTTCAGCCGGCCCTGCGCCGCGAGGTCGAGCAACGCGCGGATGTTCGCCGCCGCCACCTCCGGCTCGTTCTGCTGGAACGCGCCCATGTAAATGCCGATCGCGTCGATCGCCTTGATGAGCAGGTAGTTGCTCTTGATCGTCGCCGGACCGCCGCCGAGGAAGCCGAGGATGACCAAGCGGCCGCGATAGCCGAGGCAGCGCAGCGATTCCTCGGTGACCCCCGCGCCGATCGGGTCGTAGGCGACGCCGACCCCGCGCTTGCCGGTGATCTCCTTCACCGCATCGACGAAGCCCTCGCGGTAGTCGAGCGCGTGTTCGGCGCCTTCCTCCAGGCACGCGGCGCGCTTCTCGGCCGTGCTCGCGGTGGCGATGACGCGCGCGCCGGTCAGCCGGGCGATCTGGATCGCGCCGATGCCGATGCCGCCGGCCGCACCATGCACCAGCACCCACTCGTCCTTGGCGAGCCGAGCGCGTTGAAGCAGCGCGTGGTAGGGCGTGGCGAAGCCGGACAGAAAGACTCCGGCCTCTTCCAGGCTCATCCCCGCAGGAACTGGTTGGCAGTCGGCCTCCTGTGCGTTGGCCTTTTCAACGAAGGCGCCGGACTTATGGCGGCTCATGACCGGATCGCCCGGCTTGAAGCGAGTCACGCCGGCACCGACCGCGAGCACCTCGCCGGCAGCCTCCCCGCCCGGAACGAACGGCGGCTCGGGACGGACCTGGTATTTGCCGGCGAGCTGAAGCACGTCCACGTACTGTACTCCGCGCGCGCGGATCCGGACCTGGACTTCACCCGGCCCCGGTGGCGGCGGGTCGGGCACTTCGCGCACCGCCAGGACCTCGGGGCCGCCGAACGCTTCGCAGATCACCGCTCTCATGCTCATCTCCGTCCAGCAACGCACTGGCCCGGTCTGGACCCGCACGAGATCGCGGCGCAATGTGCGCCGTGCGGCAAGCTTCTGATTCGCCGCGATTTGGACAGGATACAAGATGCGACCGAGCACGGCCATGTTGCGTGGGCTTCCTCCGTTCCGGGAGCTGCCAGATGACTTGCTCGAGGAGATCGATGCCATCAGCGACGTGATCGTCGTCGAGCATGGCCAGGAGATCTGCCGGCAAGGCGTCGTTCCGACGCATCTCTATTATGTCGTGGAGGGCCAGGTCGCACTGGCCAGCACGGCGCCAGACGGCACCACCGCCGTCGTCGAGGTGGTCCATCCGCTCGGTGACTTCGTCCTGGCCTCCGTCATGGTGCGCCTACCGAACTTGCAGGCGGCGCACGCGGTTACGCATGGGCGGCTGGTGGCGATCGAGGCGGAAGCCTTGCGCGAAATCATCGAGCGCGCACCCATGCTATCGCTGGCGCTCCTGACCTCGCTCTCGCGTGAATATCGTACGATCGTTCGTCAGGTACGCGACCTGAAGGTACGCACGACCGCGCAGCGGTTGGGCTGCTATCTTCTCGCTCTGGTGCCCGATCCCAATGCGCCCGAGGCGACGATCCGGCTGCCGTTTGAGAAGGGATTGCTCGCCGGCCGCCTCGGGTGCCGACAAGAGAACCTGTCGCGCGCCTTCGCCTCCCTGCGGGAGTTGGGTGTGGAGACGCGTGGCGCCCGGGTCACGCTGCGCGATATTCCGCGCCTCACCGCCTATGCGATGCCGGACTATCTGAACGATCCGGAGATGACGGAGCTGACGATGGCGGCCGCCGATGTCGAGTTGGCCACCGCGTAAATCATCCCCGCTTCGCTCAATCCGCGAATCCCGCCAGCGCCCGAACCTCCGCCGCCGATCGCCCGGCCTGACGTAGGGCACGCAACGCCATCGCGCCGTGACGCTTGGATAAGCGCCGTCCCACCTCGTCGGTGAGCAAATCGTGGTGCGCGTAGGCCGGCGAGGCCCATCCCATCAGCGTCTGGATCAGCCGATGCAGGTCGGTCGCCGGCCGCAGGTCGACGCCGCGCGTGACCAGCGTCACGCCCTGAAGCGCATCGTCGTGGGTGACGCAGAGATGGTAGCTCGCCGGCGCGTCCTTGCGGCCCAGAACGGCGTCGCCGAACCGCTCGGGACGGCACTCGATCGGACCCTCGCCGATTTCCTCGTAGGCGAGGAAGCCGCCGACCGCATCGAGCGCCCCCGCGCTGTCGAGCCGCAGCGCGTACGGGGCGCCGGAGGCGATGCGGGAGGCTCGCGCGTCGGCCGATAGACGGCGGCAGGTGCCTGGATAGAGCCCCGTGTCCGACCCGTGCGGAGCCCCGGCGGCGGCGGCGATGTCGGCCCGCGTGCAAAAGCAAGGATAAAGGAGGTCGCGCGCGGCGAGCGCATCCAGGGCCGCTCGGTACTCGGCGAGATGGCGCGACTGCACCCGCACGTCTCCGTCCCAGTCGAGGCCGAGCCAGGCGAGATCGTCCATGATCGCTTGCGCGAAAGCGGGGCGGCAGCGGGTGGAATCGATGTCCTCCAGGCGCAGCAGGAAACACCCGCCGGCGGCGCGTGCCCGGCGCCAGGCGAACAACGCGGCGTGCGCGTGGCCCAGGTGCAGATACCCGGTCGGGCTGGGCGCGAAGCGGGTGACGATGGACACCGTCGCAGACAAAAGACTACGCCGCGCTTCTCGCAAGGGGGATTTTGCATGTCGACACTGGACGGACCGCGCTTGGATCCAGCCGCTGGCGGCGAGGTACGCCAACTCGTGGTGCTGTGCCACGGGGTCGGGGCGGATGGGCACGATCTGATCGGTCTCGCGCCCGCATGGTCGCACGCCGTGCCGAGCGCCGCCTTCGTCGCGCCCAGCGCGCCGGAGCATTACGATCAGGATCCGCATGGGTCCGGCCGGCAGTGGTTCAGCGTCGCCGATCGCACCCCGTCGGTGATGGCGCGCGGCGCGCGGGCCGCGGCCGCCCTGCTGGGGTCGTTCATCGACGCGGAGTTGGAGCGGTTGGCCCTCCCCGCGACCGCCTACGCCCTGATGGGTTTCAGCCAGGGCGCGATGACGGTGCTGTTCACTGGCCTGCGCCGCCTCGCCGCGCCGCGCGCGATCCTCGCCTACTCCGGCGCGTTGCTGGCCCCGGAGACGCTGGAATCGGAGCTGAGAAACCACGCCCCGGTGCTGCTGGTACATGGCGAGGCCGACGATGTCGTGCCGGTGGTTCGGTCCCGCGATGCCGAGCGGGACTTACGAGCGGCGGGCGTGCGGGTGGAGGCCCATTATACGCCCGGGCTAGGGCACGGGATCGACGAGGACGGAATCAGGCGCGGCGGGGTGTTCCTGCGGAGGGCGTTCGGGGAGGAATAGCGGTCGCTACCCACCCTCCTCGCGGCCAAGCTGCCGGCGCCCCTCGGCCAGTTCGGTGACGATGCCGTGCAGGGTGCGCAGTTCCTGCTCCGTCGCCTCGCCGCGCTCGAACAGGTGGCGGATATTGCGCACCATGCCGGGGCGTTTGGGAAGGTTGCGGAGGAAGCCGCACGCGTCGAGTTGCGCGGTCAGGTGGGTCAGGAAATTGTCCAGCTCTCCCTTGGTCGCGACCCGCGTCTCATTGGTCATCAGCGCGCGCGGCGGCGTGGCGTCAGCCGACATCCACCATTCGTAGGCCATGACCATGACGGCCTGGGCGAGGTTCAGCGACATGAACTCGGGGTTGAGCGGATATCGCACCAGGGCGTCGGCGCGCGCCATGTCGTCGTTGTCGAGCCCGGCGCGCTCCGGGCCGAACAGCAGGCCGGCCCGCAGGTCGCGGGCGCAGATCGCGTGCAGTTCCACCGCCGCGCCGCGCGCGGTCAGCAGGGGCTTGATGATGTGGCGAGGGCGGGGGCAGGTGGCGAGGACATGGTGCAGATCGGCGACCGCCTCGGCGACGTCGGCGTGAACGCTGGCGGCGTCGAGGATGCGGTCGGCGCCGGAGGCCATGCGCCACGCCTTCTCCTGCGGCCAGCCGTCGCGCGGCGCGACCAGACGGAGATGGAACAGCCCGCCATTCGCCATCGCGCGGGCGCAAGCGCCGATATTGTCCGCGAGTTGCGGCCGTACCAGGATCACCACCGGCGAATTGCCGACCGGCGCGAGATCGGCGCCGCCGTCGCGCCCGGTCATGCCGATCCGCGCCGCCAGGTCGTTCGGCACGGACCGTCCTCCAACAGCACGCCTTGCTCCGCCAGCTCGGCGCGGATCGCGTCGGCGCGCGCGAAGTCGCGCGATTTGCGGGCGGCCTGACGGGCGGCGATCGCCGCCTCGATCGCCGACGCATCGACGCCGGCGCGAAACCAGATCGCTGGATCCTGCTGCAACAGGCCGAGGGCCAGGCCAGCCGCCCGGATGTCCCGCGCCGCCCCGGGATCGCCGGCCAGCGCCGCATCCGCCAGGCGATGCAGGGCGGTGATCGCGAGCGGCGTGTTGAGGTCGTCGCACAGCGCCTTCAGCACGGGTGCCGGAACCTCCTCGGCGGGTGGAGCGCCGGGAAAACGCTCCAGCGCCCGGTAGAACCGGTCCAGCTCGCGGCGCGCCTCCGTCAGGCCCTGGTCGGTGAAGTCGAGCGGGGCGCGGTAATGGGTCTTGAGCAGCATCAGCCGGATCGCCTCGCCCGGCGCCTTCGCCAGAACGTCGCGCACGGTGAAGAAATTGCCGAGGCTTTTCGACATCTTCTCGCCGTTCACCGTCAGCATCCCGTTGTGCATCCAATAGCGGGCGAAATGGCTGCCGGGCAGGGCGCAGAGGCTCTGCGCGACCTCGTTCTCGTGGTGCGGGAAGATCAGGTCCGAGCCGCCGCCGTGAATGTCGAAATCGGCGCCGAGGTAGCGCCAGGCCATCGCGCTGCACTCGATGTGCCAGCCCGGCCGGCCGCGTCCCCACGGGCTGTCCCATCCGGGCAGGTCGGGAGGCGAGGGTTTCCACAGGACGAAGTCGCCCGGGTCGCGCTTGTAGGGGGCGACGTCGATGCGCGCGCCGGCCAGCAACTCGTCGGGGCTGCGGCCGGAGAGGCGGCCGTATTCGGGGAAGCTCGCGACGGCGAACAGTACGTGGCCGTCGGCGGCATAGGCGTGGCCCGAGGCGATCAGCCGTTCGATCAGGGTGATCATTTCGGGAATGTGTTCGGTGGCGCGGGGCTCCACGTCCGGCGGCGGCACGCCGATCGCGGCCATGTCGGCGTGGTAATCGGCCGTGGTGCGCGCCGTGAGGGCGCCGATCGGCTCGCCCGCCTCGTGCGCCCGCGCGTTGATCTTGTCGTCGATGTCGGTGATGTTGCGGACGTAGGTGACGCGCGGGAACAGCCGGCCGAGCAGCCGCCGAAGCACGTCGAACACCACCTCCGGGCGGGCGTTGCCGACATGGGCGAGGTCATAGACGGTCGGCCCGCACACGTACATCCGCACGTGCGCGGGGTCGATCGGGACGAACCTCTCGCGCTTGCGGGAGAGGCTGTTGTGGAGATGAATGTCGGGCATGGTCGACCCGAGTGATACAAGCAAGCGCGCAGGCGGCCAAGGCTGACAGGAGAGACCCATGCGAAACGCCCCGTTCGAGGTCCGCCCCATCGCCGGCGCGATCGGCGCCGAGCTGCACGGCATCGACCTCGCCCAGGACCTGCCGGTCGAGACGGTGGGCGCCGTCCGGCAGGCGCTGCTGGATCACCTGGTGATCTTCTTCCGCGACCAGGACCTGCCGCCGGAGCGGTTCCAGGCGTTCGCGCGGCGGTTCGGTGAGCCGATCGAATACCCGTTCATCAACGGGATCGACGGTTTCCCGGAGATCATCCAGGTCGCCAAGCTGGAGCATGAGCGGGTTAATTTCGGCGGTGTCTGGCACTCCGACACCACGTATCTGGCGCAGCCGCCGATGGGGTCGATGCTGGTGTCGCGCGAGGTGCCGCCGCAGGGCGGGGACACGCTGTTCGCCAATCAGTACCTCGCCTGGGAGTCGCTGTCGGACGGCATGAAGGAGATGCTCGCGACCTTGCGCGGGGTCAGCTCTTCATCGAAGGCCGACGTGACCCGCACGCGGGAGGACCGGGTACGCTCCGACGGCACCCCCAAGGCGCGCGAGGCGTTGGAGGCGGTGCATCCGGTGGTCCGCACGCACCCGGAGACCGGACGCAAGGCGCTGTACGTCAACACCGCCCACACGACGCGCTTCGAGGGGATGACCGAGGAGGAGAGCGCGCCACTCCTTGGGTTCCTGTTCCGCCACCAGATCAGGCCAGAGTTCACCTGCAGCTTCCGCTGGACCGAGGGCGCGGTCGCGTTCTGGGACAATCGCTGCGCGCAGCACTATCCGGTCAACGATTATCATGGGTATAGGCGGGTAATGCACCGGATCACGCTGGCGGGGGATACGCCGGGGTGAAGTGCGTCATATGTCGCCCTTTCGCATGGTTCGAAAGGCTCCGCGCCACGTATGTGGCTGATCGTCGGAAGGTCGAAGAAAAGCTTCAGTCTTGGCGTTATGCACAGACGAACGACTCTGACGTCCTACAACGTGATTCTGAACGGGATGCAGTCGTGGAAGCGGCGCGATTGTCGAGGAGCGACCCGGAGATGGGGCTTCCGCGGTTGATCGCGCTGGCGGAGCGCGGGTCAGCCTGGAGCATGCTGCTCGTCGGCTGGGCGTATCAGACCGGGGAAGGCGTCACCGCCGATCCCACGCGGGCGGAGCGCTGGTATCGGCTCGCGTTTGAGGCCGGCGTTCAGCAGGCGCAACTCCGCCTCGGCCGCATCTATGCGGACCGTTCCGATTTCGCCGGATGCGAGGAGGTCTATGGGGTCGGCTCGACCGATCGCTGGGCGCCCGCCATGTTTAACTTGGCAATGATCAAGCTTCGGCAACCGAGAACGCCGGAGAGGCTCGAAGCGGCGCGCATCCTCCTCGAACAGGCATCCGTGCAGGGCGACCTTGGCGCACAATTGATTCTTGTGCAGTTCTTGAGGACAGGCTGCTTCGGGTTGCGCCGAATCCCAAGGGGTTTCGTCTCTGTCCGGGTACGTGCGAGAAGATCGGTGCAATGCTCGATGAAGATGCGTCAGTAAATCACTCGAAGGGCACCGCTCTTGCCTCGGCGGCCAACCGCTAACCCGAGCTGGGAGGCGAGCGGCTTGCGCCGTGCAATGCTCGCTGAACGGCCTCAGGATCACCGGCGATTGCCTTGAGGTAGGCACGGGCGGGCTGATCCGGCTCCGCCCTGCCTTGCTCCCAGTCGCGCAGCGTGCCGAGCGGGATTTGATAGCGTCTGGCGAACTCGTCCTGCGTCAGCCCGAGCGCCCTGCGCAGCGTCTTCATGCGAGGCACGCGGCGCATCCGCTCCATATCATCGTCGGTGAGTGGTCGCGCGTCGGGATCGCCAAGCGCCGCGGCGTGGGCCGCTTCGTCGGTCAGCGCGTCGGCGCGCCTCCAGTCATGCTTCGCTGTTGTCTTCATGGTATCTGCGTCGTTCATGTGGCTCGGCTTTCCGGGCTGAAATGATACGAATTCTGTCCCCTCTCATGGTATAGGCGACGAACAGGAGACGGTGCTCCACCATACCTAGCATGGCGAAGCGCGGCTCATCGGCGTCCCGCCTATAGTCCAACCACTCGATGGCGAAAGCGTCCAGGAACGCCTCCCGGGCCATCCCGAAGGTAATCCCGTGGCTGTGCCAGTTTTGCGCGGCCTTTGCGTCATCCCATTCAAATCCGTGATTCTGCACCGACTACTGCTTGCCCGTAGTTTCGTCAACTCACAACCACGAGCAGGAAGTGCTCGGGGACGCTGACCATGGCGATCCCGACAACCACACCGTAAAAGCACACGGCTCAGGGCGCACGGCGCCGGCGGGAGGCGAGTAGGCCGGCGAGGCCGCTGGCGAGTAGGGCGAACGAGGCCGGCTCGGGGACGGACGAAGTTGGCGGGGTGACGACTTCGACGAACGCCACCGAGCCATTGCCGGCGTTATAGCCGCCCACGAGCCCCGGGTCGCTCGCGCCCGCTGCCAGGAACGAGCCGCCGCCGCCGCCGCTCCCGCCGTAGTCGCCGC
>JBAWFF010000457.1:0-8195 GCA_049591635.1 Acetobacteraceae bacterium
ACGCTACGATGCAGCAGGCCTCCCACGCGCCAACGCAGTGAAACAGGCGGCATGACAGACCAACGCGTGAACCCGCTCGACGCGGCGGTTTGGCCTCGGGCCATGGCCCGAGGCCAAACCCAGAACGAAGCGGACAATTCGAGTGCTACATGCACCGGCCACTCTGGCTAGCTATCTACAGGTCCCGGCCGCCGGCTTGCGAATGGGCGAGGTTACTGCTAGACGGCGGCCCTCACGAGTTCGACAGAATCGTGACCCCCCCTGAGCCGCCCGCGGCGGGCGGGCGTCACCAATACCGAAGGGGCGCCAATCATGGCCGTACCGAAGCGGAAGACCTCGCCCTCGCGGCGCGGAATGCGGCGCAGTCACCTCGCGCTGCCGCACGAGGCGCAGGCGGAATGCGCCAATTGCGGGGAGCTGAAGCGCCCGCATCATGTGTGCAGCCATTGCGGCCACTATGACGGCCGGGAGGTCATTGCCGCCGGCAAGGCCCTGAAGGGCGCGGTCCGCGCCTGACGCGCGCTCGCGACGTGCGGACCTGACGCCTCGTGGGCGAACATTTGCCAAGCGAGACCTTCACGCTGGCGGTGGACGCGATGGGCGGCGATCATGCGCCCGAGGCGGTCATCGACGGCCTGGAGTTGGCCTCCATCCGCCATCCCGAAGCGCGCTTTCTCCTGGTCGGCGATGGGGCGCGCCTAGCGCCGCTCCTCGCCCGCCACCGGCGCGCGGCCGCGGCCTGTACCGTTCGCCATGCGCCCGACGTGATCGGCAATGACATGAAGCCCGCCGCCGCGTTGCGCCTGCGCAACGCCTCCATGCGGGTCGCCATCGACGCGGTCGCCGCCAACCAGGCCGCGGGCGTGGTCAGCGCCGGCAATACCGGCGCCTTGCTCATGCTCGCCAAGATCGTGCTCAAGACGCTGCCCGGGATCGACCGCCCGGCGATGGCCGCGATCGGGCCGTCGGCGCGCGGCGACATGGTCATGCTCGACCTCGGCGCCAACGTGCTCTGCGACACCCGCAACCTCGTCGAGTTCGCGGTGATGGGCGACGTGTTCGCCCGCACCGTGCTCGGCCTCACCGCGCCCACCATCGGCCTGCTCAACGTCGGGATCGAGGAGCAGAAGGGCGACGACCGCGTGCGCGAGGCCGCCGAGGTGCTGCGCCACAGCCCGATCGCGGCGCAGTTCCACGGCTTCGTCGAGGGCACCGACATCGCCGCCGGCACCACGGATGTGATCGTCACCGATGGCTTCACCGGCAACGTCGCGCTGAAGACCGCGGAGGGCGCCCTCAAGCTCATCCTCGATCTGTTGCGCCAAGTGTTCACCGCGACCCTGCCCGGCAAGCTCGCCTACGTGCTGGTCCGCCCGGGGCTGGTGCGGCTGCGCGAATGGCTCGATCCGCGCCGCTACAATGGCGCGGTGATGCTGGGACTGAGCGGCGTCGTGGTGAAGTCGCACGGCGGCGCCGATGCCGAGACGTTCGCCCACGCCGTTGACGTGGCGATCGACATGGTAACCCACCACTTCAACGACCAAATTCGCGAAAACCTCGCACGGATGGTCGCCGCCGCCGCGAAGAGCCGCGCCGACAAGGATAGCGAGGGCGGGACGCGACTCGCCACCGCGTCGTAGCGCCGTTCATGACGCTGGCCGGGAACCCATGATGCCCCTCCGCTCGATCCTCGCCGGCGTGGGCGCCTACCTCCCGGCGCGCGTGCTCAGCAATGACGAGTTGGCGCTCCGGGTGGATACCACCGATGCCTGGATCCGCGAACGCACGGGCATCCGCCAACGCCACGTCGCGGGACCCGAAGAGAGCTGCGCTTTCATGGGCACGCGGGCGGCGCGCGCGGCGCTTGCGGATGCCGGCGCCGAACCGGGGGAGGTGGACGCGATCATCCTCGCGACCAGCACGCCCGACCAAGCCTTCCCGGCGACGGCGTTGCGCGTGCAGCAGGCGCTCGGCATCCGCCGGGGCTTCGGGTTCGACCTGTCGGCGGCCTGCGCCGGCTTCATCTATGCCCTCTCGGTCGCCGACGGCATGATCCGCTCCGGCCAGGCGCGCGGCATCCTGGTGATCGGCAGCGAGGTCTACTCGCGCATCCTCAACTGGGAGGATCGCGGGACCTGTGTGCTGTTCGGCGACGGCGCCGGCGCCGTGTTCGTGCGGGCGGGCGAGGGCAGGGGCGCCATCGACCGCGGCATCCTGTCCACCCATCTGCACGCCCAGGGCGATCTCGGCGACATCCTCTATGTCGATGGCGCCGTCGGCCGGCGCGACCGTCCCGGCCACCTGGTGATGAATGGACGCGAGGTGTTCCGCCACGCGGTCATCCGTCTCGCCGAGGCGGTGGACGAGGCGTTGGCGGCGAACGGGCTGACCCGGCGCGACGTCGATTGGCTGGTGCCGCACCAGGCCAATTCGCGGATCATCGACGCGATGGGCCGCCGCCTCGGCCTGCCGGCGGAGCGGGTCGTTGTCACCGTCGATCGCCACGCCAACACCTCCGCCGCCTCGGTCCCGCTCGCGCTTGCCGAAGCCTGCGCCGACGGACGCATCCGCCGCGGCGATCTGGTCCTGCTGGAGGCGCTCGGCGGCGGCCTGACCTGGGGCTCGGCACTGGTCAGGATGTAGGCGGCCAAGCTCCCTTTTGCTCGAACCGGCCGTGCTGTATCCGTCCCGCTGCATGACGGCACAGATCGCCCCTCTTCCCATCAGCCAAGATGCGGCGCCGCCCGAACTGACCGTGGTGGTCCCCTGCTACAACGAACGCCCCAACGTCGCCCCGCTGGTGGACGCGCTCGATGCCGCCCTTGCGGGCATTGCCTGGGAGGTGCTGTTCGTCGACGACGACAGCCCGGACGGCACGACCGAGGAGGCGCGCCGCCTCGCGAGCCTCGACCCGCGGGTGCGCTGCATCCGCCGCATCGGCCGGCGCGGCCTCGCCTCGGCGGTGATGGAGGGGGCGCTCGCCTCCTCGGCGCCGTTCATCGCCGTGATGGACGGCGACCTTCAGCACGACGAGACCCGTCTGCCTTCGATGCTCGCCGCGCTGCGCGACAGCGCCTGCGATCTCGTGGTGGCGAGCCGCCACGTCGAGGGCGGCGACAATGCCGGCCTGTCCTCGCGCTTCCGCCGCCGCCTCTCCGACGCCGGTATCGGGCTCGCCCAGCGCGTCCTTCCGGTCCGCCTGTCCGATCCGATGAGCGGCTTCTTCATGCTGCCGCGGCCTTGGTTCGAGGCGGTGGCGCCGCGCCTAACCGGGCGGGGGTTCAAGATCCTGCTCGATCTCGTGCTCAGCGCGCCGACCCCGCCTCGCGTCGTCGAGGTGCCGGCGCGGTTCCGTGCCCGTGTCGCCGGCGAGAGTAAGCTCGACGTGCTGGTGCTCGCCCAGTTCGCCTCGCTCCTGCTCGATAAGCTGCTGGGCGGCTGGGTGCCCCTGCGCTTTGTCGCCTTCGCCGCCGTCGGGGCGCTGGGGCTTGGCGTCCACCTGAGCGTGCTCTTCTTGTCGTCCGGCCTCGGCGGCCTGGACTTCGACAGGGCCCAGGTGCTGGCGACGATCGTCGCGATGGTCTTCAACTTCCAACTCAACAACCAGATCACCTATCGCGACCAGCGCCTGAAGGGCGCGCGGTTCTGGCGGGGCCTCGCGTTGTTCATGGTGGTGTGCGGCCTCGGCGCGGCGGCCGGCGTGGGCATCGCGCGTGCCCTGTACATATCGCACTCCGGCTGGACGGTGTCGGGCGCCACCGGCGCGGTGATCGCGCTGGTCTGGAACTACGCGGTCTCGGCGACGCTGGTCTGGCGCCCACGGTGAGGCGGGCGGCGCCGGCGCTGCTCGCCCTGCTCGTGCTGACCCTGGTGCGGCTCGCGATCGCCGATCTCGCCCCGCTTGCCCCGGACGAAGCCTATTATTGGGTCTGGTCGCGCGCCCTCGCGCCCGGCTACCTCGATGCGCCCCCGATGGTGGCGCTGTGGGTTCGGGCCGGCACCGCGCTCGCCGGCGACGGCGCGTTCGGCATCCGGCTGCTCGGTCCGCTCTCCGGGGCACTCGGCTCGATCCTGCTATGGGACGCCGCCGAGAGGCTGTTGCCCGGGCGGCGGGCCGGCTTGGTCGCCGCCGCGCTGCTGAACGCGACCTTGCTGTTCGGCGTCGGCACCGTGGTCATGACTCCCGACACGCCGCTGCTGTTCTTCTGGGTCGCCTGCCTGTGGGCGCTCGCCCGGTTCCTCGGATCGCGCGAAGGCGGTTGGCTGATCGTCGCCGGCCTGTTCGCCGGTTTCGCGCTCGACAGCAAATATACCGCGATCCTTCTCGCCCCGGCGATCCTGCTGTGGCTGCTCCTCGTCCCCGATCTCCGCCGCTGGCTGATCCGCCCCGCGCCGTGGCTCGGCGCCCTCGCGGCCTTCGCGAGTTTCGCGCCCGTCATTGCCTGGAACGCGGCGCACGGCTGGGCGAGCTTCGTCAAGCAGGGCGGACGGATCGGCGATTTCCGCCCGACCAACGCGATCCGCTTTCTCGCCGAACTGGCGGCGGGGCAAGCGGGCCTGGCCACGCCGCTGGTGTTCGCGCTCTGCGTGGCCGGTGGTGTCCTTGCCCTGCGGCGCGGCTGGGGACGGCGTGAGCCCGCCTGGACGTTGCTTGCCTTGCTGACGTGCATTCCGGCGTTCGTGTTCGTCCAGCACGCCTTCGGCGACCGCGTGCAAGCGAACTGGCCGGCCGTGCTTTACCCCTCGGCGGTGATCGCGGCGGCCGGGTTGGAGCGGCGCCTCTGGCTCCGCCTGCGCGTGCCCGCCGTGGTGCTCGGCCTCGCCGTCACGGCACTGACGTATGTGCAGGCCGCCACGTTCGCGTTCCCGTTGCCCGCCAAGCTGGACCCGATCGCGATGCGTCTCGCCGGTTGGCAGGGTCTCGCCGGTCAGGTCGATGCGGCGCGCCGCGCGAGCGGGGCGGGCTTCGTCGCCGCCGACGACTACGGCCCAGCCGCCGAGCTGGCCCGTGCGTTGCCCGGGGTTCCGGTGATCGGCGTCGAGCCCCGTTGGTCCCTCTTCGTCCTGCCACACCCGGTGCTTGCCGGTAAATCCGGCGTCCTGGTCCGCAGCGCCCGCCGCGGCCCGGATGTCGACGTGCGTGCCTGGGCCTCGGTCCGCCCGATCGGCGAGATCGAGCGGCGGAGCGGGGCGCTGGTGATGGAGCGCTTCCGGCTCTACCGCGTCGTCGGGCGTGGCCGGCCGGGCGTCGCGCAGGCGGTCTTGCCGCGCCCCGGCTGAGCGCGCCGGGCAAGGATGTGGTCACACCGGCGCCGTCGACCCGCGATTTGTGCTCACATTGGCCTTCGCAGGTGCAGCATTCGTGGACACAGCACCCTTCGCAGGTGCAGCATTTGTAGACACCTTTCGCGGTTGCGAACAGGATTTGTGGACACAGCGGCTATAGTTATGATTGATACCATATGTCGAGGGTCCGTGCTGCGCGCGCCCCTCCCCCCAATGGGCGGTCCCCCCTCGCCTTGCGGGAGGGGGTTAGGGGAGGGGTCATCCGATAGACCCCTCGTTTCGAATGTCGTGAACTGGCCGCCCCCGGTCGGCATGGTTGACGCGCCCGCCCGCAACCGGTTCATTGCGCCGTCGCATTTGGGATCGCGATCGCATGGAAAAGTGGCTGCCGGCCGCCCTCGACTACATCCAATCGTGGTTCGAGTTCCAGATGCGACAATCCGAGCAGCCGGGCTGCGTGGTCGTTGTCGCGCGCCGCGACAAGGTCATCCTCGAGCGTGCATTCGGCCACGCCGACCTGGTGAGCGGGGAGGTGCTAACGCCGCGTCACCGCTTCCGGATCGCGTCCCATTCCAAGAGCTTCGCCGCCGCCTCCATCATGAAGCTGCGCGAGACAGGCGCCCTTCGCCTGGACGATCCGGTCGGTCGGTATGTGAAGCACCTGCATCCCACGGTCGCCGAAGCAACGATCAGGCAGCTTCTGTCCCATAGCGCCGGCCTTACCCGCGATGGCGTCGACTCAGGCCAGTTCGCCGATCGCCGACCCTATCTCGATGCCGCCGAGCTTATCGCCGACCTCCAGAAACCGCCCGCCATCGCGCCCAATACTCGGTTCAAATACTCCAACCACGGCTTCGGGTTGCTCGGTCTCGTCGTCGAGGCGGTGGCTGGCGAGCCCTACAAGATTTGGATGAAGCGCGAAATCATCGACGCCGTCGGGCTGGCGGAGACCGAGCCGGACATGCCGATCGCCGAGGGCATCCCGTTCGCGCGCGGTCACAGCAGCAAGCTGCTGCTCGGCAGGCGCGTCATCATCCCGGGCGACAATCCGACCAACGCGCTCGTCTCCGCCGCGGGCGTCGTCAGCACCGCGCGCGACGTGGCGCGCTTCTTCGCGCAACTCGCGCCCAAGGCGAAAAAGAGTGTCCTGTCGGTCGATAGCCGCCGCGAGATGACCCGCCGGCATTGGCGCAATCTCCATACCACGCCGGAGACCCATTACGGTCTCGGCATCATCAGCGGGACGCTCGGAGGGTGGGATTGGTTCGGCCACGCCGGCGGTTTTCAGGGCACCATAACGCGGACCTGCGTGTTTCCCGAGCAGGAGCTGACGGTATGCGTGCTGACCAACGCCGTCGATGGCTGGGCGTGGTACTTGCTCGAAGGCGCGGCGCACATCCTGCGGACCTTCGCGACGCGCGGCGCGCCCGAACGGAAGTTGGCCGAATGGACGGGACGTTGGTGGAGCACCTGGGGCGCCGTCGATCTCGTGCCGGTGGGTGGCATCGTCATCGCCGCCAATCCGCATATCGGCAATCCGTTCCTCGATGCGAGCGAATTGAAGATAACCGGCAAGGACAAGGGGCGCATCGCGCTCGCCGGCGGCTACCAGAGCCACGGCGAAGGCGTTCGGCGCAAGCGCGCCAATGGCGGCGCGGCGACGGAACTATGGCTGGGGGGCACGAAGTTCCAGCCGGAGGCCCAGGTCGCCGCCGAGATGGAGTCGCGGTACGGGACGTGACGCCTCCACGTCCACCGGCTACGCTTCGCCGATGACCGACATCGCGGGCACCACCGTCTTCACCGGCGAACGCTCCCAGCACGGCTATCGCCTCAACCGATTCGCCATGTCGCTCACCGATCCGGCGAACCGCGACCGCTTCCGCGCCGACGAGGTCGGTACGATGCGCGCGACGGGCCTGGCCGAATCCGAGATCGACCTCGTCGCGCGGCGGGACTGGGCGGGTACGATCCGCGCCGGTGGCAGCATCTACCTGATGATAAAGATCGCCGGCGCGCTCGGCCAGAACTTGCTCGAGGTCGGCGCGCAAATGCGCGGCGAGACGCTCGATCAGCTCAAGTCCAGCCTGCCCGGGTTGAGGGGACACTGACATGGCGCGCATCGTCGGCGGCATCGGCAGTTCGCACGCGCCCTCGATCGCCCAAGCCTGGGATAAGGGCCAGCAATCGGACCCGCTCTGGGCGCCGCTGTTCGACGGCTACCAGCCGGTCAAGCGCTGGCTCGCCGATCTGCGGCCCGACCTGATGATCGTCGTCTACAACGACCACATGAACCGCTTCTTCTTCGACGCCTACCCGACCTTCGCGCTCGGCGTCGCCGATGCGTTTCCGCAGGCCGACGAGGGCTGGGGCGAGCGCGACCTGCCCGACCTGTCGGGCGATTCCGCGTTCGGCTGGCACCTCGCGCGCAGCCTGGTCGAAGACGAATTCGACCCGACGATCTGCCAGGAGATGGCGGTCGATCACGGCATCCTATCGGTGCTGCCGATGCTGACCGATCAACGCTGGCCGGCGCCGATCATCCCGATCGCGGTTAACGTCATCCAGCACCCGCTGCCGACCGCGCGCCGGCTCTGGCGCTTGGGCGGCGCGATCCGCCACGCCGTCGAGACCTTCCCCGAGGATCGGCGCGTCGTCGTCCTCGGCACCGGCGGCCTCTCCCACCAACTGCACGGCGAACGCTTCGGCAAGATCAATCCCGAATGGGATTCCCGTTTTCTCGACCTGCTGGAATCCGATCCCGAACAGCTCGCCGCCCTGTCGCACGACGATTACATGGAGCGTGGAGGCGCCGAATCGGTGGAGACGATTCTGTGGCTGGCGATGCGCGCCGCCCTCGGCCCGCGCGTGCGGCGCGTGCACCGCAACTACCACGCCCCGCTCATCAC
>JBAWFF010000458.1:0-1927 GCA_049591635.1 Acetobacteraceae bacterium
TCGAATGCAGCGTGACGCACGGTGGCACCGACGCTCAACCGATCGCCGCCAACCACCATCCGCGCCAATCCCGCTATGGGATTGATGTCGATGAGGTGCGCCGGCTGCGCCAATCGAAACGCCATGATCGGCACCAAGCTCTGTCCGCCGGCCAGGATGCGCCCACCCTCCGGCGCCAGCGCGCCAAGCAGCGCGACCGCCTGCTCCACGCTTCGCGCCGCATGGTAGGTGAAGGGGGCCGGCTTCATCCCGCTATACTGGACCTCCCGGTACGTCGTTGGTATGCTAATGATCGCCATGATGGGCTGTCAAACACCGATCGGAGGATGACGATGGCCGACGACGGCCGCATCCGCTGCGACGCCTGCCCGGTGCTCTGCTACATCAAGTCCGGCATGACCGGCGCGTGCGACCGCTATGCCAACGATGCCGGCACCCTGGTCCGCGTTGATCCGCAGGTGGTGCTCGACACTTCCGCGCAGGCCGTCCCCTTCCTGGAGCGCGAGGCCGATTGGGACGGCGATATCGTCGCCGGCCCCGCCTTCCTCACCGCGATCGGCGCCGGCACCACCTACCCTGACTACAAGCCGGCGCCATTCATCGTCGCCTCCGAGGTCGACGGCGTCGACATGGTCACCGTCGTGACCGAGGGGATTTTCAGCTATTGCGGCGTCAAGGTGAAGATCGACACCGACCGCCACATTGGTCCCGAGCGCAGCCTGGTGCGCGCCGAGGGCGAGCCGATCGGGCACGTGATGACCGGCGAGTACGGCTCGCAGATGCTGTCGCTTGGCGGCGTGCATCATTTGACCGGCAGCGGCAAGAAGACCGGGCGTGTCACATGCGACGCGCTGCTGGCGCTCAGCAACTGCCATGCGGTCGAGCTGACCGTCGATGACGGCGCGGCGTTGGTGATCCAGGCCGGCCAGCCCCCGGTCATCAACGGCGAGCGCGAGGCGCGGATGCGGGTCGGCTGCGGGTCGGCGACGATCGGCATGTTCGCCCGCCAATGGCTGGGCAAGGCCGACGAGGTGGTGGTCGTCGACGATCACATCACCGGCGTGCTGTCCGAGCATCAGGCCGGCAAGGTGCTCGGCATCGCCGACACCGGCTTGCGACTGCGCGGCCGGCGCTCCACGCCCGGGCGCTATTTCGAGGTCGCCAATCCGGGCACCGGCTGGGGCGGCACCGACATCGCCGATCCGCTGTCGATCCTCGAGACATTCGATCCGAGGAAGGCACGGCCGGGCCTGACGATGCTGATGGTCAGCACCACGGGCGAACACGCCGCCTATTTCGAACTCGACGCGGCGCTGCGCCCGATCGAACGCGACATGCCTCCGGCGTTGGCGTTCTCCGTCGAGCGCATCAAGGAGAATTGCGAGCCGGCGCTGGCGAGCGTGCTGTTCATGGGGGGCGCCGGCGGCTCGCTGCGCGCCGGGGTGACGGAGAACCCGATCGGGCTCACCCGCTCGGTGAAGGACACGCTGACCCGCGTCACCTGCGGCGGCGCGCCGGTCTATGTGTGGCCGGGCGGCGGCATCACCTTCATGGTGGACGTCACGCTCTTGCCGGCCAACGCCTTCGGCTACGTGCCGACGCCCGCCCTGGTGGCGCCGATCGAATTCACCATGCGGCGCGAGGACTACGCGCTGCTGGGCGGGCACATGGATCGGCTGCGCCCGCTCGCCGAGGTGCTGGCCGAGGCGCGCCAGACCCGGCCGTGACCCGGCTCGCCGCGCGCCTGCTGGCGGATGGGCGGCGCCTGCACCTGAATGACGGGCCGATCGACCTCGTCATCGAGGCATGGGGGCCGCCCGCCTCGGTGCGCGCCGCCTACCGCGCGGCGGCGGCGCGGGCGGGGACGATCCTCGACGAACTGTGCGCCGAGCTTTCGCTCCTGCGCGCACCGGCCACGCCTGACAGC
>JBAWFF010000459.1:0-7695 GCA_049591635.1 Acetobacteraceae bacterium
CAAGGTCGAGGCGGTGCGCTTCGCGCGCGAGCGGGGCGTGCCGTTCCTCGGCATCTGCTTCGGGATGCAGATGGCGGTGATCGAGGCGGCGCGGAACCAGGCGGACCTGCCCGACGCCTCCTCCACCGAGTTCGGCCCGTGCGAGACCCCGGTGGTCGGCCTGCTCACGGAATGGGCCCGCGGCAACGACGTCGAGCGGCGGATGGCGGGGGGCGACCTCGGCGGGACGATGCGGCTGGGTGCCTATCCGGCGGTGCTGGAAGCGGGCAGCCTGGTCCGCGCGCTCTACGACGACGCCCCGCGGATCGCCGAGCGCCACCGCCACCGCTACGAGGTCAACGTCCATTTCCGCGATATCCTGGAGCGGACCGGCCTATGGTTCTCCGGCATGTCGCCGGATGGCGTGCTGCCGGAGATCGTGGAGCGCCCGGACCATCCGTGGTTCGTCGGCGTGCAGTTTCATCCGGAGCTGAAGTCCAAACCGTTCGATCCGCACCCGCTGTTCGCTGGCTTCATCGCCGCCGCGGTGAAGCAGGCGCGGCTGGTGTGAGGGCACTTGTCGTAGCGGGGTTCGTCGGGGCCGCTTTGGTGATCGGGGCGTTCTTCGCCAACCAGCAGGGCTGGCTTTCGTCGGCGGATTGGCGCTTCCCTCTGGCCAATCTACTCGGCGCCGCCCTCATCATGGCGTCGCTGTACGCGGAATGGAACTTTCCATCCGCGGTGATCGAGGGGTTCTGGATCGTGATCAGCGCCTACGGCTTGGTCAGGAGTACGCGACGATGAGCGAGCCCGCCGCGCGCGTGGTCCGGGTGGGGGCGTTGCGGATCGCCAACGACCTCCCGTTCGTGCTGATCGCCGGACCGTGCCAGATCGAGAGCCGCGCGCACGCGCTCGAGGTGGCGCACGCGCTGACCGAGATCGCGGCGGCGACCGGCGTCGGGATGATCTACAAGTCGAGCTTCGACAAGGCCAACCGCACCTCGGTGGGCGCGGCGCGCGGTGTCGGGATGGTGGAGGGGCTGGCGATCCTCGCCGAGGTGCGCGAGACGACCGGGCTGCCGGTGCTGACGGACGTGCATACCGAGGCGCAGTGCGCGCCGGCGGCCGAGGCGGTGGATGTGCTGCAGATCCCCGCCTTCCTGTGCCGCCAGACCGACCTGCTGCTGGCGGCCGGGCGCACCGGGCGGGCGGTGAATGTGAAGAAGGGCCAGTTCCTGGCGCCGTGGGACATGGCGAACGTTGCCGCCAAGATCGCCTCGACCGGCAACGAGCGGATACTGCTGTGCGAGCGCGGCACCAGCTTCGGCTACAACACGCTGGTGACGGATTTCCGCGCCTTGCCGATCATGGCGCGGACCGGCTACCCGGTGGTATTCGACGCGACCCATTCGGTGCAGCAGCCCGGTGGGCAGGGCGGCTCGTCGGGCGGGGAGCGCGAGTTCGGTCCAGTGCTGGCGCGGGCGGCGGTCGCGGTGGGGGTGGCGGCGGTGTTCATCGAGTGCCACCCGGACCCGGACCGCGCGCCCTCCGACGGGGCGACGATGGTGGCGCTCTGGGATATGCGGGGGGTGGTGGAGGGGTTGCGGGAGTTGGACGGGTTGGCAAAGGGCAATACGGTCCAAAGGAATGAATGAGCAGCCTGGAAGCGACCCCGCTTGTGATTATGGACCCGAGTATTATGCCTCCCACTGCGGCGACGTGCCCTACTCTCGGGACGCTCCAGCATGGCTGGACTTCTATGCACCGATCGCGACGGAGATTGTTCGTAGCCTCACCCCGCGGAAGGTGTTTGATGCAGGGTGTGCGATAGGGTTTCTGGTCGAGGCACTCTGGGATCGCGGCGTCGAGGCGCATGGACGCGACATATCCGCCTTTGCCATCTCGCAGGTCAGGCGTGATGTGCGGCCGTATTGCGCCGTAGGATCGATCGCCGACCCTATCGAGGGAAACTACGACCTTGTTCTATGCATTGAAGTTCTAGAGCACATGCCACCGGACGAGGCCCTGCGGGCGGTCGCGTCAATGACGGCCTCAGCGTCCCGAATTTTGTTTTCATCATCTCCGATCGATTTTGACGAACCGACGCACGTCAACGTTCGTCCGACAATCTACTGGCTGCGGGCGTTCCGCGATGCAGGGTTCGCTCCAGTTGTTGAATATGATGCTAGTTATGTCTGCCCGCACGCCATGCTCCTTCAACGTCGCGAGGGGGCTTGCAGTGAAAGCGAGTTGTTCGCTGTCGCCGAGAACGTGCGGCACCGTCTACGAGTGGCCGACCTACAGCGCAAGGTGACTCGCCTCACCGAAGCGGAGCGCGAGGCTTTGCGGGAACGGGACGCCGCCACAGCCGAGCGTTCGGCCGCCGAGCAGGCGGAAGCGGACACTGCGCGGTCCGAGGCCAAGGCCGCGCGTACAGAGACGGAGGCAATGCGCCGCGACGCGATTGCTGCCCGTGCCATCGCCGATGCGGAACGCTTGAGATTTGAAGCGGCGCGGGAGGAGGCGGATGCAGCGTTCGCGGTGCGGGCGGAGGCAGCGCAAGCCGCTCTCGTAGCGCTGCAAGCGTACGCGGGGGACCTGCGTGGTCAGATCGCCGCGATCCAAACGAGCACGAGTTGGCGGTTGACATCGCCTGCGCGTCGGATACTTGAACGGTCGTCGATCGCCAAACGGCTTGGACGCCGAGCTGCGCGTCGCCGGCAGACTGAGCAGGCAGCCACGCTGATCGCGTCGGGAGAGTTCGACCCGGTGTGGTACCTGCAACAGAACGTTGACATCGTCGGAGCCGGGATTGATCCGGTCACCCATTATCTTGAGCATGGCAAGGCCGAAGGGCGTCTGCCCCGCCCGGAATGTCAGCCTGTGCCTGAGCCCAAGGCCCCGCTACCTGAGCCGGTCTCGCAGGCGGAAGCGGCTGGCGCCATGGTCGCCCGCCCGAGCGTGTCGCAACTGATTCGAACTGAGCCGGTCTCGCAGGCGGAAGCGGCTGGCGCTATGGTAGCCCCCCCGAGCGCGGCGCAACTGATTCAAAGGCGGTTCTCGTATCTGGAGCCGCTGGCGATGTTCGATACCCCTCATGAGCCGGCGAGAGTCACGGTCGTAACGGATGGCATCAACGTGGGGTCATCGTTTGGCGGTGTGGGGACGTCGCTGATCATGGCGGCCCAGATGGCGAAGCGCCTCAATGCGGCGATTCGCGTCGTGACACGCACGGACCCGGCCGACGCGGCGAACTTCGGTGCGGTACTCGCCGCCAACCATGTGCCGTGGGACGGGAACGTCGATTTCGTGCATTCATCCGTGGAAGACGGGCAACCGGTGGCGGTTGGCCCCGACGACGTGTTCCTGACCACCTCCTGGTGGACGACCGCAGCCGTACGTCGGGCGGTCAATCCCGCCAGGATCATATGCCTCGTGCAGGAGGACGAGCGGATGTTCTACCCGCATGGCGACGACAGGTTGCGCTGCCACGAGACGCTTTCAGACCCCGCCGTCCGGATGATCGTCAACAGCAGATTGCTGTTCGAGCATTTTGTGGATGGTCCGGAGCCGCTGGCTGATCTGCGCGACCGCGCGGTCTGGTTCGAGCCCGCGTTCCCGGCATCGATCTTGGATGGAAGGCACAGATCGGATGGCAGCGGCAGGCGCCGCTTCTTCTTCTACGCGCGCCCCAACAATCTCAGGAATCTGTATTGGCGGGGCCTGGAGGCGATCGCCGCGGTCATGGAGGACGGCCTGCTGGACCCGGAGGAATGGGATGTGTTCTTCGTGGGACGCGACCTGGAGAAACTTGTACTCCCAGGCGGCGTACCCCCGCATCTGCGGCAGAACCTCCCCTGGGCTGAATACGTCGATCTGGTTCGGACGATGGATGCTGGTCTGTGCCTCATGGACACCCCGCATCCCAGCTATCCCCCGCTTGACCTCGCGGCCAGCGGGGCAGTGGTCGTAACGAACCGACATGGCCGGAAGACCTCGCTGCTATCCTACTCAAGCAATATCCTCTGCGTGGAACCGACCGTGGTGGGTCTCAGGCAAGGTATCAAGGACGCCCTGGCAATGGCCTCCGACATTGGACGGCGGACGGCCTCCTGCCGGGAAGGGATCGAGACAGATTGGGCTTCGGCGCTCGCCCCTGCCCTGGAATTTCTGCTTCCGAAACAGGCGTAGCCGGTGTTCACCGCGCCTGGGGCCGAACCCTTCACCTACCACGATCCGTGGTCAGCGTCCCTCGACGGACGGCTGAAGGATCTCGTGGCACGAGCACGCCGAATAGCGTACTACTACGAGAAACCCGATACGAGCACGTTCCGCTACCGTGCCTTCAACGCCGTGGAGGCCTTAGCGAACGCCCCCGAACTCGACATCTCCGCGTCATGGTTCTGCCGCGACGATCTCGGCCGGGTATCCGCCTTCATTGATCGCGCGGACGTGCTGGTGATCTGCCGCGCCCGTTACGCCCCCTCCGTCGCGCAACTGATTGCCCGGGCGAGGGTCCGTAACATCCCGGTCTTGTTCGATGTAGACGATCTCATCTTCGATCCGGAATATGTCCACCTCATCGTCGAGACGCTTGACCAGGATGCCGGCAATGACTGGACGTGGGACACATACTTCGCCTTGACGGGGCGCTTTGGGGCAGTCCTGCGGATGTGTGATGGCGCGATCACCACCAACGAGCGCCTTGCGAGCTGCATCCGGCGATACGCTCCCGGCATCCGGGTCGCTATCGTCCCTAATTTCTTGAACCGCGCCCAGCAAAGGGTGTCATCCGCACTGTTTGCCGAAAAGAAGCTATCCAGATTCGCCCGGGACGAGTGTATCCACATCGGATATTTCAGTGGTACCCCCACGCATAATCGCGATTTCGCCATTGCCTCTGGTGCGTTGGGCAAGCTGATGGATCGGGATTCCAGGATCAGGGCGCGCGTGGTCGGATTTCTCGATCGCCGCGCCGGCCTGGAGCGCCACCAGGATCGAATCGAGGTGTTCCCGCTTCAGGACTTCATGAATCTCCAGCGCCTCATCTCACAAGTGGAGATCAATGTGGCGCCTTTGCAGGACAATAGCTTTACGAACTGCAAGTCAGAACTAAAGTATTTTGAGGCAGCGATCTGCGGCACGATCACCGTAGCAACTCCGACGTTCGCGTTCGCGAACGCGATAGCAGACGGTTGCAACGGCTTTCTCGCAAATGCCCACGAGTGGGACGAGAAGCTTGAATCCGCTCTTGCGGTTGTGGAAGACCAAGACGCCTATATGGCGATCGCCGAACGGGCGTTCCGAAACGCCGAGGAGAAATATGGCTGGGATCGCCATGCTAAGGCTGTTGCATCAGCTGTTTTTGATTTCGCGATGCAGCCAATCGCGAGCGGCCATGCTTCGGAAGCTGTGAAGTCTGTAGTTTCGGTGTGAGTATACTTAGTGCAAGGGGCTTGGACATGGGACGGACGGATTTCCTGCGATTGCTGATCGATGTGGGCGGCGTCGGGTTTGAGATCGGTCCGAGTTCTTACGGACTTGATGCTACTTGGCGAAATTGACCTGCGGGAGCGCGGGTTCTTTGAGAGCATCGGAAACGAGTTCTACATGGCGCCCTCGCCCCTAGGTATCGGCTGTCCTGTCGGTCGCCTTAGTCTAGCCAAGCGGATGCTTGTCGAGCACGCGACTATAGCGGTGAGCTAACGTTCAAAGTCGGAGCGGAGGAAATGGACGTCGTGGATGCAGCCGCCCTAACCAATGATGGCGAGCGCATGATCGAGGGGAATATGTGGCCATATTGGGCGCATCTTTCGATTTACAGGTTCGCTCTGCCCTCCGCGGTGGGTCGCCGTGTTCTTGATGCAGGGTCAGGTGCGGGCTATGGCGCGGCCTACTTTGCCCGACATGGCGCTGCTGGTGTGCTCGCGCTGGATGCCGGCCAAAATGCCGTCGAGCATTCTCGCAGACGCTATGCCGGCGATGCCGTAACGTATGAGGTGGCGGACCTGAACGATCGTCTACCTGTAGGGGATCGGGTGTTTGGGCTAGTGTTCTCCAGCAATGTGTTTGAGCATGTCGGAAATGTGGACGGGCTCGCTGCGGAGTGTGCGCGGGTGGTTGTGGAAGATGGATCGGTGATCGTTGCGGTTCCACCAATCGCATCCGTAGAGGCTATGACCTCCGACATCGGCAACCATTTTCACGTCCACCACCTCCCACCCAGCGCGTGGCACGCCAAGTTGCAACGATTCTTTTCCGAAGTTCGATGTTATGCACATTACGGGTTAGGAGAATTCGCCTCGAAAGAGCGTGAGCGCGAGGAGATAGCGACTCCGCCGGATCGGGTGACGATTCGCGAAACGGATTTTGAGTTCCCTGAATCCGAGCCTGGGTCATTGCAGAACAGCATCACCGCCGTTTTCGTATGTCGTGGACCGCGCAGCGATCACGGGGGGGAGACGCTCTCTGAACGCACACCGTCGGTCTGGCGCGAGGGAGAGGTAGCGGCACGGGCCATAGCAGCTGAACGCGCGACCGTGGCTGAGTTGCGACGACAGATCGCCATGAGACAGGCCGAGCCTTCCGGCTCACGTGCCGACATCGCAATGCCGGAGGAAATCGCCGCAGATGCAACTGAGATGGAATTGCGCCGCCGCATCATAGCACTGCAAGCCGAATTAGCCGAAATGGAAGCCCTGTCGAACCGGCTTAAGTCTCGGGTCGCCGCGATGGAAAAGTCTACGAGTTGGCGGGTCACCGCGCCAGGTCGGGCGATTGCAGGGGCTCTCCGTCGCAGGTGAACCTTCTTTCTGCCGCCCAGTTGGGTCCCGCTAGAGAAGGGTCCGCTCAGGCCCCGGTTCCGCGACAGCGCGTGCCGGAAGTCGCGGTGTCCGCATGCCAAAATCGGGGTCGTCGCGCGTGGACTTCGCTTGGCGGGGCCACTCCCTCGGACCGAGCAAGTGAGCATTGCGAAAAGGCGGCGCGGTGCCGGGCCGGCGCGGCGGCGAGACACGCCGCGCGAGCCCCAGAGCCGCACGACGAAGGGCGTGCAAGAGCTTTCCGATCACGCGGAGCGGCGACAGAAGCTCCCAGAGCGTGGAATCCTTTATCGCGATCGCACGACGAGCCATCTCCCACTGATCCTCGATGTCCAGGTCCTGTCGGGATGCGAGTTGTTCGCTTGGGGACAGCGCGTTGAAATGGCTCGACCCCGCCAATTTCAGCAGTCGGCTCGCGATGCGCCACGAGGTGGAGCGCAGCGTCGCCTCGTATACGGAAATGATACCCTCCGGTGCGGGGACGGTAACGAAGACCGTGTTGGTGCGTTCCTCGCGTTCTCTCTGATTGCCTTCGACCAACTGCCACACGCGCCGGCTGTACGAGCGGAGTTCGTCGCGGCCTATGATGCAGCTTCGAGACGCCGCGACGATCGCATCGGCGAAGCATCTGCCGCCATCGTCCCATGACGGCCATTGCGCGGCGGTCCGCAAGGCGCCCTGCTGCAATGCGGTCAGCAGCCGGGGTTCGGCGAGCAGATCGCGCAGATAGCCAACAACGGCGGCGTCGTCGTCGATATCCGCCACCAAGGCGTTGACGCCGTGCCTTATGTACTCGTCGTGCCCGGTGACCGCATATACGATCGCGGTGCCCCCGCAATGGAACATCTCGAGGGGCGGACCAAACATCCCCTCGACGTAGCTCAGCTTCACGATC
>JBAWFF010000460.1:0-2034 GCA_049591635.1 Acetobacteraceae bacterium
GCCGTCCCCGATAGACCTCGTAGGCGGCGAGGCTCTCGAACTCGACCAGCGCGAGGGCGAAGTTGTTGGCGCCCTCCTTCGGCAGGAAGTAGCCGAGGAGCGCGCCGCCGCAGCGGGCGATGATCGGTGGCCAGCGCCGCGCATATTCCTCGAAATCGGTGATCCGGTGCGGATCGAGCGTGTAGCGGATGCAGCAGGTGATCATTGTGGCCTCCCTGGTCGACGCTGAACGTGCCGCCCGACCGAAACTGAGGCCAGCCCTATCGCTTCGGCGCCGGCCGAAGCGTCTCCGGCATCAGCACCAGGAACACCAGCAGCGCCGCCAGTGCGATGCCGGCGAGCGCCAGGAACGCCATCGTGTAGCCGCCGCTCACGATGATGAAGCCCGCGAGCGTGGTGCTGAACGCCGCCCCGATCCCCTGGACCGTCGTCGCCGCGCCGAGCGTCACGTTGTAGCGCCCGGTGCCGCGAGTCAGATCGGCGACGACGAGCGGGAACAGCGCCCCGAAGATGCCGGCGCCGACCCCGTCGAGCACCTGGATCGCCACCACGACGTACGGCTCCTGGACCACACTGAACAACACGCCCCGGATCGGCAGCGCGGCAAACCCGGCGAGGAAGATCGCCTTGCGTCCCCACTGGTCGGCGCGGTGGCCGACCAGGATCGACATCGGCACCATCACCGCTTGCGCCGTCACGATCAGCGCCGCCATGAAGAGCGTGCCCTCGCCGGTGTTGTTGAGCGCGAGCTTCTGGCCGACGATCGGCAGCATCGCCGCGTTGGCGAACTGCCACAGCGTGATCGCACCCACGAAGATCAGCAGCGTCCGGCTCTTGAGCAGCGTCCTGAAGCCGGAGGGTTGCCTTTCCTTCGCGGCACCATCGCCTTGCTCCAGCCCGCGCGCCACGTCATTGTCGATCGCCCGCGGATCAATCCAAGACGCCGCCGCGATCGCCAGCAGGCCGCAGCCGCTCACCACCCAGAACACGGCGGCGGTCGTCACGAAATACCCGAGCGCCCCCGCCAGCACCGCCGCGACGACGTTGCCGGCGTGATTGAACCCTTGCATTCGCCCCATGCGATGGGTGAAGCGCCGCCGCCCGACCAGCCCCAGCGCGATCGCCGCCGTCGCCGGGGGGAAGATCGACGCCGCGCCACCCAGCAGCATTTGCGCGCCGACGACGATTCCGAAGCGCGGCGCGAGCGTCACGACCAACGCCGCCATCGAGATCACCAGCGCCGCGATCATGACCGCGAGACGCTTGAAATGCGTCGCGTCGATGAAGGCGCCGGCCGGCGTCTGCGCGATGAGCGTGGCGATGCCGGCGACGGTCATCACCACGCCGATATCGGCGGCGTTCCAGTGCTCGGACGTGATCAGGAAGATCGCCAGGAACGGCCCCAGCCCCGATTGCACATCGGCCAGGAAGAAATTCAGCCAGTCGAGGGCGCGAAGCGAACCCGCCGGGGCGACCCGCTCGCTCAGAACCAGTTCGCTTTGTCGACCACGTTGCGCAACGCGCCACCACGCGCGAAGGCGTGGCAATTGTCGCGGATGATCGCGTAGCGCCGCTCGTCCAGGTCCGGCCCGAACCCCGCCGTGTGCGGCGTGATCAGCACGTTCGGCAGCGTCCATAATTTATGGTCGGCCGGCAACGGCTCGGTCTCGAACACATCGAGCCCGGCGCCGGCGATCTCGCCCGCCTCCAGCGCCGCGACCAGGTCATCGAGCCGCGTCGTCTTGCCGCGCCCGATGTTGATGAAGAACGCCGATGGTTTCATCCGCCGAAACCGGGCCCGATTCATGAAGCCCTCGGTCGTCGGCGTGTGCGGCACCGTCAGGATCACGAAATCGGCTTGCCCCAACAGCTGATCCAGCTTCTCCGGCTAGTGCAGCTCGGCGACCCCCGGAGGCGCCTCGGTCCGGCGGGCATCGGTCGCGATCACCCGCATCCCGAACGCGGCGGCGAGGCGCGCCGCCTCCGCGCCGATCCCGCCCGCGCCCACGATAAGCGCCGTCGCACCCGGCAACG
>JBAWFF010000461.1:0-2034 GCA_049591635.1 Acetobacteraceae bacterium
GCCGTCCCCGATAGACCTCGTAGGCGGCGAGGCTCTCGAACTCGACCAGCGCGAGGGCGAAGTTGTTGGCGCCCTCCTTCGGCAGGAAGTAGCCGAGGAGCGCGCCGCCGCAGCGGGCGATGATCGGCGGCCAGCGCCGCGCATATTCCTCGAAATCGGTGATCCGGTGCGGATCGAGCGTGTAACGGATGCAGCAGGTGATCATTGTGGCCTCCCTGATCGACGCTGAACGTGCCGCCCAAACGAAACAGCGGCCAGCGCTATCGCTTCGGCGCCGGCCGAAGTGTCTCCGGCATCAGCACCAGGAACATCAGCAGCGCCACCAGCGCGATGGCGGCGAGCGCCAGGAATGCCATCGTGTAGCCGCCGCTCACGATGATGAAGCCGGCGAGCGTGGTGCTGAACGCCGCCCCGACCCCCTGGACCGTCGTCGCCGCGCCGAGCGTCAAATTGTAGCGCCCGGTGCCGCGCGTCAGGTCGGCGATCACCAGCGGGAACAGCGCCCCGAAGATGCCGGCGCCGACCCCGTCGAGCACCTGGATCGCCACCACGACGTACGGTTCCCCCACCAGACTGAACAGCACGCCCCGGATCGGCAACGCCACGAAGCCAAGAAGAAAAATCGGCTTGCGTCCCCAGCGGTCGGCGCGATGGCCGACGAGGATCGACATCGGCACCATCACCGCCTGCGCCGTCACGATCAGCGCAGCCATGAAGAGCGTGCCCTCGCCGGTGTTGTTGAGCGCGAGCTTCTGGCCGACGATCGGCAGCATCGCCGCGTTGGCGAACTGCCACAGCGTGATCGCGCCCACGAAGATCAGCAGCGTCCGGCTCGTGAGCAGCGTCTTGAAGCCGGACGGTTGCTCCTCCTTCGCCGCACCATCGCCTCGCTCCAGCCCGCGCGCCACGTCATTGTCGATCGCCTGCGGGTCGATCCAAAACGCGGCGGCGATCGCCAGCAGTCCGCATCCGCTCACCACCCAGAACACGGCGGCGGTCGTCACGAAATATCCGAGCAATCCCGCGAGCGAGGCGGCGACGACGTTGCCGGCGTGATTAAACCCCTGCATCCGCCCCATGCGATGCGTGAAGCGCCGCCGCCCGACCAGCCCCAGCGCGATCGCCGCCGTCGCCGGCGGGAAGATCGACGCCGCGCCACCCAGCAGCACCTGCGCGCCGGTCACGATTCCGAAGCGCGGCGCGAGCGTCACGACCAACGCCGCAACCGAGATCACCAGCGCCGCGATCATGATCGCGAGGCGCTTGAAATGCGTCGTGTCGATGAAGGCGCCGGCCGGCGTCTGCGCGATGAGCGTGGCGATCCCGGAGACGGTCATCACCACGCCGATATTGGCGGCGTTCCAGTGCTCGGACGTGATGAGGAAGATCGCCAGGAACGGCCCCAGGCCCGACTGCACATCGGCCAGGAAGAAGTTCAGCCAGTCGAGCGCGCGAAGCGAACCCGCCGGGGCGACCCGCTCGCTCAGAACCAGTTCGCTTTGTCGACCACGTTGCGCAACGCGCCACCATGCGCGAAGGCACGGCAATTGTCGCGGATGATCGCGTAGCGCCGCTCGTCCAGGTCCGGCCCGAACCCTGCCGTGTGCGGGGTGATCAGCACGTTCGGCAGCGTCCACAGTCTATGGTCGGCCGGCAACGACTCGGTCTCGAACACGTCGAGCCCGGCGCCGGCGATCTCGCCCGCCTCAAGCGCCGCGACCAGGTCATCGAGCCGCGTCGTCTTGCCGCGCCCGATGTTGATGAAGAACGCCGATGGTTTCATCCGGCGAAACCGGGCACGATTCATGAAGCCCTCGGTCGCCGGCGTGTGCGGCACCGTCAGGATCACGAAATCGGCTTGCCCCAACAGCTGATCCAGCTTCTCCGGCTTGTGCAGCTCGGCGACTCCCGGAGGCGCCTCGGTCCGGCGGGCATCGGTCGCGATCACCCGCATCCCGAACGCGGCGGCGAGGCGCGCCGCCTCCGCGCCGATCCCGCCCGCGCCCACGATAAGCGCCGTCGCACCCGGCAACG
>JBAWFF010000462.1:0-6825 GCA_049591635.1 Acetobacteraceae bacterium
GCCCACATCCAGCTTCCCCTCCGCCGTCGCGAAGCGCCCGGCGACCGCCCACCGCCCGTCGCCACCGCGCCGCAGCAAATCCGCGATCCGCGCGCCCCGCAAGCCGCGCCCAGGGGCGAGCAGCGAGATGGCTTCGAGCAGGTTGGTCTTGCCGCTGCCGTTCGGTCCGAACAGCACGCTGACCCGCGCCGCCGGCGCCCAGGTCAGCGCGGCGTAGTTGCGGAACTGGGTGAGGCTGACCCGGCGGAGGCGGAGCAAGCGCCCTCACCCGGCGCTAGCCGCGCCGACCTCTCCCGCAAGGGCGGGAGAAGTGGAGCAGGGCACATCTTCACCTCTCCCCTTGGGAGAGGTCGGCGCGCCCTTGCGCGGCGGGTGAGGGCGCCGCCCCCCGTTCAAACCCGCATCGGCATCAGCACGTACAGCGCCCGCTCATCGGCGCCATCCACCACCACGGTCGGCGCGGCGCCGTCGGAGAAGCGGAACTCCACGCGTTCGGCGATCTGGTCGGTGATGTCGTTGAGATAACGGGCCTGAAAGCCGATCTCGAGCGGCGAGGCGTCGTACTGCACGCGATCGGCATCCAGTTCCTCGGTCGCCACCCCCGCCTCCGGCGAGGACGCCGACAGCACCAGCAGGTCGCGCGAGAGGGTCAGCTTCACCGGGCGCTGCTTCTCGGCCGAGATGGCGGCGACGCGCCCGACCGCCTCGGCGAAGTCCTTCACGTTGACCCGCAGGATCTTGTCGTTGCCGCGCGGGATCACCCGATCGTATTCGGGGAAGGTGCCGTCGATCAGCTTGCTGGTCAGCAGCACGTTGTCGAAATGGAACTGGATGCGGGTGTCGGACAGCCCGACGTCCACGCTCCCGCTCACCTCGTCGAGCAGTTTCCGCAGTTCATTCACCGTCTTGCGCGGCACGATCACGCCCGGCATCGCCGCCGCGCCCTCGGGCAGCTTCTCCTCCACCCGCGCCAGGCGGTGGCCGTCGGTGGCGACGGCCCGCAGGACGCTCTCCCCGTCGCTTTCCGCGGCGTGGAGATAGATTCCATTCAGGTAATACCGCGTCTCCTCGGTGGAGATGGCGAAGCGGGTGCGATCGATCACCCCGCGCAGTTGCTGGGCCGAGAGCTGGAAGCGGTGCGACAGGCTGCCCGCCGTCATCTGCGGGAAGTCGTCGGTTGGCAGCACCACCAGGTTCGTGTGATAGCGTCCGGCGCGCAGCGAAAGCTGCGCCTCCCCGCCCGGATGCTCCAACTCGACCTCAGCCCCGTCGGGCAGCTTGCGGACGATGTCATAGAGCGTCGCGGCCGGGGCCGTGCAGGCCCCGGGGCCGAGCGTCACCGCCGGCACGTCCTCGACAATCGCGATCTCCATATCGGTCGCGGTGAGGCTGAGCGCGTTGTCGCGCACCGCGATCATCACGTTGGCGAGGATCGGGATCGTGTTCCGCCGCTCCACCACGCTCTGGACGTGGGCGAGCGCCTTCAGGAGAGAGGCGCGGTCGGCCTTGAACTTCATAACAGATCACCTCAACGCGCCGGAGCCGGGCCGAATCGTCCCGCGATCCTAGCAAATCGGCGCGGGGGAAGGCCAGCGATGCGCTGGGGATGCTCCGCTCGGAACGGCGTTGCGGAAAGCACATATTCTCACTACATTTGGCTCATGGACAAAGCCATCTCCGCCGTCGAGGCGAATCGCCACTTCTCCCAGGTGCTGCGTTCCGTGCGCGAAGGGGACAGCTTCGTGGTCACGGCCCACGGAAAGCCTGTCGCCCGGATCGCGCCGGTCCGCGCCGAGGCGCGCATCGCCGACGAGGCGCGCCGGCAATTGCTCGTCCGCCTTCGGGCCGCACCGGTGATCGACGTCGGAAAGTGGACGCGAGACGAGCTATATGAGCGGTGACGGTCGCGCTTGATACCAATGTTCTCGCTTACGCCGAGGGGGTGAACGGCCCCGAGAAAAAGGAGGCCGCTCTCGCTATCCTCGATCGACTCTCGCCGGAGACGGGATGGCTGCCGACGCAGGCGCTCGGCGAACTGTTTAACGTGCTGGTCCGCAAGGCCGGCTTCAGCCGGGACCAAGCGAGGGTGGCAATTCTGTCGTGGCGGGACGCATTCCCATTAATCCCGACCTCGGAGTTCGTGATGCTCCGGGCCGCCGACCTCGCCGCCGACCACCAGTTCACCATCTGGGACGCCGTCATGCTCTCGGCCGCCATCGAGGCCGGCTGCCGATTGCTGCTTTCCGAGGACATGCACGACGGCTTCACCTCTGGCGGCACCACGATCGTCAATCCTTTCGCCGCTATCCAGCATCCGCATCTCGCGGCTTTGCTGCGTCCGCAAGCGGGCTGAGCGGCCGTCCCGGCTTGACGACCACCCTGTTCCGCCCCCCATTCTGGCCACCGAGTTTCCACGGGAGAGCAACATGGGCAGCACCATCAACCTGACCGCGTCCGACGGGCACACTCTGTCCGCCTACGTCGCCGGCCCGGACAGCGCGACCAAGGGCATCGTCGTCATCCAGGAGATCTTCGGCGTCAACCACCACATGCGGGAGATGGCCGATCGTTTCGCGGCCGCCGGCTACGCGGTCTGCGCGCCGGCGCTGTTCGACCGCGCCGAGCGGGGCATCGAGCTGGGCTACACCCAGGAGGACATCGGCAAGGGCCGCGACTACCGCATGAAACTCACCGATGCCCAGGTGATGGCCGACGTGGAGGCCGCGGCGAAGCGGCTCGCCGGCAAGAAGCTCGGCATCGTCGGCTACTGTTTCGGCGGCACCGTCGCCTTCTGGGGGGCGACGCGCAGCCGTAGCTTCGCCGCCGCGTCGTGCTGGTACGGCGGCGGCATCGCCGGCATCAAGGACGAACGGCCGAACTGCCCAGTGCAGATGCATTTCGGCGAGACCGACCAATCGATCCCGATGACCGACGTGGACGCGATCCGCGCCGCCCAGCCAAAAGCGGAGATCTACGTCTATGCCGGCGCCGGCCACGGCTTCGGCTGCGACGAGCGCGGCAGCTTCAGCAAGAAGGACTACGACCTCGCGCAGCAGCGCTCGCTGGCCTTCTTCGCCAAGCACCTCGGCTAAGCGGAGGGTGACCGACCCATCCGGCCCGACGTCCCGTAGCTGGACCTCCCAGCGCCTGCGGCTGCACTACGCCGATTGGGGCAACCAATCGGCGCCGCCGCTGATCCTGCTGCATGGCGGGCGCGATCATTGCCGAAGCTGGGACTGGGTGGCGGCCCCCTTGCGCGAGCGCTTCCACATCCTCGCGCCTGACCTGCGCGGCCACGGCGACAGCGCATGGTCATCCGCCGGCCAGTATTCGATGGCGAGCTACGTCTACGACCTCGCGCAGCTCATCCACGCCGAGGGATTGGGGCCGGTCTCGATCGTCGCCCACTCCCTCGGCGCCAACGTCTCGCTCCGCTACGCCGGCATCTACCCGGAAAGCGTGACCCGCCTGGTCGCCATCGAGGGCATGGGGCCGGGGCCGGGTCACGCCAGCGAACGCACCCGTCCGCCGATCGACGCCAGGATGCGCGACTGGATCGACAAGGCGCGCGAGCAATCGGCCGAACTGCCGTGGCGCTACCAGTCGATCGAGGAGGCGTTCGGGCGGATGCGCGCGGCCAACAAGCACCTGAGCGAAGCGGTCGCGCGCCACCTGACCGAGCAGGCGGTAATCCAGAACGAGGACGGCACCTATTGCTGGAAGTTCGACCCCTACGTCCGCCTGTCCCCGCCCGCCGACATGTCGCGCGAGGAGATCGCCGTTCTCTGGGGCCGGATCACGTGCCCGACCCTGCTGGTCTACGGCCGGCAGAGCTGGGCGACCAATCCGGAAGACGACGGGAGGTTAAATTACTTCCAAAACGCTCGCGTGCTGGGCGTGGAGGGCGCCGGGCACTGGGTCCATCACGATCAGACCTCGCTGTTCATCGAGGCGATCGACGCCTTTTTGGGCGGCTGACGGGGCGAATGGGGTGAAAACCTTAAGCCGCCCCTAATAATCCGCCGCTGCCTCCCCACATCCCCACGGTTGGCGCTTTTCGACCAAGGCTGTTCGGCCTCATTTGCGGCGTGTTCGCATTCCGGCACTGACCGTCACGAAAAGTAATTCGGCCCGCACCGTGCGGGTCGCCAAGTCCCGGAGCACGTCTATGACGACAGGCACAGTCAAGTGGTACAATAGCCAGAAGGGCTATGGCTTCATCCAGCCTGAGGATGGATCCAAAGACGTTTTCGTCCATGTTTCCGCGGTGGAGCGGTCCGGCATCGGCCATCTGGTCGAAGGCCAGAAGGTCAGCTTCGACGTGGAGCGCGGTCAGCAGGGCAAGCTCGCCGCGGTGAACCTCCAGCGCGCCTAACGGCGCGGATCGGAGAAATCATGCCCCCCTACAAATACACGGTGGGCGAGCAGGTGGAGTTCCTGCCGTCCTCGACGGATCATAACGTCCCGCGCGGCACCTATACGATCGTCCGGAGGCTGCCGTTCGAGGCGGGGAACTGCGCCTATCGCGTCAAGCACACGCGTGATGGGCATGAGCGGGTAATCCCGGAAAACCAACTCGGCCGCCAGTAAAGGCTGCCTCCCACGAAGACGCCCTCCCGGGTCCGCCCGGGAGGGTTTTTTGTCTGCATTTTCGGATCACATTGACCCAAGCCTACCTGTCATCGCGAGCGCAGCGACGCGATCCGGGCGGTGCGGTGCGTGTGGGCCTGGATCGCGTCGCCTTCGGCTCGCGATGACGCGGAATTTTGATCGCCGGCGCTACTTCTTGGCGGCTTGTGAACTCTTGGCGTGCGCGGCGGTGGAATGCTCGTGCGCGATCGTGGAGCTCTTATGCGCGGCGGTCGAGTGCTCGTGGCCCTTCGCGTGGTCGCCCTTGCCGTGATGCTCGGCGGCTAGGCGATGCGACTTGGCTGCCGCCTCGTGCGATTCGGCGGCCTTGGTGTGGCTGGGCTGGGGCATCGCGAACTCCTCCTTAATGGGGACGCAAACGGCCAGTTGGGAAGGCGACAATTGGATTTCACCTGGTTTCAATCGCACGATTCGCGCGCGGACCGCGCTCTCATCGCTTCGTGAAGCGCAGCGCGGAGGCGCCGAGCAGCGCCCAGCCGAGCATCAGCAGCAGCCCGCCCGCCGGGACGACGGCGCCAAGCCCCACGCCCACCAACGCGAGCGCATAGACGCCGCCGCAGAACAGTAGCAGCCCGAGGACGAACGCCGCCCCGGCCCAATCCACGAGTACGCCGCCCCGGCGCGTCCACAGGCCGCACACAACCAGGACGAGAGCGTGCCAGCCCTGCATCTGCACCGCGTCGCGGGCCATTTGCAGCCGCGCGGGACCGATGGCCTCGAGCCCATGCGCCGTCATCGCCGCCATCGCGACGGCCGAGAGCCCGGCCAACGCGCCGAGACAAATCCACAGCCTTTCCATGCCCACCCCTCTGGTCCGCACGCCGCGCGGCCTATAGCATCGGAATCATGCCGCGCGGCGACCTGTTCCCCGAGATCGGACCGTTCGAGACCGGCTACCTGCCGCTCCCGGCCGGACACGTCATGTATTGGGAGCAGGTCGGCAACCCGCGCGGCCGGGCGGTGCTATTCCTGCACGGCGGCCCGGGTGCCGGTGCCGGGGCGGTGCATCGGCGCTTCTTCGACCCCGACCTCTGGCGCGTGGTGATCTTCGATCAGCGCGGCGCCGGGCGGTCGCGTCCGCTCGGCAGCCTCACCGATAACACCACCGACGATCTCGTGGGCGATATCGAGACCTTGCGCCGTCACCTCGGCGTCGAGCGGTTCTTGCTGTTCGGCGGCTCCTGGGGCTCCACGCTCGCGCTCGCCTATGCGCAAGCCCATCCCGATCGGGTGTCCGGCTGCGTGCTGCGCGGCGTGTTCCTCGGCCGCCCGGCGGAGGTCGCGTGGTTCCTGCACGGGCTGCGCGCGGTGTTTCCCGATGCCCATGCGAGCTTCGTGAACTTCCTTCCCGAGGCCGAGCGCGAGGACGTACTCGGCGGCTATCTCCGCCGCCTGACCGATCCCGATCCGGCGGTGCATATGCCGGCGGCGCGAGCGTGGTCGATATACGAGGGCTCGTGCAGCACCTTGCTGCCGAGCCCCGATACCGTCACCTCGTTCGCGCAGGACCGCACCGCGCTGGGCCTCGCGCGGATCGAGGCATTCTATTTCGCCAACGACCTATTCCTGCCGCCCAACGGCCTGCTCGCCAACATGGGTCGGATCGGAGCGATCCCGGCGGAGATCGTGCAGGGCCGCTATGACATGATCTGCCCGGCTTGCACCGCGTTCGAACTCGCCGAGCACTGGCCGGCGGCGCGTCTGACCTTGGTGCCGGATGCCGGGCACTCCGCGCTCGAACCGGGCATCCGCCGCGCCCTGGTGGCCGCCGTCGAGCGATTCCGCAACGGGCGATAACGGAGGAAACGCATGAAGGTCGGCGTGATCGGGCTCGGCACGATGGGGATGGGCGCGGCGCGCAACCTGCTCGCCAAGGGCCACGCGGTGACCGGCTGCGATGTCGCCGAGGCGGCGCGCGCCGTTTTCGTCGCCGCCGGCGGGCAGGCGGTCGCCGAGCCGGCGGGGTTGCCCTCCGATCTCGAGGCGGTCCTCGTGCTGGTGGTGAACGCCGCGCAGGAGGAGGCGGTGCTGTTCGGCCCGAACGGCTGCGTCCCCCGCCTGAGGCGCGACAGCGTGGTGATCTGCTCGACGACCGTCGCGCCGGAGTTCGCCCGCGCGATGGAGGGGCGGCTGAACGCGGCCGGGCTGCTGATGCTCGACGCCCCGGTCTCCGGC
>JBAWFF010000463.1:0-2782 GCA_049591635.1 Acetobacteraceae bacterium
GCGGCTCGCTCACCCAGTTCGGGCTGTCGTTCAAGAAGCTCGGTTGGACCTGCCACTTCGTCGATCCAAGCGATCCCGAGGATTTCCGCCGCGCGCTGACGCCGCGCTGCAAGGCGATCTTCGTCGAAAGCCTCGCCAATCCCGGCGGCGTGATCGTCGATCTCGAGGCGGTCGCGCGCATCGCGCATGATGCCGGCATTCCGCTGATCGTCGACAACACGCTGGCGACGCCCTATCTGTGCCGCCCGATCGAGTGGGGCGCCGACATCGTCACCCATTCGACCACCAAGTTCCTCAACGGACACGGCAATGCGCTGGGCGGCATCATCGTCGAATCCGGCCGCTTCGATTGGGCGCAAGGTAACCGTTTTCCCGCGCTGACCGAGCCCGAACCCGCCTATCACGGCCTGCGCTTTTACGAGAATTTCGGCGACTTCGCGTTCACCACGAAAGCACGCGCGGTGGCGCTGCGCGATTACGGCCCGACCCTCGCCCCGCTCAACGCCTTCCTGACCATCACCGGCATCGAGACCTTGCACGTCCGCATGGAGCGCCACGTCGCCAACGCCCAGCGCGTCGCCGAGTTCCTGGATCGCCATCCCAACGTCACCTGGGTCTCCTACGCCGGCCTGGAATCGAGTCCGTACCACGCGCTCGCCCGCAAATACATGCCGCTGGGCGCCGGTTCGGTGTTCACTTTCGGCGTACGCGGCGGGTTCGACGCGGGCGTGCGGCTGGTCGAGAGCGTGCGCTTGTTCTCCCATCTCGCCAATATCGGCGATACCCGCAGCCTCATCCTCCATCCCGCATCCACCACGCACCGCCAGCTTTCCGACGAGCAGCGGGCGGCGGCGGGCGCCAATCCCGACACGATCCGCCTCTCCGTCGGGCTCGAAAGCGCGGAGGATTTGATCCGCGACCTCGACCAGGCGCTCGGCACCGCGTGACCGACTACCCCGATCTCCCCAACATCGATCTCCTCGACCGCATTCCGCTCGATGCGCGCGTGGTGCTCGACGTCGGCTGCGGGAGCGGCGCGCTCGGCGCGGCCTACCGTCCGCGCAATCCCCGCTGCCGCCTCCTCGGAATCGACCAGGACCGCGAGGCCGCGCAACGCGCCGCGCAACGCCTCGATGCGGTCGCCAACGTCGATGTCGAGCGGAACATGCTGCCATTCAATCCGACCGGCGGCATCGACTGCATCATCTACGGCGACGTGCTCGAACACCTGAAGGACCCGTTCGCCGTGCTCGCCCGTCACGCCGAGGCGCTCAGTGCGTCCGGGATCATGCTGATCTGCATTCCGAACGTGGAGCATTGGAGTTTCGCCGCCCGCCTGCTGCGCGGCGACTGGGACTACGAGGATTCAGGGCTTCTCGACCGCACGCATTTGCGCTGGTTCAGCCTCGAAAGCATGCGGCGTGGCCTCGACGCACTGCACCTCGCGCCGTGCGACGTCCATCCCCGGGTGCCGGAGCCGGAGCGCGCGCAGGCTTTCGCCGCCGCGATGGCGCCGTCGCTGCACCTCATGGGGATTGATCCGAAGGCCTACGCGCGCCGCGCCGCGCCGCTGCAATATGTCTGGCGCGTCCGCCGCACGCCGCCTGTGCGCATGACGGTCGCCGCCACCATGCTGGAGCCGGTCGGCGGCGTGTCGCACACCAGGATCGTCTACCCCCTTCAGGCGATGGCGACCGATCCGGCGATCCAGACGCTGGTGGTCGATGAATCCGAAGCGCTGCCCAGCGTCGCACCCGAAACGCCGCGCGTCTTTGTGCTGCATCGCCCGATCCTCGCCGGCACCCAGGGAGTCGACCGCCTCAACCGGCTGTTCGCCGCCGGCTGGATGGTGGTGACGGAGTTCGACGACCATCCCGACTTCTTCGCCGCGATGCAGGGCGGCGACCAGCTCAGCTTCAGCGGCGTCCATGCGGTGCAGACCAGCACGCAGGCGCTCGCCGACATCCTGCGCGATCGCAATCCCGAAACGCGCGTCTTCCCCAATGCCATCGCCACGCTGCCGGAGGCGCGCAACTTCGCCCAGCCGTTCCTGACGCTGTTCTTCGGCGCGCTCAACCGCGAACGCGACTGGCAGCCGTTGATGCCGGCGCTGAACGCCGTCGCCGGCGCCGCCGGGGACCGCCTGCGCTTTTGCGTCGTGCACGACCGCGCGTTCTTCGACGCGCTGGACTCGCCGCACAAGAGCTTCACCCCGACCTGCGATTACGAGACCTATCTGCGCCTGCTGGGGGAGTCGGAGATCTCGTTCATGCCGCTCGCCGACACCGGTTTCAATCGTGCCAAGTCGGACCTCAAGTTCATCGAGGCCGGCGCCTGTCGCGCCGCCGCGCTCGCCAGCCCCGTCGTCTACGCCGACACCATCGAGGACGGCCGAACCGGCCTGCTGTTCGCCACCGCCGATGAACTGCACGACCGGCTGCTGCGCCTGGTCGTCATGCCCGACCTCGCCCGCGCGATCGGCCAGGCCGCGCGCGCCTATGTCGGCGCCGAACGGATGCTCGCTTACCAGGTCGGCGATCGGGTCGCCTGGTACCGTTCGCTCTGGGACCGCCGGGCGGAACTGACGGCGGCGCTGCACGCGCGCCGATAGCGGCTAGTGCGGTTTCGGGATGACGAGAAACGGGATCATCTCCAGCGACCACCCCTCCCCCTAACCCCCTCCCGCAAGGGCTAAGGTGGTCACACATCGCCGAATCGACTTTACAGGGGAGGGAGTTTCCGAATCGATGCCGTGCTCGGAGCCGGAGGGAAGGCGATTCGG
>JBAWFF010000464.1:0-3864 GCA_049591635.1 Acetobacteraceae bacterium
GGGCGAGGGCGAGGCTGTCGGGGCCGCCCGAGACGGCGATAGCGAGCCTGGGTGCCGGCTCGAACGGCCCGAGCGGGGCCATGAGCCGAGCGAACCCGGCGTCGCTAACGGGCGTGCCGGGCGCGACTACCGGCAGGCGGCGCGCTTGCCCATTTGGGCGGCACGGTCGCGTAGATCGGCGCGCGCGGAGGGGAACTCCACCCGAAGCTTGGTCAGCGTGTCGCAGGCGGCGCGCTTCTCGTTGATCGCGATCAGGGAGTCGGCGAGACCCAACAGGGCGTCCGGGGCATGCGGACCCTTCTTCTGCCGATTGTAGGCGTCATCGAAGGCGATCGCCGCCTGCGAGTATTGGCGCTGGCCCATCAGCGCCTCCGCCAGCAGGTACTGCGCGTCATAGGCGCGTGGCGAGGCACGGTTGGCGAGCACGGCGCGGGCGTCCTGTTCGGCGGTGGTGTAATCGTGTCGCGCCAACGCCGCATCCCCATGCCGCAAGCTCAGCTCCGGCGTTCGCGGTCCGCTCGACGAGAGCGGGGGTCCAGGCGACGCCGAAACTGGCGGCGGGGCAGGAGGCGGACCCGAAGCCGAGGCGGCCGGCGGCGGCCCAGGAGTCGGGGCCGACGATCCCGCTTGTGGGTTCTGAACCTTGAATTGGAGGTCGTCGATCCGCTTCCCGAGCTGCGCGGACTGCTGCTGGACCTGGTTGGACAGTTGTTCGACCTGGCCCCGCAGGTCGCGCATCGCCGATTCGAGCGCATCCACCCGGGTCAGCAACTGGGTCACGATGTCGCTGCTGGCACCCGGTGGCGCCGCTTGCGGGTACGGCGCGACATAGGCGGGTGCACCGCCGCCGGCGCCACGCTGGGAGAGGACCTGGATCTCGCGCTGCAGCTCCAGGATCTGGTTCTGCAACGCGATCCCCTCGCGCGTCTCCATCTGCGCCGCCGCCGGGACGATGCCCCAAGCGAGCAAGCCGAGGCACAAGATCCCCTTGTAGGCGGCGCGTCTCATGCTCCGATCAGCGCATGGAGATGTTGGCGTTCTGCACCGAGGTGATCGCATTGCGATTTTGCGCCCACGCCTGCTCGTTGTCGCCGAGCGCGATCGGGCGGTCCTTGCCGAAGCTGATCGTATTGATGCGCGCCGAACTCACGCCGCGCGCCACCAAATAGTCGCGCGCCGCGTTGGCGCGGCGCTGGCCGAGGGCGAGGTTGTACTCCTCGGTGCCGCGATCGTCGGTGTTGCCGGCGACCTGCACTTGCACTTGCTGGTATTTCTGCATCCAATCGGCCTGCCGACCGAGGGTCGCCTGGCCGTCCGACGTGAGGTTCGACTTGTCGAAGGCGAAGAACACCTTGTCGCCGACGTTGGTGGCCAGATCCTCCTGGCTGCCCGGCCCGACGCCCGGCGTGGTGGTAATGGTGGTGCCCGCCCCGGTGCTGGCGCCGGTGGTCGCCGGCGGCGTATGGGAACACCCAGCAAGGAGGGCGGCGAGCGCGGCGGCGCCGACGAGCTTCATGTTCATTGTTGTGGTCCCTGAATGGGTTCGCAAGCGCGAGCGCTTAGCCACGCCCAGCGGTCGGGTCAAGGCCGGAGGCCAACACGAGACGGTCAAGACGGCGGGAGTCAGGCCGGGACGCGGGTATCCTCCTTCACCATGTCCGCCGCCTTCTCGGCGATCATGATGACGGCCGCATTGGTATTGCCCGAGACCATCGTCGGCATGATCGAGGCGTCCGCGACGCGGAGCCCGTCGATCCCGTGCACGCGCAAACGGTCGTCGACCACGGCCATCTTGTCCTGCCCCATCTTGCAGGTACCGATGACGTGATAGGTCGTCTGCCCGTTGGCGCGCGCGAACGCAAGCCACTCGGCGTCGGTTTGCACGGCTTCTCCGGGATTCATCTCATAGGCGCGGTACTTCTCCATCGCCTTGTCCTCGATGACCCGCCGGCCGAGCTTCATCCCGGCGATCAGCGTCTCGCGGTCCAACTCCTCGGATAGAAAATTCGGCCGAATCGCGGGAGCCGCCATCGGGTCGGGCGCGCGGGTGTGGATCGAGCCCCTCGACTCCGGACGGCACTGATAGACCGTCAGCGTCATGCCCGGCTCGCGCTCCAGCAGCCGCGTCGCCGCGCTGCCATAGCTCGCATGGGCGAAGTGATACTGCACGTCGGGAACCTCGAGTTCCGGGCGAGTGCGGATGAAGCCGTAGGCGATGCCAGCGGTATAGGTCAGGATGCCACGGTGCAGGACGAAGTATTTCGCGACCTCCTGGGCGAAGCGCAGGCCGCGTGTGTGCTCGTTCAATGTCACCGGCAGCTTCACCCGCCAGTTCATGCGTGGCGCGTAGTGGTCGCGGTAGTTCTCGCCGACGCCGGGCAGCGCGTGGGCCACCTCGATGCCGAGCGATCCGAGCAGCGCCGGCTCGCCGATGCCCGAAAGTTCCAGGATGTGCGGCGACTTCACCGCCCCGGCGGCGACGATCACCTCGCCACCGCAGCGAGCGGTGTGTGTCTGGCCATGCTGGCGGTAGCGCACGCCAACCGCGCGCCGTCCCTCCAGGATGATTTCGGTCGCGTGCGCGTCGGTCTCGATCCGCAGATTGGAGCGTGACCGGGCCGGATCGAGGAAAGCGCGCGCGGTGGACCAGCGGCGCCCGCCCTTCTGCGTCACCTGGAAATAGCCGAAGCCTTCCTGCTCGCCGTTGTTGTAGTCGCCGTTGCGCGACCAACCCTGATTGACGCCGGCGGCGATGAAGGTATCGCACACCTCGTTGTTCTCACGCATGGCGGCGACGTTCAGCGGGCCGCCGCGCCCGCGGGTCGCGTCGCCCGCGCCCTCGAAATGCTCGGCCTTGCGGAAATAGGGCAGCACCGAATCGTACGACCAGCCGCGATTGCCGAATTGCGCCCAGGTGTCGTAGTCGAGATGGTTGCCGCGCACGTACAGCATCCCATTGATCGAACTGGAGCCTCCCAAGGTGCGCCCGCGGGGGATCGGAATGGCGCGGTTATTGACGCCCTCCTCCGGCTCCGTCTCGAAGCGCCAATTCAACTCTGGATGGTTCAGCAGCTTGGTGAAGCCGACCGGCACGTCGATCCAGAAATTCTTGTCGCGCGGGCCGGCTTCGAGCAGCAGGACCCGCGTCCTTGCGTCCTCCGTCAGCCGGCTGGCGAGCACGCAGCCCGCCGATCCGGCCCCCACGATGGTGTAGTCGTAATCGGACATGCGATCGTTCCTTTCAGGCCGAGGCCCGCCCAACACCTTCTTGTGACCGTCTCAGTGACCGTCGGCCTCTTCCGCACCGCGTTATCGCCGGAGGTCTTATGGGAGACGAGATATGTTCGTTCGACAGGTTGCGAGCCTGCTGCCGGCCATCGCATTGGCGGCGGGAGCTTCGTTGGCTTGGATGGGACCGGCCGCCGCCCAAAGCTCGACGGTCATCATAGCGCCGCAACCACCGCCGCCACCGCGCACGGAGGTTATCCCGCCGCCCCCCGGGGCGGCCGAAGCCTGGCAAGCAGGACACTGGAACTGGAGCGGCGGGGAATGGCAGTGGACCCCGGGAGCGTATGTCGCGCCGCCGCAGCCGACGGCCACGTGGTCGGCGGGACAATGGCAGCCCAACGAGTCCCGCAGCGGATACGTTTGGGTACCGGGACACTGGAACGGCTGAGCGGTGCAGAATATCAGGCCAGAAGCGCACGCGCCTGATCCCATAATTTCCTCGTGACCCCCCCAGCCGGCTCGGCCCGGGCGAGACCGGAGGCTTGGCCCGCCCAGGCCTGCATACGCTGCACGTCGCCCGCCTTGGCGGCCGCGGCACGCATCGAAGCGGTCAAGCCGCGCTGCACCGGATAGGGT
>JBAWFF010000465.1:0-13417 GCA_049591635.1 Acetobacteraceae bacterium
CCATAGGTCGCGGCAGAGTTCGAGGAAAACGCACCCGGGAGCGATCCGGCCGCAGGCGCGGCAGGCCCGGCGGCGATGGCTGCATTTCCGGCTAAGAGCAGTACCGAAAGGGCGGTTGACCCCAACGCAACACTCTTCCACCCCATCGATGTCGCGGCTGGCCGGACGTTATGCATTGTTTTACCCCTGGATCTGGCGCCTTGGCGCCTTTTTGCACATTCATCAATAGCTCCGCCGGACAAAATGCAGCGGCGCCATACCCCGATTGTGCCACCGCGTATGCGCTGAATGTCAAGGGAAAGTTAACTGATGACCGCATTGGATGTGAATTTCGAGGTCCTGCCTCGCCGTAATAACGGTAATTTAATGCAGTTTAGACATTATCCTGTCGGTCGGTAATCGCCCAAGGCCCACGGGTCTTTCATTAAGGGGCGGAGTCGGCTCGTCTACGCCATCGGGTCCCCCACGGTGCCGTTCTTGGGGGTAGGTGAAGTCCCGAGGCGTTTCAGTGCAGGTGCATTACCATTCCGCGCGCCCGCATCCTCGGGGGTTGGATGAGCCGGGCGGAGCCGACGCGAACGGAGTGGATCGGCCCCTCCAGCTCGCGGCGCCAGAAATCGAGGAACTTGCGCAGCACCGGATAGGCGGGGGCGATATCGAGCCCTTGCCAGACATAGGATTGCAGCAGATCGGGGTGATCGGGCAGGCGATACAGGATCTCGGCGGTGGTGAGCCGGTAATCCTTGAGTTGCAGGGCGAGGCTCATGGGGTCGATCTCCACGTGTGGCGAAGTGGAACGATCAAACCCGCTCACGGCCGCATGATGCAAGTGAAATTGAGCAAAAACAGCACGTTGGCACTAATCACCCGCAAGTGCTGCCGCCGCTTGACATCGCATGGGCGCGAGCCTAGGTGTCTGGCACTCCCAATGAGGGAGTGCTAACAGCCCGCTCGCGATGCCAATTTCGGGTCCGTGCGCGCGTTGGCCGCTTTCTCCCGTTACACCATCAGGAGCGCTCCGAATGAAGTTTCGTCCGCTGCATGACCGCGTCGTGGTCCGGCGAATCGACGCCGAGGAAAAGACCTTGGGCGGCATCATCATCCCCGACACCGCGAAGGAAAAGCCCATGGAGGGCGAGATCATCGCGGTCGGCCCCGGGGCGCGCAACGAGCAGGGCCAGCTGGTCCCGCCGGACGTGAAGGCCGGCGACCGGATACTGTTCGGCAAGTGGTCGGGCACCGAGGTCAAGCTCGACAACGAAGAGCTGCTGATCATGAAGGAATCCGACATCATGGGCGTGATCGAAGGCACTCCCGCTCAGAAGAAGAAGGCCGCCTAATCAGGGGCCTCTCGAACCGCTTCGATCGACAGAGACAAGGAACCAAGAGACATGGCAGCCAAGGACGTTAAATTCGGCGGCGACGCCCGCCAGCGCATGCTGCGCGGCGTGGACATCCTCGCCGACGCGGTGAAGGTGACGCTCGGCCCCAAGGGCCGCAACGTCGTGCTCGACAAGAGCTTCGGCGCACCCCGGATCACCAAGGACGGCGTGACCGTCGCCAAGGAAATCGAGCTTTCCGACAAGTTCGAGAACATGGGCGCGCAGATGCTGCGCGAGGTCGCCTCGAAGACCAACGATCTCGCCGGTGACGGCACCACCACGGCGATCGTGCTGGCGCAGGCGATCGTGCGCGAGGGCGCGAAGGCGGTGGCCGCCGGCATGAACCCGCTCGATCTGAAGCGCGGCGTCGACAAGGCAGTGGCCGCGGTGGTCGAGGAGCTGAAGAAGAATAGCCGCAAGATCACCACGCCGGCCGAGACTGCCCAGGTCGCGGCACTCGCCGCCAACGGCGACGCCGAGATCGGCCAGATGATCTCCGAGGCCATGCAGAAGGTCGGCAACGAGGGCGTCATCACGGTCGAGGAGGCCAAGGGCATCCAGACCGAGCTCGACGTCGTCGAGGGCATGCAGTTCGACCGCGGCTACGTCTCGCCGTACTTCATCACCAACGCCGAGAAGATGGTCGCCGAACTCGACCAGCCGTACATCCTGATCCACGAGAAGAAGCTCTCGGGCCTGCAGCCGATGCTGCCGCTGCTCGAGGCCGTGGTGCAGTCCGGCCGGCCGCTGCTGATCGTCGCCGAGGACATCGAGGGCGAGGCGCTCGCCACCCTGGTCGTCAACAAGCTGCGCGGCGGATTGAAGGTCGCGGCGGTGAAGGCGCCGGGCTTCGGCGATCGCCGCAAGGCGATGCTCGAGGACATCGCGATCCTGACCGGCGGTCAGGTCATCAGCGAGGACCTCGGCATCAAGCTCGAGACGGTGACGATCGCCATGCTCGGCAAGGCCAAGAAGGTCCTGATCGAGAAGGAGAACACCACCATCGTCGAGGGTGCCGGCTCGGGCGAGGACATCAAGGGCCGCTGCGCCCAGATCCGTGCCCAGGTCGAGGAGACCACCTCGGACTACGACAAGGAGAAGCTGCAGGAGCGGCTGGCCAAGCTCGCGGGCGGCGTCGCGGTGATCCGCGTCGGCGGCTCGACCGAGGTCGAGGTGAAGGAGCGCAAGGACCGCGTCGATGACGCGCTGCATGCCACGCGCGCGGCGGTCGAGGAAGGCATCGTTCCGGGTGGCGGCGTCGCGCTGGCGCGCGCCGGCGCGATCCTGGCCGCGCTCACCACCGCGAACGACGACCAGCGCTTCGGTGTCGACATCGTCCGCAAGGCGATCCTGACCCCGCTGCGCCAGATCGCCACCAACGCCGGCGAGGATGGCGCCGTCATCAGCGGCAAGGTGCTCGACAGCAAGCAGTACGCCCACGGCTTCGACGCGCAGACGGGGGAGTACAAGGACCTGGTGAAGGCCGGCATCATCGACCCGACGAAGGTCACGCGCACGGCGCTGCAGGACGCGTCCTCGATCGCCGGCCTGCTGATCACCACCGAGGCGATGGTCGCCGAGCGGCCGGAGCGGAAGTCGGCCGGCGGTATGCCGGGCGGCGGCGGTGGCGGCATGGGTGGAATGGGCGGCATGGGCGATATGGATTTCTGATCGCCCGCTCAGAGGTGTCTCCACGGAGAGGGGCGGGCCGCGAGGTCCGCCCCTTCTCGTTGGGGCGGCGCGGCCGGCAAGGTTCGATTGACAAGGCGGGCCGGTTCTGTGCCAACTACGCAACGCAATCGCATTTGGCTTGGCTTGCTGCGCCTCCCGTCTTCTCGGGTGCTCTCAAGACGTCCAATGGTCCGGTTGTTTCACGCCGTGCCCCTTCGGCGCGGCACCGAACGAGAGAGTGACGAGAATGGCTTCTGGTACGGTCAAGTGGTTCAACGCCACCAAGGGTTTCGGGTTTATCGTCCCGCAGGACGGCGGCAAGGACGTGTTCGTCCACATCACCGCAGTCCAGGCGGCGGGGATGAACGGCCTCGATGAGGGGCAGAAGGTCACCTATGACGTGGTGAAGGAGCGCGGCAAGGACGCTGCCACCAATCTCCGCGCGAGCTGACCCTTTCAGGAGACGACAGGGATGGCGACCGGAACCGTCAAGTGGTTCAACGCGACCAAGGGCTTCGGCTTCATCATGCCGGAGGATGGCGGCAAGGACGTGTTCGTCCACATCACCGCCGTCCAGGCCGCCGGCCTCAAGGGACTGAACGACGGTCAGCGCGTGCAGTTCGAGACGACGACGGAGCGCGGCAAGATCGCCGCGGTCAATCTCCGCCTGGCCTGATTGATCCCGCGCCTCTCCCGCCTTTCGCGGGAGAGGCCGCCGCGCGCTTTGCCGGCGGATGAGGATGGTATGTTCAACCTCGACGATCTCGAACGCGCCGACGATTTCATCCACACGCATTTCCCCGGGACCCCGCAATACGACTGGCCGCTCCTCGCCGCCCGTGCCGGCGCGGAGGTGTGGGTCAAGCACGAGAATCACACGCCGACCGGCGCCTTCAAGGTCCGCGGCGGCCTCGTCTACATGGACCGCCTCCGCCGGGAGCGCCGGGACGTACGCGGGGTGGTCTCCGCCACCCGCGGCAACCACGGCCAGTCGCTCGCCTATGCCGGCGCGCGCACCGAAATTCCCGTCACGATCGTCGTGCCGCGAGGCAACAGCACGGAGAAGAACGCGGCGATGCGCGGCTTGGGCGCGCGCCTGATAGAGCACGGCGCCGATTTCGAGGAGGCCCGCGAGGAAGCCGTCCGTATCGCCACCGCCGAGGGTTTGGAGTTCGCGCCCTCGTTCGCTCGCGACCTCGTCATGGGCGTCGCGACTTGGGCGCTGGAACTGTTCCGCGGCGCTCCTCCGCTCGATGCGCTCTACGTGCCGATCGGGCTCGGATCGGGTATCTGCGGCGCCATCCTGACGCGCGACTTGCTGGGCTTGCCGACCGAGATCGTCGGCGTGCAAGCGGCCGGCGCGGCGTCGTATGCGCGCTCCGTCGCCGAGGGGCGCCTGATCGCGCTGAACCGCGCCGACACCGAGGCCGACGGTATCGCCACGCGCCAGCCCGACCCGGATGCCCTCGCCATGATCGCCGCCGGCGCGAGCCGGGTCGTCACGGTGAGCGATGCCGAGATCGCCGCTGCCGTGCGCGCGCTGTGGCAGGACACGCACAACCTCGCCGAGGGCGCCGGCGCCGCCCCATTGGCGGCGCTGCTGTCGGAGCGCGCCGCGATCCAGGGGCGCCGCGTCGGCATGGTGCTGAGCGGCGGCAACATCGACCTCGCGCATTTCCGTCGCTGGGTGCTCGACATTTAAGCCGGAGGGGTTTTCACCTCGGTTGTGTGCTGGCTCACATCACGCCGGACGCGCACGGCATACGTCTCTCCGTAGCGGCAAGAAGCCGCCAACGCACACGAGGGAGAGACCCGCATGGCAATGTTCCCCTTGGTGGTCCAGTACGACCGGTTCATGGGCCCGAAGCGTCGTCAGTCGCGCCGGCGCGGCAACCGCGTCCTGCTCGGTTTGATGTTTCTGGCGCTGGTCGGCGGCAGCATCGCGGTGATGGCGGTTGCGCCGCCCCCGGTATCCACCATCGGTCAAACTTGGTGACGCCGATCGAACGCTAGGGAGAAACCCGTCATGGCCATGATCCCCCCGAATTCCCAGGAAGGTTGGTATTACGATCACTGGTTCGCCAAACGAAAACCGCCGTCGGTTTACCCGCGCGGCAAGCGAGCCCTGGTGACGATTGCCTTCCTGGCCCTGGCCGCCGGCGGTGTCGCCGTCGCGGCGGCCGCGCCACCCCCCGTGGTCGCCATCAGCCAGACCTGGTGACGCCAACGACCGCGATCAGCCGCGCGCGCCCGCCTTGCTGTCGCGGAACAGGAACGTCAGCGGGATGGCGGCGAACGCGGCGACGGCGGACAGCGCGAACACATCGATATAGGCGGCCACCGCCGCTTGCTGGGTCAGCATGTGGTTCAGCAGCCCCACTGCGGCGTCCTGCGCCTGCGCCGCCGTCCGCCCGGCGGAACGCAGCGTCCGGGTAATGGCGGCGAGCGTATCCACGTAGCCCTGATCATACGGCGTGAGATGCGCGGCGAGGTACGCGCGATGCACCTGCAGCCGGCGCGCGGTGATCGCCGCCGCCGCCGAGATGCCGATCGAGCCCGAGATGTTGCGGAACATCGCATACAGCGCCGTCGCGTCGGCGTTCAGCGATCGCGGCAGCGTGGAGTACGAGATCGTGCTGTTCGGCACGAACAGGAACGCCAAGCCAATCGTCTGGAACGCACGCCATGTCGCCATCGTCCAGAAGTCGATGTCGGGCGTCAGCCGGTGGGCATAGAGCGCCGAGCATCCGAGGACGAAGAACCCGAAGCCGATCAGATGGCGCGTCTGAAAATTCGGCAGCGCCACCTTCGCGACGAACGGGATCAGGACCACCATGACCGCCGCGCCCGGCGAGATCACCTCGCCGGCGAGCAGCGCGGTGTAGCCCATCCATTGCTGCGCGAACGCCGGGATCAGCAGGTTGCTGGAGTAGAGGATCGCCCCGATGGCCGAGATCACAACGACGCCGACCGCGAAGTTGCGGTCGCCCAGCGCGCGCAGATTGACCACCGGCTTGTCGGTCAGCAACAGCCACGCGGTGGCTCCGACGATGCCGACCGCGGCGAGCAAGACGAACAGCCGCAGCAGCGGGGAACCGAACCAATCCCAATCCTCGCCACGGTCCAGCGTGATCTGCAAGCAGCCGAGACCGAGCGTGATGAGGCCGATCCCCACATAGTCGATGTCGCGCGCCCGCGCTCGATCCCGGCGCACCCAAGGCGGATCCTCCACCAGCCGCGATACCGCGACGAGGGCGAACACCCCGATCGGCACGTTGATGAGGAACACCCAGCGCCAACTGTACGAGTCGGTCAGCCACCCGCCGAGGACCGGGCCGATGATCGGCGCGAAGATCACCGCGATGGCGACCACCGAGAACCCTCGCCCACGCTGCGACGGCTCGAAATTGTCGAGGATTACCGCCTGCTGGTTGGGCTGCAATCCGCCGCCGAACAAGCCTTGCAGCAAGCGGAAGAACACCAGTTGCGGCAGGCTGGTGGCGATCCCGCAAAGCAGCGAGCAGATTGTGAACATGGCGATGCAGGTCAGGAAATACCGCTTCCGCCCGAACAGCCGCCCCAGCCAGCCGGCGACCGGCAAGACGATCCCGTTGGCGACGAGATAGGAGGTCAGTGTCCACGTCGCGTCGTCATAGCTCGCCGACATGCTGCCCGCGATGTCGGGCAGGCTCACGTTGACGATGGTGGTGTCGAGGATCTCCATGAACGGCGCCAGGGTGACGACGAAGGCGATCAGCCAGGGGCTGTGGCGTGGTCGCCACGCGGAGTCCCCTGTCGTGGCGCTCATGGGATGTGGACGGTGGGGACGACCGACAAGCCGAGCGGCAGCGCCATGTCGCGGTCGAGGCCGCTGTCGATGTCGATCTTCACCGGCACTCGCTGCACGATCTTCACGAAATTCCCGGTCGCGTTCTCCGCCGGAAAGGCGGTGAAGCGCGACCCGGTGCCGAGCTGCACACTGTCGACATGGCCCTTCAGCTTCAACGCCGGGTACGCGTCGACGCCGATATCCACGCGCTGGCCGGGGCGCATCCGGGCGAGGTCGGATTCCTTGAAATTCGCGGTGACCCACACATCCGGCGTCACCAGCGCGAGCAGCGCCTGGCCGGGCTGGACGTACGTGCCGACTTCGACATTGCGTTTGGTCACCCATCCATCCTGCGGCGCCGCCACGCGCGTCCAGGCAAGATTGAGCGCGGCCTGATCGAGTTGCGCGTGGGCGAGCGCGACCTTGGCCTCGAGTTCCCGCACGCTGTCCTCCGCCTGGGCGAGCTGCTCGGGCACGGTGTCGGCCCGCCGCAGATCCGCCTCCGCACCGGCCTGGTTCGCCTCCGCCGCGAGGCGCGCGGCGTTCGCGGCATCCACCGCCTGCTGCGTGGTCGCCTGGCGCGGCATCTGGCTCTCCCGGCGCCAATCGGCCTCCGCTCTCGCGCTGGCGGCGCGGGCGGCGGCGAGCTGGGCGGAAGCTCCCGCGCGGCGCGCGGGATACTCGATGCGCGCCATGTCGAGGCCCGAGCGCGCGTTCTCCAGCGCGGCCCGCGCGACCGCCTCGTTCGCCGCGGCTTGATCGCGCGCGGCGGCATAGGGGCGCGGATCGATCTCCAGCAGCACGTCGCCTTTCCTCACGCGCTGGTTGTCGCGGATGGACAGCGCGACCACGGTGCCAGCGACCTGCGGCGCCAGCGCGATCGCGCGTCCGTCGATGAAGGCGTCGTCGGTGCTGATCAGCCCACGGCCGAGCCACCAGTCGCCGGCGGCGAGGGCGCAACCGATCAGGGCAACAGCGAGGACCGCCCAGCGCGCGCCCGACGAACGGCGCTGGGATGCGGTGCTCCGGCGGGTATCGACCGCGGCGTTCTTGCTGAGATCGTCCATCCGGGCGGGAAACTAGCCGGACGAACATCGGCGCACACGGAAATCAATCGTAAAATTGTCGATATAGCAACATCAATTGGCGAGCGTCTGACTGCCCACCAGACGCGCATACAGCCCGCCCTTCGCCACCAACGCGTCGTGGGTGCCCTGTTCCACCGCGCGGCCGTCCGCGAGGGCGACCACGAGATCGGCGTCGCGCACGGTGGAGAGCCGATGCGCCACGACGATGGTGGTGCGCCCCTTGCGAAGCCGGGCCAGCGCGTCCTGCACCGCGGATTCGCTTTCGGTGTCGAGTGCGCTCGTCGCCTCGTCCAACAGCAGCACGCGCGGATCTCGCAACAGGGCGCGGGCGAGCGCCACGCGCTGGCGTTGCCCGCCCGATAGCCGCTGACCGCCAGGCCCGACGCGGGTGGAGAATCCCAGGGGCAGGGCGGCGATGAAGCCGCCGGCCGCCGCCGCCTCGGCCGCCGCCTCCACCTCCGCGTCGCTCGCCCCGGCGCGGCCCATGCGGATGTTGGCGGCGATCGTGTCATCGAACAGCAGGGCGTCCTGGCTGACATAGGCGATCGCCTCGCGCAGGCTGGCGAGCGTCACCGCGCGTACATCGGCGCCATCGAGACGCACCGCTCCGCCGGTCACGTCATGGAGGCGCGGGATCAGCGCGATGGCAGTCGATTTGCCGGCCCCCGACGGCCCGACAAGCGCCACCGTAGCGCCTGGCGCCGCCTCGAAGCTTAGCCCCGCGAGCCCGATCCGCCCGTCCGGATAAGCAAAACACACGTCCTGGAACACCACCTTGCCCGGACCCGCCGGCAGCGCCGCCGCGCCAGGGGCGTCGGCGATGCGGGGGTGTTCGTCCATCACCGCGAACACCCGCGCCAATCCGGCCAACCCCTCCTGCAACGAAGCGTTGAGCGTGCCCAGCGCGCGCAGCGGGCGCGAGGCGATCAACAGGGCGGCGACGAACCCAGTGAAGTTGCCGACGGTCTGGGAACCGATCGCGGCGCGCCAGCCGGCGAAGCCGATCACCAGGGCGACCGCGGCGCCGCCCAACACCTCCAGCACCGGGTCGACCCGCGAGCGGCTCTTGCTCATCCGCAGCAGCGCGCGATAGAGCGCGGTGAACGCGGCCTCGGCGCGCACTGTCTCGCTCGCTTCCAGCCGATAGGCGCGCACGGTGCGCGCCTGCGCGAAGCTTTCGTTCAGCAGCGCCGAGGCTTCCCCCATCCGTTCCTGCATCCCGCCCGATGCGCGACGCACGCGCTTGCCGATGCGCTGGATCGGCACCGCGGCAAGCGGGTACAGCGCCGCGGCGATCAGGCTGAGCAGCCAGTCGAGATAAAACATCGAGACGACCAGCCCGACGACCGTGACCGCGTCCGCGACTCCGTTCACCGCGCGGGTGAGCGAATCACGGATGATCGCGGCATCCGTGGTGAAGCGCACGGCGATCTGCGCCGGCGCGTCCCGCTCGATCCGCGCGAGGTCGGCGTGCGACAGATGCGAGAACAACCGCCCCTGCAAGCGCCGGATCGTCAGCAGCACGATCCGCTGCACCTCGACGTTCTGAAAATACTGCGCCGCCGCTTTGACGGAGGAGACCAGCACCACGAGCGCGGGGATCTGGTACAAAATCCGCTGGTCGCGATGGGTGAACATGTCGAACGCATGGTCGATCACCACCGGATAGAGCGCGGTGGTCCCGGCCATCAGCCCGGTCAACACCAGCACGGTAAACAGCCGCCCTTTTTGGCCCCGTACGTACTCGCGCCACAGCCGGCCGAGCAGCGCGCGGCTGGAATCAGGCGCCAGGGCGCGATGCGATGCGATGGCGTCCAACGAAGTGCAACCTCCACCGTCATGCCCGGCCCACGGGTCCGGTCAAAGACCGGCCCGAGGACAGGCTCCGGCCGGGTATCCACGTCTTGCCTATGCGCCCGCTAGACGTGGATGGCCGGGCCAAGCCCGGCCATGACGGATTATTTCCCTTCCTCGTCAAGCGCCATCAACTCGCGCAGCCGCTCAGCGCACGCATCGGCGTCCGCCGTGCAGCCTCCCTCCAACCACCATCGCCGCACCGCGTCCAGCAAGGCCCCCACACGCGGTCCTGGAGGGACGCCCAGCGCCAGCACGTCCCGACCGGCCAGCGGGAACACCGGAGGGTCCATCCCGGCCAGCCGGAAGCGCAGCGCGGCGCGGGCGACGTCGTCGCCATCGGCGAGCCACACGCGCCCGATCAGCACGTCCGCGGGAGTGTCGGTGAGCAACCGGCGCAGGCTGGCGTCGTCATCCTCCGGGTGCGGCGTCGGTCCCGCCCGCAGCGCCGCCAGCCTCGCGCGCTCCGCGTTGGACAAGCGCAGGCGATCGGCGACGGCTTCGGCGGGCCCGCTACTCAGCGCGGCGAGCCGCAGCACCGGGTCATCGGGCACGGCCCGTCCGAGCCGAGCGGGATCGGCGCCCTCGGGCAGCGCGGCGGCGAGGACGCCCAGCGAGGCCATCAGCGCGACTGTCTCGCCAGGGTTCGGCCGGCCGAGGATGCGGCGCAGCTCGCTCCAGACGCGCTCGGGCGACAGACGGGCGAGGCCGGGGACGCCCGCCCCGATCGCCGCCAACGCCGCAGGGTCGGGCGGCGGCCGGCCATAACGCGCATTGAAACGGAAGAAGCGGAGGATTCGCAGATAGTCCTCGGCGATCCGTTGCGCCGGGTCGCCGACGAAACGCACCCGCCCCGCGCGCAAATCCCCGACGCCGCCGAAATAGTCGAACACCCTGCCATCCTGGGTCATCGACAGCGCGTTCAGCGTGAAATCCCGCCGCGCCGCGTCCTCGCGCCAGTCCGAGGTGAACGCAACGACCGCGTGCCGCCCGTCGGTCGCGACATCGCGGCGCAGCGTCGTCACCTCGTAGCCGCGCCCGTCGACCAGTGCCGTCACCGTGCCGTGCGCGAGCCCGGTGGGGATCGCCCGCAGCCCAGCCCGATTCAGGGCAGCGACGACCTGCTCGGGCAAGTCGGGCGTCGCCAGGTCGACATCGGCGACCGCCAACCCGGCGAGCGTGTCGCGTACCGCGCCGCCGACAACGCGCGCATTCGGCAACGCCGCCATCACCGCCGCCAAGCCGGGATCGGCCAGGAGCGAGGGGGGCGTCATCGCCCGCCGTCCGGTCCCACGACGCGGCCGTCGGTCCCGATCCGCGCCGGAACATAGGGCGCGTTGGGTGGCAGGCCGCGGTCCAGGCCGAACCAGAACAGGGCGATCGCGAGCACCGCCAGCGCGAAACCCATCGCCGCGACGACGCCCGCGGGAAGCTCCCTTCCACCGCCGAGGAGCCGCCATGTGACGAATGCCAGCAGCGGCAGCACGAGCAGCGCGATCTCGGTCAGCCGCAGCACGGACCCGTCCTCATCGGCCTTGCCGCAGCATCTCCGCGACATGCACCAGGATCGCCGCCGTGGCGCCCCAGATGTAGTGCTCGGGGTGCGGCCAGACCCAGACGTCGCGGGTGACGCCGTTGCGCTCCTGACGCTCCCGGCGCGGTGCGCGCGGGTCGAGCAGCACGTCTAACGGAAGCTCGAACACCGCTTCCACCTCGGCCGGTTCCGCCACGAACGCGAGCCCGGGCGGGATCAGCCCGACGATCGGCGTGATGCGGAATCCGGTGCCGGTCAGGAAGTCGCCCAAGCTCCCCAGGACCTCGACCCGCGCCGGATCGAGAGCGATCTCCTCGCGCGCCTCGCGCAAAGCGGCCGCGGCCGCATCCGCGTCATCGGGCTCGACGCGCCCGCCGGGAAAGCTCACCTGGCCGGCATGGCGGCGGAGCTTCTCGTTGCGTTTGGTCAGCAGGACCCCAGGCACCGATCCGGTGACGAAGGCGACCAGCACGGCGGCCGGTGCTGGCGCGCGGTCGAAGGTGGCCAGCAACTCCGTGCCGTGCACCACTCCGTTCGCCTCGCCGTCGCGGAGCAGTCCGGTTGCCAGTCGCCGCCGCAGCTCCGCCTCGTCCACGCCGGCGGCGCTCAACCCTCGCCTTGCGGCAATTCGCCCAATGGAAAGAACAGGCCGGCGCTCCACACACCGAGCATTCGCCGCCCGGACACAAAGTGCGGCACGCCGAGCGCGACCAACTCGTAATAGACGGCGCGCCCGATCCGCGCCTCCACCCAGAAGGCGCCCTTGCCGGGGCGCACCCGGATGTAGGGCGTAGGCTCGCAGGTCAGGATGTCGTGGGCGATGCGGATGGGGTGCTCGGCCCCGGCGGCGACGACCTGATCGACGTTGGTCCGAAAGGACAGTACCTGCTCGCGCCCGTCGCCGGTCCAGTCCAGCTCCACGGCGACGAAGGGGGCGTCCTCTACCTCGATCCGGCCGCGCTCGGCCGGCGTCTCCAGCCAGAACGACCCGTCCGCCTCACGCTTCAGCACGCTGGCGAACAGGCAAACCAGCTCCTTGCGCCCGATCGGGCTGCCCCGATACAGCCAGGTGCCGTCACGCTGGATGACAAAAGGCAGATCGCCGCACTCAACCGGCGCGCGGCGCGCTCGACCGGGGCCTAGCGCGGATCGCCCACTCGGCATGACAGAGGCATTGGCGTGCGGCGATGGAGAGATGGCCTCGTTCACGTCTCCGTCCCCCTGGACTAGCGAGCTTCCGTTCCCGCCCGTGATATAGGTAGCTTTCCCCGCCCGCGGAAAGTCCCACGGCTTTTTCCAGCGGCATTACGGAGAACAGCATGGACGAACGACACCCGGCGCTGGCGGAAATGGAGGCGTTGGGCATCCGCATCGGGCGTGTCCGGGCGGAGATCGCACGGGTGATCTTCGGCCAGCGCGACGTCGTGGATCAGACGCTCATCACGCTGCTGTCGGGCGGCCATGCGCTCCTGGTCGGCGTGCCGGGCCTCGGCAAGAGCCGACTGGTCGAAACGCTGGGCGTCGTCGCCGGATTGTCGGTCAAGCGGGTGCAGTTCACCCCCGACCTGATGCCCGCCGACATCATCGGCAGCGAGGTCTTGGAGGAGATCGAAGCGCGGCGCGGTTTCCGTTTCATCCCCGGCCCGGTGTTCTGCCAGCTCCTGATGGCCGACGAGATCAACCGGGCGAGCCCGCGCACGCAGTCGGCGTTGCTGCAAGCGATGCAGGAACGCCGGGTGACCGCCGGCGGCCACGAGCACCTTCTGCCGACGCCGTTCCACGTCCTCGCCACCCAGAATCCGATCGAGCAGGAGGGCACCTACCCATTGCCCGAGGCGCAACTGGACCGCTTCCTGTTGCAGATCGACATCGGCTACCCCGACATCGCCGATGAGCGCGCCATGCTGATCGCCACCACCGGCGCCGCCGACGCCGTTCCCGCGCCCGCGATGACCGAGGCGGAACTGCGGGAGGCGCAGGTACTGATCCGGCGCGTCCCGGTCGGCGAGACGGTGCTCGAGGCCATCCTCGCGCTGGTACGCGGCGGCCGCCCGGAGAC
>JBAWFF010000466.1:0-7963 GCA_049591635.1 Acetobacteraceae bacterium
GCGCTGGCCGCCGGACTCGCGGGCGAAACCGTGTTTCCCGTCGCCGACCTCGCTGCTCATCGCGCCATGCACGACACCCTGGCGCCGTTCTTCGCCTTCATGCCGGCGCGCCCCGATGCGGCGGATGCCGCCCACCCGGCACCCGCAAGGCGGGAGCTTCCGGCGCGACGCGCCGGCTACACGCAGAAGGCCGCGATCGGCGGCCATCGCGTCTACGTCCGCACCGGCGAATATGCCGATGGCGCACTGGGCGAGATCTCCATCGCCTTGCCCAAGGACAGCGCCGCGATGCGCGGGCTGATGGACGGCTTCGCCGCCGCCGTCAGCCTGGGCCTTCAGCACGGCGTGCCGCTGGCGGAATTCGTCGAGGCGTTCACGTTGACGCGCTTCGGACCCGCGGGCGCCGTCGAAGGCGACCCGGCGGTGGATCGCGCCTCCTCGGTGCTGGACTACGTGTTCCGCCACCTCGCCGCCAATTACCTCGGCCGCCGCGACATCCCCGCTGTCGCCGAGGAGCCCGAGGCCGCGCCCCCGCCGCTCCTGCCGCTCGACCTGCCCGCCGACCCGCGCGCGCGGCGGCGCGGATTCCGGGTTATCGCGAGCTAGCGAATCCCCGTATCCTGCGCCGACACGAGGCAGGGAGAGCAGCATGGCGGGGCGGATCGAGGCGAAGCTGGCCGAACTCGGCGTGGAACTGCCGCAGGCGATGGCGCCGATCGCCACCTACGTGCCGTACGTCGTCACCGGCAATCTCGTGGTCATCTCGGGCCAGTTGCCGGCGGTCGGCGGCAAGGTCGCGGTCACCGGCAGGCTCAGCCGCTGGTCATCGATCGAGGAGGGAACCCGCGCCGCGCGGTTCTCGTTCATCAACGTGCTCGCCCATCTCAAATCCGCCTGCGGCGAACTCGACCGCGTGCGCCGGGTCGTTCGCCTGGGCGGCTTCATCGCCTGCGATTCCGACTTCACCGAGCACGCCAAGGTCATGAACGGCGCCTCCGACCTCGCCGTCGCGGTGTTCGGCGACGCGGGTCGGCACGCGCGCACCACGATCGGCGTGCCCTCGCTCCCGCTCGATGCGATGGTCGAGGTCGAGGGCATGTTCGAGATCGACTGATCCGATGCCGGATGGCGCCGCCACGCTTTCGCTGTCCCTGCACCCCGCGATCGCGGAGATCGACGCGGCCGAGTGGGATTCCTGCGCCGGCAGCGCCAACCCATTCGTCAGCCACGCCTTCCTGAGCGCGCTGGAGGACAGCGGCTCGGCCAACGCGCGCACCGGCTGGCTGCCCCAGCACGCGGTGCTGCGCGACGAGGCGGGCGCGGTGCTGGCGGTCGCGCCGATGTACGCCAAGTCGCACAGCTACGGCGAATACGTGTTCGACCACGGCTGGGCGAACGCCCTGGAGCGGGCGGGCGGGGACTATTACCCGAAGCTCCAGGTTTCGGTGCCGTTCAGCCCGGTACCCGGTCCGCGCTTGCTGCGCCGCCCCGGCTCGACCGTCCCGCTCGGTGCGCTCGCCGGGGCGCTGACGCAGGCGTGCCGGCAACTGAACCTGTCCTCGGTGCACGTCACCTTCTGCTCCGGGGACGAGTGGGACGCGCTCGGCGAGGCCGGGTGGCTGCGCCGGATCGGGATGCAGTTCCACTGGGAGAACGCGGGCTACGCGAGCTTCGACGACTTCCTCGGCACGCTGTCCTCGCGCAAGCGCAAGGTGCTACGCCGCGAACGGCGCGACGCGCAAGCCGCCGGGTTGACGTTCCGCGCGCTGTCGGGCGAGGCCATCACCGAGCGTCACTGGGATGCTTTCTATCGGTTCTATCGCGGCACGGTGGATCGCAAATGGGGAAGCGCCTACCTGACACGGCGCTTCTTCTCGCTGCTGTCGGAGCGCCTGGGCGATCGGGTGGTGCTGATGATGGCGGAGAATAAGGGCACCCCCGTCGCCGGCGCGCTCAACCTCGCCGGCGCCGACGCGCTCTACGGCCGCAACTGGGGCTGCCGCGGCGACTGGCCGTTCCTGCATTTCGAACTGTGCTACTATCAGGCAATCGACTGGGCGATCGCGCACGGCCTGTCGCGCGTGGAGGCCGGCGCGCAAGGGCGCCACAAGATCCAGCGCGGCTACATGCCCCGTCCGACGTACTCGGCGCACTGGATCGCGCATACGGGTCTACGCCGCGCGATCGCCGATTTCCTGCGGGAGGAGACGCCGGCGGTTCGGGCGGAGATGGCGGCTTTGGCGGAACAAAGTCCGTTTCGGGAGACCGGCGCGGCAATCGGAGACATATCGTGATCGAAGTCTGGACCTGGCCCACGCCGAACGGCCACAAGGTGCATATCGCGCTCGAGGAACTCGGCCTCCCCTACGAGGTGGTCGCCATCAACATCGGCCAGGGCGAGCAGTTCAAGCCCGACTTCCTCGCGCTCACGCCCAATCACCGCATTCCGGCGATCGTCGATTTCGACGGACCCGGCGGCAAGAAGCTGACATTGTTCGAGTCGGGCGCCATCTTGATCTACCTGTCGGAGAAGACCGGCGGCAAGCTGATCCCCGCCGACCCGTCCGGGCGCTACGCCTGCCTGCAGTGGATCATGTTCCAGATGGGTGGCGTCGGGCCGATGTTCGGCCAGTACAACCACTTCGCCGCCTACGCGACCGAGAAGATTCCCTACGCGATCGAGCGCTACACGAACGAAGTGAAGCGGCTGCACCGGGTGCTGGACAAGCGCTTGGGTGAGGCGGCCTACCTCGCCGGGGACGCGTACAGCATGGCCGACATCTGCACCTTCCCCTGGATCCGCAATCCCGACCGGCGTGGCATCGACCTCGCCGATTATCCGAACGTCCGGCGCTGGCACGACGCGATCGCCGCCCGTCCGGCGGTGAAGCGCGGCGTGCAGGTGCTGGCGGAGAATCAGCGGCGCGGGGCGATGACCGAGCAGGAGAAGGAGAACCTGTTCGGCGCGCGCCAGTTCACCGCGCGCTGAGCGCCGGCCGGCGCCCGAAGCGCGTCGGCGCGCCGTTGACCAGCCAACAGCCGAGCGAGGCCACGACCAAGCCGAGAATCGCCAGCAGGCTTAGCCGCTCGCCAAGGAAGACCCAGGCCAGCACCGCCGCGGTGCCCGGCACTAGGTAGAAATTCGCCGTGGTCACCGCGACGCTGCCGCGCGCCAGCATGTAGTAGTAGAGCGCCATGCCGCCGAGCGACACGGCGAGCGTGTTCCAGGCGGTCGCGGCGATCGCGGCGTGGGTCCAGTTCGCCCGTGTCGTTTCCATGGTCGCCGCGCAGATCGCGCTAACCGCGCCGGCGCTGAGGAACTGCACCGCCCCGCCCACCAGGAGCGGAATGCTGCGACAGAAGCGGCCGAAGTAGAGCGTGCCGGCGACCAGGCACAGGACGCCCACGAAGGCGAGGATCAGCCCCTCGAGCCGGGTTTCGCTGGTGAACGCGGCGAGCCCGACCACCAGCCCGACGCCCGCCACGCCCAAGCCGAGGCCCATCCACTGCCCGCGATGCAACCGCTCATGCAGCCACACCACGCCGAGAACGGCGGTCAGCAGCGGCGTGAGCGACTGCACCAACGCGATATGCGCCGCCGGAGCCAGGGTCAGACCGACATGCGGGGCCAGCAGGCCGCCGGCATTGATCAGGGCACCCGCTATCGCGCAGTGCGCCCATTGTCCATTGCCGAGCGGGCGCCAGGATCGGCGCAAGACGACGCTCAGCGCCAGCAAGATCAGCCCGCAAGCAGACAGCCGCACGGCGACGAACAACAACGGCGACAGATCGCGCAGGCCCGTCTTCGAGGAGACGAAGGACGAACTCCAAAGCAGGACGAAGCCGAAGGGGGCCAGCCGGGCCAGCATGGCATCACAACTCCAACTGTCGCCCAAGCTCCAGGAACCGATCGCGCGGCAGGTCGAAGCGATCGACCGTGTGGACGGCGTTGCGATACATGAAGGCGAACATCACGCGCCGCCACCCGGGCAACAGCCGATCCCGCGGACTCCGGACGACCTCGTCACGGCCACCAAAATAAATCGCGTGCCCGATATCGATCTCGCAGCCTTGCGCGCGCGCCGCTTCCAGTGCCCGCGGCAGATTCGGGATCTCCACGAAGCCGAACCGCACCGTCATATTCCATATGCCTTCGCCCACGACCTCGACCTCGAGCCGCTCGGCATCGGCGACGCGGGGTACCCGCTCGAACTGGACCGTCAGGGTGACGACCGATTCCGCCAAGGCACCGAGGTCGTTGACATGACGCACCAGCAGCGGAGGCACCGGCAAGGGATTGCGGCTCAGGAACACCGCGGTCCCTGGCACGCGCGGGATGCGCCCCTTCGTCAGTCGAGCGACAAAGCTCGACCGCTTTTCGGTCAAGGCGGAGAGCCGGCGCTGCAACGCGTCGATGCCGCGCCGCCATGTGGTCATGACCAGGAACAGCACGAGGCCGAGCAGCAGCGGGATCCACCCGCCATCTCGAATCTTGAGCAGGTTGGCGGCGAAGAACGCGAGGTCCACGATGAGGAACAGGCCCGCGACCAGGGCCGCGACCAAGGCCGACCAGCCCCAGACCTCGCGCATCGCCGCGTAGAGCAGCACCGTCGTCAGCAGCATGGTCGTCGAGACGGCGGTGCCGTAGGCGCCCGCCAGGCGCGCGGAACTGGCGAACCCGATGGTCAGCGCGAGCGTCAGCACCATCATCGTCCAGTTCACGAACGGCACGTAGATCTGCCCGTATTCGCGGTCCGAGGTCTGACGGATGTCCAACCCGGGAAACCAGCCCAGCTGCACCGCTTGGCGGGTCAGCGAGAAGACGCCGGTGATGATCGCCTGGCTGGCGATGATGGTCGCGAGCGCCGCCAGTGCGACCATCGGGTAGAGCGCCCAACCCGGCACGATCAGGAAGAACGGGTTGCCCTGCGGTGCGCTCCCGTTCGCGGTCAGCATGGCGATCTGTCCGGCATAGCTCAGCAGCAGCGCCGGCAGGACCACGCAGTACCAGGCGAGGCGGATCGGGTTGCGCCCGATATGCCCCATGTCGGCGTACATCGCCTCGCCCCCGGTCAGCGCCAGGAACACCCCGCCCAGGACCGCGAAGCTGCCCCATCCGTGGCGCGCGAGGAAGCCGAGCGCATGCATCGGGTTCACCGCCGCCAGCACCGCCGGATGGCGCAGGATGGCGATGAGTCCGATCACGCCGATGACGGCGAACCACGCGGTCATCACCGGTCCGAAGATCCGCCCGATCCGCGCCGTGCCGATGCTCTGCGCCGCGAACAGCGCGAGCAGGATCGCCACGGCGCATGGCATGACGTACGGCTTCAGCGCGTCGGTGGCGACATTGACCCCCTCAAGCGCGCTGAGCACCGAGATCGCCGGCGTGATGATCCCGTCGCCGTAGATCAGCGCGGCGCCGAACAGGCCCATCGCCACCAGGCCGGCGGCTGCCCGCCCAGTGCCGGGGCGAAGCAGCGACATCAACGCGAGGATGCCGCCCTCGCCGTGATTGTCGGCCTGCATCACGAACAGGCAATACTTGACCGAAATCGTTATGATCAGCGCCCAAAAGATCAGCGAGAGGATGCCGAGCGCGGCGGCGGCATCGACCTTGCCGCCGGCATCCTCCACGACTGTCTGCAACGTATAGAGCGGGCTGGTCCCGAGGTCGCCGTAGACGATCCCCAGCGCGGCCAGCGCGGCGGTGCGCGCCTCCGGCCGCTGCGCCGGCACCGCGGGCTACTTGATCTTGGCTTCGCGGAAAACGACGTGCTTGCGCGCCCGCGGGTCGTATTTCTTCAGTTCCAGCTTGTTCGTCTGGGCGCGGGCATTCTTCTTGGTCACGTAGAAATACCCGGTGTCCGCCGTGGACACGAGCTTGATCTGCACGGTGTTGCTCTTCGCCATTGGGCTATCCCTCGGAAGCGGGGGAAAATGCGCAAGCGTGGCGGCCGGGTCAAGGGCGGGATTGGCTTGGGCTCCTGCCTTGGCGCCTCTCCCACCAGCGCTGGACCGCCTCGATCGCCCGGATCGTGGGTCCGCGGACCACCGGAAAATCCTCGGCGAGCAGCAGGGCGCCCACCGGGATCATCCAGAACCCAAGGATCGGCAGGAAGCCGAAGCAGCCGAAGACGACCAGCAACCCGCCGAGCGGGATACGGAGCCACTTGCTGCCTGGCTTCAGCAACCAGAAGACGAAACGGCGCAGCCAGCCGGGCAGATAGCCTACCAGCCTCTCCAGATGCTCCCGATATTCGGCCTTCATGCTTGGGCCCGCCGCATGACGCAGGCCGGATAACGCTCCGGAACCCCGCGTGGCAGATGGAGAATCGCGCGGATCGTCTCGATCACCCGCGCCTCGGAGGGATGAACCGCCCCGTCGGCGCCCGCCACGTGCTCCGCCGCGCGCAGGACGACCCAGGCCCAGGGCGTATCGCGGAAACCCCCCAGGACGTCGGCGAGCCCAGGGCGCCCTCCCGCCGGCCCCTGTTCGAGTTCACGCAAGCAGGTGTCGAACAGCGCGTGCGTGCTGGCCTTCTGAAGACCAGGAATGCGGGCTTGGCGCAAGTAATGGCCCAGGCCCAGACGTTCGGCGGGATGCACGGTGCCGTCGGCGAGAGCCACCACCGCCGCCGTGCTCGTCAGCCCGCGCAGCAGGCTCCATGGATTTCCCTGATGACGCATCGCGTAGCGCTCCTCCTGGTTGATGGCATCGGTTGCCCGAGGAGGAAGATCACGCGACGAGAATGCCCAGCGACGGATCGACCACGGCCCTCAGGGGCGGTGATCCGACATCGCGGAGTTGGCGGCAGTGCCGCGTCTCCGCCAGAGGGGCCCGGATCGTCTTATGACGTTACGTGGCGGCGCGCCGAAGCGTCTTCAACGATTGACGAATGCCACATCGCATCAAGGATGCGCGAACGCGAAAGCGAGCCCCTACGCGTTCGCGCGCTCCAACTCGGCCTCGGTGATGCCGAGCTTGCCGGCCGCCTCGCGGATCTGGTCCCAGGTCATGTCGTCCACCGGGATGCCGTTCGCCCGCCGCTCGCGCGCGCTTCGGCGCTCGGGTTCGCCGGGTAGCAGGATCGCATCGAACCCCGGGGCCGGCCGCGAGGAGCGGATATGCGCCGCCGTCGCCGCAACCGCCTCGGCGACCGCGCCGGGGCCGTTCAGTCGCGACAGATCGGTGATGACGGCGAACAGGCTGTTCAGGATGCCGCCCTCGTAGGATTCCCCCGCCCGCTTCCCGCCGGCGACGGCGCCGGCCATGATCTCGCACATGATGGCGAGGCCCGAGCCCTTGTGGCGCCCGAACGTCAGCAGCGCGCCGGTCTTGTCGTCGATGAACCCGCGCGGGTCGTTGGTCGGCCGTCCCTGCGGATCGATCAGCGACTCGGCGGGCACCGTCACGCCCTTGTTGCGCGCGATCCGCGCCTTGCCGGCGGCGATCGTGGTGGTCGCCATGTCGAGCACCATCGGTTCGCCGTTCGGCCCCGGAACGGCGGTCACGAACGGGTTGGTGCCGAGGCGCGCCTCGCCGGCGCCGAACGGGGCGGCGATGTCGTGATGATCGGCGACGTTCACGTAGCCGATAAAGGCCATGCCGACCCGCGTCGCCTGTTCTCCGTAGGTGCCGACGCGGCCGATATGGGCGCTATTGCGAAGCCCCAATACGCAGCCGCCGACCTCGCGGGCGCGCTCGATCGCGCGGCGGACCGCCTCGGCGGCCATGCGCTGGCCGAACCCGCGCCTTGCATCGAGGACCAGCAGCGCACCGAAATCGACGACCGTCTCCAGCGTCTGATTCGGTACCAAGAGGTGATCCTGGAGCAGGCGCACATACGCCGGCAGCATTCCCACGCCGTGGCTGTCGTGACCGGCTAGGTTGGCGCGGATCAGATGGTCGGCGACTTCCGCGGTCTCCGCCTCGTCGCTGCCCATGCGGCGAACGATCAGG